>CAMDOZ010000167.1 GCA_945903705.1 Fidelibacterota bacterium | reverse complement strand
TTAGGCCCGGATCAGGCCCAAAACAGGGGTATTTTGGGCGGCCGTTGCCGGACGGCACCAGTTCCCGGCCCAAAACGGGCCGAACGCGCCAGCCTAGGTGGCGTTGTTCAGGTAGTCGTCCCGGATGAAGAACCCTTTGTAACCGTTCCGCTTACCGTTGAATTCGCCCCAACCGTCGGCGTTGATCTCACCCGCCGCCTTGTCGAGACCATGGGTGTAGATCGGGCGGTCCCGGAAGGTCCACACATGCAGCGCGCCGGGAGCCTTCGCGTCCACCTGATGGCCCGTCTTCGGGTCCACGTACATGGTGCCCCAGATGAGACTCTCGGACTTGGCGCCGACGGGCGCCAGGACGTAAGGGAAGGACGTCACGCAGCGTTCGGGATCGCCCCCGCCGCAGACCGCCATACGATAAGCCTGCGTTGTCGACGGATGATCGCACGCCAGCTGATCCTGGGCGTCGTCGCCGCAGCGATAGAGGTAGATCGTCTTTCCGTCCTTGTCGGCGATCACTTCGCCGACGCGCGTATCCTGGATCGTGAACGCGGCCGGGATCTTCGGATTGATCTGAGTGTAGACGTTGTGCCAACCGGGTGAATCGCTGCCTTCGAGGCTGCGGTTCCGGGTCTCGGCGATGCGCGTATAGAGCGGCCGGCCCCGGAAGGTCCATTGCTTGATCCCGGGCGAGCGCTCGATGATGCCCCAGTCACCGCGCGTCAACGCAGTTTGCGGAGCCGCAATGGGACGCCACTCCTTCAAGCAAGACGCAACGCAGTTGGACTTGTTCAAGGTATCGCCATCCGAGGCGTAAACCGAGAAGCCGACGTCAGTCGTGAGAAGCCGGCCCGTGGCCACGGTGCGCACGACAAAGGCCGGCGGCGCGTCGGGCGCGGGTCCGATCGCTTCGCGGTGCGACCCTGAATCGCCGCGGTTCCAGCGGCGCGACGAGCCGATCACATGACCCGGACGCTTATCGAGCGCGGACGTGTAGACTGGGAACCCTCCATAGGTCCACTGCTTCTTGCCGTCTTTGCGCGTGACGATTCCCCACTTGCCGACAGGGGCGGCGCCATCGGCCGCATACTCCGGCGGCCACGCCTGCGTGCAAGTCGGACGCGTCTCGAGATCCGGCAATAGCAGGTCGCCCGGATAGGGGCTCATCAGTCCGGTATTGACCGTGCGTTTTTCATCCACGCACTCGGGCGGGGCATCCTTGCGGTCCCCGGCGGTGCCGTTGCGCAGGTTGTTGAGCGGCCAGTTGTAGAGCGTCATGCCGCTGGCATTGACGAACACCGGGCCGTCGACGTCCGTGTGCTGCACGCCGAAACCGGCCGGCATGGGCTCGGGCACGAAGGCTTCGAGGTCGGCAACGGGTGGGCGGTACTTTGCGCCTTGCGATTGGCCGAGGGCCACACCGCTCAGGAGTGCCGCCGTGCCGATCAGCACCAAAGCCTTGCCAACGCGCTTCATTGTTTCGTTCCCGTTATCGTCAAAACCCAGGCGCCTCAGCATAAAGGCCCCCTCGACCACGGTATACCTGAGCTAAAGGCAACCTTAACACCTTGGATTGTCTGACTTTAGCTTTCCTAAAAAAGATTGCAGGCAATGGTGTGCGACGGGTGCCGCCGCGATGGGCAAAGATCTACAATATGTACGCTTGGCCGGTCGTTTTTAGGTCCGGCCGGTTCCGTTCGGAGAAAGCTATGAAATATCGCCTTGGCCTGGCCGTCGCCTCCCTCGCGTTGGGCTCTGTGGCCGCCAGCCCTTCCTTCGCCGCCAGCCAGGCCGCCACGGCCGGCATCACGAACCGGACCATCGGCTATGTGCTGACGTTGCGCGAATGGTCGATCCATCGCACGCCTGGCGCAAAACAAGAATGCCCGGACGGCGTCAACGACGGCGAACGCGAGCACTTCAAGCTCCTGCATCCCGAAGACGGAAAACAGCGCACGATTCTCGACACCCAGCTCAAATGGGAAAGCGAAACCTGGCATCCCAAGGTGACGCCGGAGCCCTACGGCTATCACGAAGTCAAAGGGAAGATCAGCAAGGGCCTCAATCTCGACGGCAAGGTCGACGCCGACGATTTCACGAGCCCCGACGGCGAACGCGGCATCGACAACCAACTCTACCGCGCCATCGGCTGTCTTGCGGGCTACAATAACCCGCAGCCCTACATGACCTTCTTCGAAGGCAATGCGGTCCGTCGCAATAACTTCAATCGCACCCTCATCGAGATCACTGAGGTAGACGATCTGGTCAACGACCCGGACGTAACCGTCACCACGTATCGCGGGCGCGACAATCTTCTCAACGATGCGTCGGGCAACAATTTCCTGCCGGGCGGCACGCAGCGTATCGACGCGCGCTTCGGCAAGGAGTTCGTCAGCACCTTCAAGGGCAAGATCGAGGACGGCGTACTGACGACCCAGACCGCCGATCTGCGTCTTCCGCTGACCATCGCTTTCGATTCCACCGGCGTGCACGTGATCAAGGACGCGCGCTTCCGTCTGAAGCTCACCGGTGACTATGCGGAAGGCAACATCGGCGGCTATGTCGATGTGTGGAGCTGGTACCTGCAGCTCAATTCCGGATGGGCGACACACCATCAGAATTACGGGCAGGTCTCATCGCCTTCGCTGTGGCGGCTCATGAACCGGCTCGCGGATGCTCACCCCGACGAGAAGGGTCAGAACACGGCGATTTCAGGCTCGATCGACGTGCAGTTCGCGCGGACCCACGTCATCCATCCGAACAAGCCGGTGGCCGCGGATGGAACGGCGCCGCGGACGACTCAGGCGAGCCGCGAATAAATAACGTCAGAGATTACTGCGCGGGTTGAACCGCGGGCGTGGCGGCGCCTTCGCCTTCCATCGCCGTCTGCTGCGGCGGATGTTCGATGAACACCTGCGTGAAGCGGACATTGATCGCGCCCGAAATGGACGTCATCTGGCCCGTCTTGGGATCCGGATGGCCGTCGGCAAGCCGGTGCAAAGCGCGGAACAATGAGGGCGCGGAGAGCTGGCCGTAGCTCTGGTGATGTGTCGACCACGACGTGTTCAGGTGGTGGTAGAACGCGGCCACATCCACGTAGGCGGCCATGACCCCTTCGGCGCGCTGCGGCGTCAGGTTCAACTGAAAGCGCAGCCCTTTGAACTTGTGGAATCCGTTGGTGTCGAATGTGGCCGACCAGGGAATGGTCAGGTCCTGACCTTCCGTGACCAGAACGGCATCGACGATCTTGCCCTTGAAGGTCTGTTGGAACTGCTTGCCCCAGCGCGCATCTACACGCTGCGTGCCGCCCGGCACGTATGAAGCGCCCGTGGCATCCGCCAGAAGGTCATCTCGCCCGCGATAGGTCTTCACGGTGACGTCGTCGTCATTGGTGAGATTGTCGACGTCCGAAATCTCGATCATGAAGCGGTTCGTGTTGAATTGACCCAGGTACTTGTTTTCGAAGAAATAGATGAGGTTCGACGGCGCGCGATACTGCGAGGTGCAACCGATGGCGCGGAACAGCTGATTGTCGACGCCCTTGACGCCGTCCGGTCCGGTGAAGTCCTCGGCTCCGACCTTCCCATCGAGGTCCATGCCGTACGAGACTTTGCCCGTGGCTTCCTTATAGGCGAACTGCTCCTCGGACATGTCCGGGAACCACTGGCGCGCCTCGCGCATCAAATGCGTATCGAGCATCGTGCGCTTGACGCCGTCGTCTGGGAACAGCTGCTTGAACTGCTCGCGCGGCCCGTCGTTGAAGCCGGCCGGGCATTCCACTTTGCCGCCAGGCGACTCATGCACCGCCCAGTAGCGGCTGGTCAGCACGAAGCCGATCTTGCCGTCCTTGATGACCGATGGGACTTCGGTCGGGGAGGACTTGGCCGCCGGCGTCTCGGCCGCGAACGCGGCTCCCGCAGCCATGGCAGCAAGCGCGGCAACTGTGAATTTAAGCATGAGTCCTCCCGTAGATTGCGGGCAAGTATACGCCAAGCGGCCTCGGGTGTCCTCTCGTTTAACGCAGCATTTCAGCCGGTCTGAGGGCGTGTCCCATGTGGATATGTCCCCTTCCCGAATGGCGTGGTAAATCCTAAGACCGGCGCCGGCATGGCACTCCCCGAATTTCTTGGGAACGCTCATCGCGGCCTTAAAAAACGCCGTCTGAAGGGCGTTCGAACGTAACGAGAGGGGACGTCCATGAGCGTTCAAAGTACAGGATCACCAGATTCCACGCGGATTCGCGGGGTGGTCGCGGCGATTGCGACGCCGCTTGCGGGATCGGCGCCCGATCATGACCGGTTCATCAGCCTGGCGCGGAAGCTGCTCGACGGAGGCTGCGACGGACTCAATGTTCTAGGCACGACCGGTGAAGCCACCTCCTTCACGGCCGCGCAGCGCATGGGCGTCATGACCGCAGCCGCAAAGAGCCTGCCGCTCTCGCGGATGATGGTCGGAACGGGCGCCGCCGCCGTGGGCGACGCTGTCGCTCTTTCGCAGCACGCGAGCGGCTTGGGTTTCGCCGGCGTGCTGGTCCTGCCGCCCTTTTACTACAAGGGTGTCGCCGACGCCGGCGTCATCAGCTACATCGGCGCCATCGTCGAAGCGACCAAGGAAAAGGCGACGCCGGTCTATCTCTATAACTTTCCCGCCCTCTCGGGCGTGCAGTACACGCCAGCGCTCGTGAGCGCTCTTGTGAAAAATTTCGGAACGCGCATCGCCGGGCTCAAGGATTCATCCGGTGATTTGACTTACGCCCGCGAGATCGCCTCCATCCCGACCGTCGATGTCTTCCCTTCGAACGAAGGAACGCTGATGGATGCGCGGAACGGCGGCCCGTTCGCCGGCTGCATTTCGGCGACCGCGAACCTGAATTCAACGGACTGCGGCAAGGCCTATCGCGACGGCGATACCCCAGCACTCGCCCGCGCTGTTGCGGTGCGTAAGCTGTTCGACGGCTTGCCGTTGATCGCGGGCATCAAGACGCTGCTCGCGCACATTCACGGCGATCCGGTTTTGGAGAAGGTCATGCCGCCGCTCAGCGCCCTCCCCGATCCGGCCGCGCTCAAGGCGCGCTACCAGGCGCTTAACTAAGCAAAAATCGCCGCGATATCGGCTGCGGTCATCAGCCGGTATGTACCCGGCTCTAGATCCGCCGGAAGCGCAAGCGCGCCGATGCGCTCGCGGTGCAGCGCTTCGACGTGGTTGCCCGTCGCGGCAAACATCCGGCGTACTTGATGGTAGCGGCCCTCGGTGACCCTGACCCGGGCCGAAAGGGGCGATAGCACTTCCATAAGCGCCGGCGCGAGAGGCTTAGTCTCACCTTCCAGCATCAATGTGCCCGCGGCAAAGAGTGCAACTTCATCACCCCGGAGCGGCCGCGCCAACGTGGCCACATAGTGCTTAGCCACATGGTGTTTGGGCGAGATGATCTTGTGGAGTAGCGTGCCGTCGTCCGTCAGCAGGAGGAGGCCGGACGTTTCTTTGTCGAGCCGTCCCACTGTGGACAGCGCCGGCTCGCGCCGGCGCCAACGCGGCGGGAACAGGTCGTATACCAAGGGCCCCGCTTCCTTGTGCGAACAGGTGACGCCGAGCGGCTTGTGCAGCATCACGGCCATCCCGGGCATGGGGTCGAGCAATTCGCCACTCACGGTGAGGCGCGCGGAGAGATCAGGCGTAACGGAGATCCGCTGGCTCGCATCCTTTATCGGCGCGCCATCAAGACGCACGGCGCCACGGCGGGCGAGCTCCTGCACCTCGTTCCGCGACCCGTAGCCGAGATTGGCGAGCAGCCGGTCGAGCCTCGTGGAGCCGCTCATTTTCTGGCCTCATAAACTTTGAACCCGTCGCGCTCCGCCTGCAAAACCACCTGCGAGAATGCGGCCGACATCACCGATTCATAGGGGAGGTGCAGATTTGCGACCAGCCACGCCGTGCCGCCGTCCTTCAGGACATGGCGGCATTGCCGTACGAAGGCTTCTCCCAGGGCCCTATCTTCCAGGCCACCGTCGTGGAAGGGCGGGTTCATCACGGCAAAGTCGAGATTGTTTAGTTCCGTGAGCCCGCGAACATCGGCCCAGTGGAACTTCGCGCG
>CAMDOZ010000166.1 GCA_945903705.1 Fidelibacterota bacterium | reverse complement strand
GAGGATTGCCACAACCGCGGTGATGGTGCTTCTCGATCCCGAGCCCGCGCCCATCGAGCCGTCCGTCGGCAGCGTCGGCGACAGCTACGACAATGCGCTCGTCGAAACGATCAACGGCCTCTACAAGGCCGAGGTCATTCATCGGCGCGGCCCCTGGCGGAGCTTCGAGGCCGTCGAGTTCGCAACACGGACCTGGGTGGACTGGTTCAACGATCGCCGGCTGCCGGAGCCTATCGGAAACATTCCGCCGGCAGAAGCCGAGGCACGCCACTATGCCAGGACTCGACGAGCAGAAACGGGCGGCGTGACTCGAATGAAACAGCCTCCGCCAATCCCAGGGCGGTTCAGATCGACACCGTGACAAGGCCGTCACGGAAGCTCCGTGTGAAACGGACTTGGAGCCAGCCCGCCTGATGGATGACCTCAGGTGGAAACCGGTATCTGATGTAACGGATTTTCTCCAGGCCCCACCCAACCGGCAGAGTAACCGCAAGTTTCCGGACGCCGTGACAATGCGCGGTGAACCGCGTTATCGTCGCACGAGTCACAGCGAGGTATAATTCTTCTGGGGTCGCCATGTTTTTCGGATATCCATTGCTCCACATGCCCTGTCGATGACCGAGACCAGGAATATTCTCTCGTTGAATGCCTTCCGGGACACGGCGAGCTTGGACGCGCCCTTGAAACGCGCGCTGTCGCGGCGGCTGCGCGTGTTGGGCGAGGCAAGCCCGCTCTTCTACGACGAGCCCCTACATTTGAGCCACGCGGAAGGCGTCTGGCTCTACGACCATGACGGCCGTGCCTATCTCGATGCCTACAACAACGTGCCCTCGGTCGGGCACTGCCATCCGCATGTCGTGAGCGCGATCAGCCGGCAAGCAGCCAAGCTCGCGACCAACACGCGCTATCTTTACGACATCCTCGCCGATTATGCCGAGGCGTTGCTCGCGACCTTCCCCGCCGGCTTGAGCCAGATCGTCTTCACCTGCACGGGGAGCGAGAGCGTCGATCTGGCCTTGCGCGTCGCGCGGCGGTCGGCGGGTGCCCAAGGGGTCGTCGTCACCGACACCGCCTATCACGGAAACACGACCGCCGTCGCGGCGATCTCGCCGTCATCGGGCGCGGCGGTGCCGGTCGGCGTCGACGTGCGCACCGTCGCCCCGCCCGATCGGCGCGAGGGGCCCGATGTTGGCGCGCGATTTGCCGCGCGGGTCGAGGCGGCGATCGCCGATTTGCGCCTCCATGGCATTGGCTTCGCGGCCTTCATCGCCGATTCAGTCTTCTCGAGCGACGGCGTCTTCGTCGATCCGCCGGGCATGCTGGCCGAAACCCTTGGCGTCGTGCACGCGGCGGGCGGTTGCTATATCGCGGATGAGGTGCAGCCCGGATTCGGGCGGACGGGCGACGCCATGTGGGGCTTCGCCCGGCACGGACTCGCGCCGGACATGGTCGTTCTGGGCAAGCCGATGGGCAACGGCATGCCCGTGGCTGGGCTCGTGGTGCGGCCCGAGGTGATTCGCGACTTCGCGCGCGAGTCCGGCTATTTCAACACCTACGGCGGCAATCCCGTGGCGGCGGCCGCCGGACTCGCCGTGCTCCAAGTGATCGAGCGCGAGGGCCTCATCGACAATGCGCGCACCGTTGGCGCCTATCTTCGCGACGGTTTTGCCGGGATTGCGGGCCGGGCCTCGATGATTAGAGACGTGCGCGGCGCGGGTCTTTACCTCGGCGTCGAACTTGCCCGCGACGGCCGCCCAGCGAGTGACCTCGCGGCGTCCGTCGTCGGCGGGATGCGCCAACACGGAGTTCTCATCGGACTCGCGGGCGCCCAAGCCAATGTGCTCAAGATCCGCCCGCCGCTCTGCTTCAGCCGCGAGAACGCCGATCAGCTTCTCCGTGCCGCCGAGGACGTCCTCAAGACCCTATGATGTACGACGACGGTTTTCTCGCCCGGATCGAGCGGCAAGTGCGCCACGCCCGCGCGCGTTGGGGTTTCGGTCCCGACGCCGATGTGACGCTCATGACCATATCGGAGAATGCGACCTACCTTCTCGCCGAGGGCGAGCGGCGGATGGTGCTGCGGGTCCATAGGCCCGGCTACCACACGCTCGACGAAATCCGATCCGAGCTCGCCTGGATCGAGGCGCTCCGCGCCGACGGCACGGTGCCGACGCCGAAGCCGATCGCCGCGCGCGACGGCGCGCTGCTGCAGGCAATCGGGGAGAATAGCGACGCGCCGCGTATCGCGGTCGGCTTCGACTTCGTCTCGGGCCACGAGCCCGAGGTTGACGGTAATCTGCCCGAATGGTTTCGCGAACTCGGCCGCATCACCGCGCGCATGCACCGGCAGGCGCGTGGCTGGACTTTGCCCGAAGGCTTTCGCCGGAAGATGTGGAATTTCGACGCGGCCTTGGGGCGCATCGCCTATTGGGGCGATTGGCGCAAGGGACCCGGCCTCGACGATCGGGGTCGCGCGCTTCTCCAGCGCGCGGCCGACCGGATCGAGCGGCTTCTGACGGCGCTCGGCACGGGGCCCGAGCATTTCGGCCTAGTGCATGCCGATCTCCGGCTTGCCAATTTGCTCGTCGACCGCGAGCGTATGACCGTGATCGACTTCGACGACTGCGGCTTCGGCTGGTTCGCTTACGATTTTGCCGCCTCGATCAGCTTCATCGAGCATGAGCCGGTCATCCCCGGGCTCGTGGAAGCGTGGATCGCCGGCTACCGGGACGTGGCGCCGCTCTCGCCCGAGAACGAGGCGGCGATTCCGACCATGGTCATGCTGCGGCGTATCCTGCTCGTGGCCTGGGTGGCCTCGCATGCCGAGACGCCGACGGCGCAAGCCATGGGCACACGGTTCACGGAAGAGACGCTCAAGCTGGCCGAGAAGTATTTGTCGTAAGGGCTTCGTCACGTCGCCGAACGAAGAACGCGAAGAGCCTGTGGCCGAGGTCATTCATCAGCGCGGCCCCTGGCGGAACTTCGAGGCCGTCGAGTTCGCAACACGGACCTGGGTGGACTGGTTCAACAATCGCCAGCTGTTGGAGCCTATCGGAAACATCCCGCCGGCAGAGACCGAGGCACGATTCTACGCCATGCTCGTCTACGCCATGCTCGGCGAGCAGAAACGGGCGGCGTGACTCGAATGAAACAAACTCCGGCGACCCCGGAGCGGTTCACTGCGAGTTGCCGGAGCTCTTCCGAAGATTGACAACCAGGAGCGTCGCCGACATCTCACTGGTTCGGAGCAAACGATCCCGTGGCTCCACCAGCGTATCGCCCGGTCGCAAGAGTTCACCTTGCACCATGACGGTGCCGGCCACGCAATGAACCGCCACAGGACAATGTGGCACTGTGACGTCGTGATTGTTTGCGATCACGACGGTAGATACTGTTCCCTGCATGCTCTCGCGATTGAAGATGACGTTGAAAGCGCGCGATGGCTCTCCGACCAAAGTGCATCTCGTGGGCCTATCTCCGGGAAAGCATACGGGCACCAGTGGATTGCAGCGTAGCGGCAATAGCTCACCGATGTGCAGGTCTATGGGATTTTCGCCAACCAATGTCAGGATGCGGTTGCATCCCTCGTAGTGGGAGAACTCGGCATCCTCCACAAGCTCCGCGATGCTGATGAGCCAGTCACGGGACCCACTGCCTGACGTTTTGGCCGCCACGTCACGGGTCACGCCGCAGCCATTAGGCCATGGCCTCGGCATGAGTTCACTGAAGCGGAAAATAGAGTTTCTAGCGTTCGCCATGGCGGGTGGTGTATGCGGAGGATTCCTCAGCCAACGAGTGATGTCGGACTCTACATATCGATAGTCAAGTAGTCGCGTTCGCCTTTACACCGACAAAAGCATCTCAAGCACAAGCGGATATAATGACGCGATCAACAGACATAGGAATCCCGGGAGGAAAACCCAGCGTTCAGCGCTTCTTCGGCAGGCGCACGATGAGGGCGAACGGGATGGTCGCCAGAGTGACCAGGGCGATCAGGTAGAAGCAGTTGTTGTACGCGATCATGGCGGACTGCTTCGCGATCTCGGCGCTCACCGTCGCCAGGCCACCCGGCAGGCCCGGATCGAAGAAGGACGGCACAATGCTCTGGCGGAATGCGGCGCTATAGGCCGAAAGCTGCGCGCCCAAGGCGTCCTGATTCACTTTGCTGCTGCGCGACAGCACGTTGTAGATGATCGCCGTGCCCGTGGCGGTGCCCAACGTCGACATCAGGTAAAAGACGGCCGTGCCCTCGTCCTTCAGGCGTTGCGGGAGGGTGGCGAAGGTCATGACGGCGATGGGTATGTAGCTGATCGCGGAGCACGCGCCCTGGAGGAACAACGTCCACGCCACGTCCATGTGGCGCACATCGGTGGTCCATTGCGACATGCTCCAGGCGGAAATAAACATGCACAGAAAACCGCCGATGAAGGCCGTGCGCGGGCTCACCTTGTCCGCCACAGGGCTGAAGGCCAGAGAGATGAGGACGAGGCCCGCGGCGCGCCAACCCAGAAGGTAGCCCGCTTCGGCGATGGTGTATCCGGCCAGGCTTTGCAGCAGCACCGGCACGAGAAAGAGTTGCAGGAAGTTTAGCGCACCGTAGATGAAGACCAGGAAGCTCCCGATGGCATAGTTGCGATCGAGGAACAGCCCGCGATCGAAGAAAGGGCGCCGCGCGAGGATCGTGTGCGCGATGAAGGCGTAGAACGCGAAGCACGCAACCGCGACCTCGACGACGATTTCCGGTGATTCGAACCATTCCAGCCGCTCGCCGCGGTTGAGGGCGAGCTGGAACGCGCAGATGGTGATGGAGAAGAGGCCGAAGCCGGTCCAGCTCATGCGCTGGCGCGCATCGCTGGGCGTGTCCCGCGTAAAGAGCCAAGCCGCGGCAAAAGCGATCGTGCCCAGGGGCACGATGATGAAGAAGACCCAGGGCCAGCCGTAGAGCTCCACCAGCACGCCGCCCACATAGGGGCCGATGACCGCGCCCGAGGCAGCGCCCACCGCCAGCGCGCTTATGACGAAGCCCTGCTTCTCCGGCGGAAAGAGATCGGTGCCGATGGCCTGGCCCAAGGGCAGCAGCGGCGCGCCGAACATGCCCTGAAGAACGCGGTAGATGACCGCCTCGTAAAGCGAGCTCGACAGCCCGCACAGCAGCGAGGCGATGGTGAACCCGGCCAGGGAGATCATATGGATGCGCTTACGTCCGAAGCGCATGGAAATCCAGCCTGTGCAGGCCGTGACGATGGTGGTCCCGATGATGAACGAGGTCAGCATCCAGGACATCTGGTCGGGCGCGGCTGAGAAGGCGCCCTGCATGTAGGGCAGTGCCGTGCCGGACGTTGTCAGCGCCATCACATAGGAGGCCGAGCCCAAACAGGCGGCAATGAAGGCCAGCCACCGGACGGTGGCTGAAACCATGGCTGGACCGGCAACAGCTTGCGTCATGTCCTCCCCAGAACATCGCCGGATGGGACGGCTCCGTCCGGCGCTGCGGGATGGTGACAAGTGGGGGCGTGGCCGTCCAGATCGGCCTGCATCCGGCCTTGTCTGGCACCTTTTCCTCCACGAGTGACCGCGGCCCGTTTGCGGATGGGGCTCGCAGCGCCGTTTCCAACTACACAATTCCATGTCGGTGGACGCAGCTTCGGTAGAGGCGGCTTTGTCACGTTGTGAAATCGCGACCAACCGTGACCCCACTATCAGGTGGCTCTAAGTCATTAATGGAACTATTGGATCGAGTGCGTGGGAGGGGTCCCGGCCGGACGCGAAACGCGCCCCACCGGATTCAAGCGCTCTCCAATGAATGCAATGCGTTGTATGACTTAACGGGTGGCGTCACGGTTGGGCGCGATTTCACAGAACAACAGCCGTCGGTCGTTGATTTGCACCCCAATCTACCGGCCCTCTACCGTCGCAAGGTTCACGAGCTGCAAGCCAGCCTCAACAGCCCCACCGTGCGGCAAGAGGCATCCGAAATCCTGCGGTCGCTTATAGAGCGCGTCTTAATTCACCCCGAACCAAAGCGGGGTGCTGTGCGAGTCGAACTGAGGGGACAGATCGCCTCGATTCTAGAATTTGCAAATCGTAAGAATACAACAGGACAAGAATACAACAGGAACGGAAGTAGGGTTAATGTTGGTAGCGGTGG
>CAMDOZ010000165.1 GCA_945903705.1 Fidelibacterota bacterium | reverse complement strand
GGTAAAGGACGTGTTCGAGGATGCTTACAATTATATGAAGTCGGGCCAGTTAATCCGGCAGGTAGTCAACAAGATCAACTCCATCGACTTCAACAACCTCACCGAGCGCCAACACTTTGGCGACATTTACGAGCAAATCCTCAACGATCTGCAGAACGCTGGTAACGCCGGCGAATACTATACGCCGCGCGCCGTCACCGCCTTCATGGTGGATCGCATCGACCCGCATCCCGGTGAAATATTGTTCGATCCGGCGTGCGGCACGGGCGGCTTTCTCACTTGCGCCATACGGCATATGGAAAGCCGCTATGTCAAAAAGCCCGAGCATAAGAGGGATATGCAGGCGGGACTGCGGGCCGTCGAGAAAAAGCCGCTCCCGCACATGTTGTGCGTCACCAACATGCTGTTGCAGGGCGTGGAAGACCCCAGCTTCGTGCGCCACGATAATACGCTGGCGCGCCCCTACATCAGTTGGGAGCAGAAGGACCGCGTCGAAATCGTGCTCACCAATCCGCCTTTCGGCGGGCGCGAGGAAGACGGCATCGAGTCCAACTTTCCGGCACAATTCCGCACCAAAGAAACGGCGGACCTGTTCCTGGCCCTCATCATCCGGCTGTTGAAGCCAGGCGGGCGTGCCGCCGTGGTGCTGCCGGACGGATCGCTGTTCGGCGAAGGCGTGAAGACACGGCTCAAGGAACATTTGATGGAGGAGTGCAACCTCCATACCGTCGTGCGACTGCCCAACTCCGTGTTCAAGCCCTATGCCTCGATCGGCACCAATCTGCTGTTCTTTGAGAAGGGCGAGCCAACCAAAGATATCTGGTACTGGGAGCATCAAGTCCCGTCGAACCAGAAAGCCTATTCCATGACGAAGCCGATCCGAGTCGAACATCTGCAGGGCTGCGTCGATTGGTGGGGCGGAGCGAAACGCGAAGGCCGCGAAGAGGGGCCGCGGGCGTGGAGGGTGACGGCCGAGGATATAAAGGCGAGGAACTACAATCTCGACATCAAAAACCCCCACACGGTTGCCGACGATCACGGCGACCCCGTGCAACTGCTCCAAGCGTTAAACGCCGCCGAATCCGACTGTGCGAAAATTCGCGACCAGTTAAAAACGATCCTGGCTGAGGCTTTGGCGCGATGAATCCTGAGCAACTGCTCGTCCATTTTGACCGCGTGGTTGATACGCCAGATGCGATTGCGCGATTGCGTAAACTCATTCTTGATCTAGCCGTCCGAGGTAAGCTGACGACGCAAAATTCAAACGAAGAGTCAGCGGCGGAGTTGATAAATCAGATTGTTGCGTCTGGTGCGCTCCGGGAATTAACTCAGAGAAAAAGGAAATCAACATCGACAGTTAGCGAGGAAGAGCCATTTGTCACACCAACGAATTGGAGCTGGACTTCCTTAGGAAGCGTGACGCGAATTCGCACCGGCAAATTAGATGCCAATGCGGCGGTAAAAGGCGGGAGATATCCATTCTTTACTTGCTCGCAGACGCCTTCAGAAATTGACAGCTATTCGTTCGATACCGCTGCAGTACTGTTGGCAGGCAACGGTGATTTCAACTTGAAGGTCTACTCTGGCAAATTTGATGCTTATCAAAGGACTTATGTCATCGAGCCCACCGGGTGGGATGTCGAGTTTTGCTTCATCCTAATTCAGTCTCAAATTTCTCGAATTACCGATAATCAGCGTGGCTCCGCCATCCCATACCTCAAGCTCGGAGATATCGCGGACCTCCTCGTGCCACTACCGCCACTCGCAGAACAACGTCGCATCGTCGCAACGGTTGATGAACTGATGGCGCTTTGTGACCGCTTGGAGGCGGCCCGGAAGGCGCGGGAGTCGACGTGCGATCGGTTGGCGGCGGCGAGCCTGGTTCGCCTCAATGCGCCCCATCCCGAAACCTTCCACGCTGACGCCCATTTCGTGCTCGACGCGCTCCCTGCGGTTACCTCACGCGCCGATCAAATCAAGCAGCTGCGTCAATCCGTCTTGAACCTCGCCGTTCGCGGTTATCTCGTGCCTCAGGTTCTGAAAGACGAACCGGCGGCAAATTTCGACAGGGAAATCCCCGCCGATTTGACGCGCCCATTCGAAATCCCGAGTACTTGGAAATGGTCGCGCTTTTGCATGCTGGGAAAGTTAAGGGGCGGCGGAACGCCATCGAAGTCGCGAGATGATTTTTGGAATGGGCCTATCCCTTGGGTTTCGCCGAAGGACATGAAAATCGACTATATCGCCTCCGCTCAGATGAGCGTCACCGATGACGCAATTGAGAACTCCGCTGCGAACGTGATTAAAATGGGAAGCGTTTTATTCGTGGTGCGTGGCATGATTCTCGCACACAGCTTCCCCGTCGCCGTGTCGCACGCCCCTCTCGCTATCAACCAGGATATGAAGGCTCTGGAACTATTTGATCCAGAGATGGCCGAGTTTGTGCTTCGTGCCCTCAAAGGTCTGAAGCCGGAAATCCTTCAGCGCGTCCAGCGTTCGAGCCATGGCACATGTCGCTTAGAAGCAACGGATTACAGTGACTTCCTGATGCCTGTGCCACCGCTTGCTGAGCAACACCGCATCGTCGCCAAGGTTGATGAACTGATGGCGCTTTGCGACCGGCTGGAGGCGAACCTCACACTCGCCGATGAGGCGCGGCTTCGCCTGCTCGACGCGCTCCTGCACGAGGCGCTTGAACCAACAAATTTTCAGCGGCAGGCAGCGTAATCGCAATTTGGTCATTTTGCGCAAGGCGCTTACGCCGCGCTTACTTCAACAAAAAAGGGCTCAGTGACAATTCACCAAGCCCTTGTTTTGATGGTGGAGCTGAGGGGAATCGAACCCCTGACCTCTACAATGCCATTGTAGCGCTCTCCCAACTGAGCTACAGCCCCATGCCCATCAAGCATTTCCTGCATCTGGCGCAGGAACCGCGCGACGTTTTTGTTGGGTACCCCGCGCGGGGTCGTTTCGAAGTCCGCGGAAATTAAGAACTCATGCGCGGCGCGGCAAGCTAAATATCGGTCACACTCGGACGTCGATACGGCTGCCTTAAGGTTCGTCCTTCTCCACCGGCACTTCCACGTCGTCATCGTCTTCGCCGAGATCGGACGTATCCTCGATCACGTCCTCATCCTCGTCGTCGTCGGTCTCGGCCGCCGCGTCTTCGTCAGCGGGCACGGGCTTCGGCGGCGCTTTGGCGAGTTGCGCGGCTTTCTCGCGGTCTTCCGCCGACGGGCGGCGCGAAGCCTTGAAGATCACCGGGCGGGCGTTCGCCGTGCCGCACTTCGGGCAATGGCCCGGCTGCTTGTTCAGGTCGTAGAAGCGAGCACCGCAGCTCTCGCAGGTCAGCTTCATCCCTAGGTCGACTTTGGCCACGCCTCGTCCTCCGTTGTCGTCTCGCACCCTAGGCACCACTAACGCCGTTTATACGGTGGTGGTTCGCGGGGCAGGGGCATTTGCCACGCCTACGACGCCAAGTCAAAACCAAAAACCCCTGGCTTTTCCCCGCCGTAGCGTTTCCCGGGAGAGGATGCTAATCAGCCGCCTGCATGCATACCGGCGCCACACCCCTCAAGGCCGTCTCCGCCAAGGCTAAGCCCTTGCGCGGGACTGTGACGGTGCCCGGCGACAAGTCCATTTCCCACCGCGCGCTCATGTTCGGGGCTCTCGCCGTGGGCGAAACCTCCATCACCGGACTTTTGACGGGCGAGGACGTTCTGCGGACCGCGGCCGCTATGACCGCCCTTGGCGCCGAGGTCGAACGCCGCGGCCAAATCTGGCATGTCTGGGGACGGGGGATCGGCGGTCTGCGCGAGCCGGCCGACGTGCTCGATATGGGCAATTCCGGCACCTCCGCGCGACTTATCGCGGGCCTTTTATCGGCTTATCCCTTCACCACATTTTTGACCGGCGACGCCTCGCTCCGGGGCCGGCCGATGGAGCGGGTGATCAAACCCTTGAGCCAGACCGGCGCAAGATTCGTGGCAAGGGCGGGAGGGAGGCTCCCCATGGCTATCACCGGGTCGAGCCTGACGGCGCCCCTTTCCTATGTTTCTCCGATCTCGTCGGCCCAAGTGAAATCGGCGGTCCTTCTCGCCGGCTTGCATGCCCCGGGGGCGACCACCGTGACCGAGCCTGCCCCGAGCCGGGACCATACGGAGCGGATGCTGCGCTATTTCGGCGCTGACCTGGCCACGTCCCTAGGCCAGGACGGAGCCTATTCAGTCAAACTTACAGGCCAACCCGAGTTGACCGGGCGCCCGGTCGTAGTCCCAGCCGATCCGTCGTCGGCGGCCTTTCCGGCGGTGGCTGCGATTCTGGTTCCAGGATCGTCCATAACCATTTCCAATGTTGGGATGAATCCCTTGCGGACGGGCCTGTTCGCCACACTCATGGAGATGGGCGCGGATATCCAGGTCACGAACGCGCGCGACGAGGCCGGCGAACCCGTTGCCGACCTTGTCGTAAAAAGCTCGCGCCTTCATGGAGTTACGGTGCCTGCGGAACGTGCACCGTCGATGATCGACGAGTATCCCATCCTCGCTGTCGCCGCGGCCTTTGCGGACGGCGAAACGCGGATGGAGGGTCTCGCCGAGCTCAAGGTGAAGGAAAGCGACCGACTGACCGCCATGGCGGAAGGCCTTCAGTCCTGCGGGATTACCGCCCGGGCTGAAGGAGATACTTTAACGGTGCGCGGGGGCCGGACGCGGGCCACCAACAGCGCGCCCATCGCGGTCAATCTCGACCATCGCATCGCCATGTCGTTCCTGGTCCTCGGCATGGCCGCCGAGGGCGCCATCACGGTCGACGACGCCACGGCCATCGCCACCAGCTTCCCGGATTTTATCGGGCTCATGAATGGACTCGGCGCCGACATGCGAGAAATCCCATGAAATTAAGCGCGAAAATTATCTCTGAGATAATTTCGGGGGCTTGTCGGTGATTATCGCCATCGACGGGCCAGCAGCCTCGGGCAAGGGCACCTTGGCCCGGAAAATCGCCAAGGATATGGGAATCCCTTACCTCGATACCGGCTCCCTCTACCGCGCTGTCGGCCTCCTGACGATCCGCCGGGGCGGCAGTCCGGCGGAGCCTTCGGACGCCACGGCCGCCGCCAATGCCTTGAATATTAATGATTTTACGCCCGATGACCTGCGCTCTGAGGAGGCCGGGAACGCGGCCTCCAAGGTTGCGGCCATCCCCGGCGTTCGGGCGGCGCTGCTGGCCTATCAGCGCACCTTCGCCGCCCAGCCGGGCGGGGCGGTCATGGACGGCCGGGATATCGGCACGGTGGTCTGCCCAGACGCGAGTGCGAAGATCTTCGTGACCGCCAGCCTTGAGGTCCGGGTTCAGCGGCGGATCAAGGAGTTGCGGGAAAAGGGCGAATCCGTTAATGAGCAGCGCGTCTGGGACGACATGGCGGCCCGCGATGCGCGCGATTCCGATCGCAGCGTCGCTCCCCTGAAGCCCGCGGACGACGCGTTCCTGCTTGATACCTCTGCAATGAACGCGGATGAGGCCTTGGCGTCTGCCAAGGCTTTTATCGTTTCAAAGCAGAAGACTTAGGTCTCGTACATCGGGATGGTCCCGAAGCGAGACTGTTGTTTCCAAAGACCTCCGGAACCAACCGGTGGCCTGGATCAGAAAAACTAGAAAGGACTCTCTATGGCTCAAGCCGCAGTGGCGATGAAGGAAGACTTCGCCGCCCTTCTCGACGAATCCTTCAAAAGCGGAAGCATTGAAGGCAGTGTGATCAAGGGAACCGTTGTACGTATCGACGACGACGTGGTGCTCATCGATGTCGGCCTGAAATCCGAAGGCCGTATCCCTCTCAAAGAATTTTCCCGCGGCGGCCGCGACATGGAAATGTCGCCTGGCGATCGCATCGACGTTTACGTCGAACGCTACGAAGACCGCGACGGTCTCATTATGCTCTCGCGCGACAAGGCGCGCCGCGAAGAAGCGTGGAACGTGCTCGAGGAGCAGTACACCAAGAATACCCGCGTCGAAGGCATCATCTTCGGCCGCGTCAAAGGCGGCTTTACCGTCGACCTCAATGGCGCCGTGGCGTTCCTTCCCGGCAGCCAAGTTGATATCCGTCCCGTCCGCGACATCACCCCGCTGATGGGCAGCCCGCAGGCGTTCCAGATCCTGAAAATGGACCGCGCCCGCGGCAACATCGTGGTCTCGCGCCGCGCTGTGATGGAAGAAACCCGCGCACACGAGCGCTCCAAGCTGATGGAAGACCTGAAAGAAGGTCAGGTGCTCGACGGCGTCGTGAAGAACATCACCGACTACGGCGCGTTCGTCGATCTCGGCGGCGTCGATGGTCTGTTGCACGTCACCGACATCTCCTGGAAGCGCGTCAATCATCCGTCGGAAGCGCTGTCGGTCGGCCAGCAGCTCAAGGTGCAGGTCATCCGCTTCAACCCGGAAACCCAGCGTATCTCGCTCGGCATGAAGCAGCTCGAAGCCGATCCGTGGGAGGGCGTCGAGGCGAAGTATCCGGGCGGTACGAAGTTCCGCGGCCGCGTGACCAACATCACCGACTAC
>CAMDOZ010000164.1 GCA_945903705.1 Fidelibacterota bacterium | reverse complement strand
TCGCCGATGGCGGACTTGTTGCTTGGGTGTTCGAGCAGCTGACGGGCTCGCAGCCGCATTTCAAGTTTCTCTACACCATGGGGGCGTCGATCCTAGGGCTCACTCTTTTCGGCACGATCCTGATTTCGCTCCTGATTTTTTCAGTGATGGCAACGATCGACCGCCGACTCATCGATGCGAGCGCGGATCTGGGCGCCTCCCGCTGGAAGACGTTCTGGGAAGTAATTCTGCCGCTCAGTCTTCCTGGCTGGTGTATCGGCGCGGTTCTGACCTTCATCGTCTGCGTAGGCGACTACGCGGTGCCGACCCTCCTCGGCGGCGGTTTCAAGCCCGTTCTTGCGCAACTGATGCTCTCGATTCTTAAAGGCACCTATGACCTGCCGATAGCCGCGACTTTCGGGGTGGTCCTTATGGCGCTGGTCGCGCTGGCGACGCTCCCGCTCCTCATGGCAGTGCGCCACGTGAGGCTCCAGGCATGAGCGGTGCGATGGAAGCAAGTCCCTTGCAACGCGCGGTCCTCGGCGTCCTGTTCTCGACCGTCGTTGCCGTGGTCTACCTGCCCATCCTCGTGATGATCGTATTCTCCTTCAACTCGGGTCGTTTCCAGACGATGCCTTTCCGCCGCTTTATTACGGATTGGTATGGCCGTGCCGTTTTCGATCAGCAGTATGTGGACGGACTGCTCAACAGTCTCACGCTCTCGGGCTCGGTGTGCCTCATTTCCACGGCAATCGCGTTTCTCTGCGCCTATTCGCTGGTCAATGCCGAGTTCCCGGGGAAGACGCTGGTGACCGCATTCGTGTTGGCGCCGCTGGCCGTGCCGCTCGTTCTCATTGGCATCAGTATGCGGCTTTATTTCGTGTCGCTGGGGCTCGAGCCTTCGCTCGGTCTCGCGGCGGCGGGCCAGGTGATTTATGTCATGCCGCTTGCCATCCTCAATTTGCGCAATCGCATCGCCCAGATCCCGAAATCTCAAGAAGAGGCGGCTTGGACGCTCGGCGCATCGCGTCTGCGGAGTATGCTTGAAATTTTGCTGCCGAATTGCAAGCTTGCACTCATCGCAACTGGCATCCTCACCTTTACGTTCGCCTTCGATGAATTCGTGATCGCGTATTTCCTTACCAACTTCTCCATCACCTTGCCGATCAAGATATGGACCTCGCTGGTAACGGGCTTCGACCCCACGATTAATGCGGTCGGCACGCTTGTGTTCCTCTTCTCAATGGCGCTTGGCCTTGCTTCTCAACTCCTCCTCATGCGGGAAGCAAAGCGGTGATCAAACCCTCGCCTACTTTGAAATTGGCACAACGTGTGGCGGAAGCCCGCGCAAGGGGTGAGCGCGCTTTCTCCTTTTCGACGCCGACTTTCACCGAGCATGCGAACCCGCTGGTTCTGCCGCAGGGCGCCAGCCTTGCGCTGACACCCGCAGCGGGATTGCCGGACCTGCGTGCGCTGGTGAGGAAACATCTGTTTGGCAAGTGGTCGCTGCCGGAGAGTGATGTCATCATCACCGCCGGTGCGAAAGTCGCCTGTTTCAGCATTCTGAAGGCGGTGGTCCAGCTCGGTGAAACCGTGCTTATCGTCGCACCGGCGTGGCCGAGCTATGAGGATATCTGCGTCACAGCGGGTCTAAAGCCCGTCCTGCTCGAAACCCGCTTCAGCGATAGCTTTGCGATCATGGCGGATTTGCTTGAGGCGGCGATGCAGAAAAACCGCGCGAAGGTCATCCTACTTGCCAATCCTGGCAACCCCTCGGGCCGTATGCACACGGCTGATGAGCTGGCGATCCTGCGCCACGCAGCGGAGACTCACGGGGCCTGGATTATTCTCGATGAGAGCTTCTCCAATATTACCTTCGATGTGAAGGCTTGGGCTTCTGCTATGATGGCACCGTATCCGCGGCTTGCCGTCGTCAATTCCTTTTCGAAGAACTACCACCTGCAGGGCTTACGTCTGGGCGCTGTTATGCTGCCGGCTTCCATTGCTGCGGACGTGACAAGCGTACATCAGGCGATCGTGAGTTCCGCACCTAGCCCAAGCCAGCATCTTGCTATCGCATATCTCAATTGCAACGGCGGAGCAGCAGAGAATTACCAAATGCAGCGCCAACGCGCCATGGCTTTTGCTGACCGGTTGGGATGGCAATATGTACCTTCGGAAGGGACATTCTATTTCTTCCCCAAGCTCCCTGATATCGCGTGCTTTCAGGTCCAGGCAGCGGAACGCGGTGTCTACCTCCTTACCGGTGATTGCTTCGGGACTTCCTACAGCGAGTATGTGCGCTTCTGCTTTGGCAAACCGATGGAGGAGCTCAACGCCATGATGGAGACACTGGCTAGCCTAGCAAAAGCAGCGTAATGCGAGAGACGATGGATTGCACCACTATTTTTTCTCCAAATACCGGCCGTACCTATGGCCGCTGGCGGCCTGATAGCCCGAAGACTGTGGCTGAGCATCTGGCCGTTCTCGATCAAAGCCGCCGCGAACTTGAGGGCGATGTGCAGCGCCGTGTTGCCGTTCTCGATGCGCTCATCGACGCCATGGAGACGGTCCGCAGCGAATTGGCGCAACTCACGGTCGATGAAGTCGGCAAGAAGCCCGCCGAGGCCGCTGACGAGATCGACTATGCAATTTCGTTCTTGAGCTATTGCAGAAAGCTTGCACGTGAGTACCGTTTCACGACAGCCGTGGACGGCCGCACAATCCGCGAAGTGGCGCCCGGCGTTGCGCTCCTCATTACGCCATTCAACGATCCTCTCGCCGGTATCACCCGCAAGATCGGCCCGGCGATCGCCGCGGGAGCATCAGTCCTGGTAAAACCGGCCCCACTCGGAATGCTCTGTGCGCAGGCGATGAACGCTGCATTTCAGAGTACTAGCGCCGCGTCCTTTGTGCGCTTTGCCTGCCTCGAAGATCCTTCAGTCACGGAAACCCTCATCATGGACCCGCGTGTAGGCGTGGTGAGTTTCACCGGTTCAACACGTGTGGGTTCCATAGTCGCCGTGGCGGCCGCGCAGAATCACAAGCGCGCTGTATTAGAGCTCGGGAGCAACGCGCCCTTCGTCATTTTGGCCGACGCCGATCTCGACAGGGCACTCGACGATCTCATGGCCCGCAAACTCCGCGCGGCGGGGCAGGCATGTTCGTCAGTGAATCGTGTTTATGTTGACCGTCGGGTTTATCTAACGTTTCGCGAGATGCTGATTGAGCGGGTGAAGCGTCTCACGCTCGGTCCCTCGACCACGGCGGTGGATTTGGGTCCACTACGCACCGCGGCCGCCATGCAACAGCTTGAATGCTGGAGCGTTGAGGCCGTGTCAATGGGCGAGCGTCTTGTCGCCGGCAGCGCTAAGGGTGCCGCTGAGGGCGAGCCGTTCCTGTTCCCCATGAGCGTGATCGAAGCGGATTCGGCCAGCCTCTTTGATCGCATCGAGACGTTCGGACCCATCCTGTCGTTGCGTGCATTCGACCAAGTTGACGCGCTTCTGGCAGTCCTCGAAGCCGAGCGTCATGCTCTCGTCGCTTATTTCTACACGGGCTGTCCAGAGGTTCTGGAGCCAAAACTCAAGAACTTGCGTTTTGGCTCCATCGGCTTGAACACAACAGCAATTCAAGGCGCGGATATGCCGACCGGCGGCTTCGGCGAGGCAGGTGTGGGGCGCGAAGGCGGGCCTTGGGGCCTGCGCGAGTTCCTCGCCACCATCAATCAACGCGGAGGCTGACACCTGATGAAAGAGATCATTGTCGATCCGAATGCCACGCCCTCCACTTCGCCCGTGGCGCAGGCCACAAAGGGCGGTGGCTTCATCTTTGTTGGTGGCCAGATGCCTCGGGACTTTATCACCGGCAAGATCGCTCCCGGTGCCGAAGCGCAGACACGGGCCTCGCTCGAAAACTGCATGAGCATCCTCAAGGCCGCTGGCTCGGGCCCGGAGAAGGTCATGCTTGCTATCGTCTACATCACGGACCTCAATCAGAAGCCCGTCGTCAACACGGTCTTTGCGGAAATCTTCGGCAAAAATCCGCCGGCGCGCAATCTCGTCGAAGTCTCCGCAATTGGTGAGAACGCCATCGTGGAAGTCGGCGTCATCGCGCTGGCGTGAGATCAGGAGCCCGCATGCGCCGCAAATGCTTCGCTGGCTCGGTCGAGATTTTCGAGGATGTGTGCCTCGGTGACGACCTTGGCCTTGGCGAGATCGCCGCCTCTGATTATGCCGCGTGATTTCTTCATGTTAGTCGAGCGAGCGGCGGCTGGGAGAGCGGTCATCAGCAGCCGGTAACGCACGGGATGCGAGATTTCGTTCACGAAAAAAGAACTTGGGCGGTGGGTCGGTTCTTGGTGAAATCAATGATGCATTGGTGGAAGGCGCTGTTTTCATGGAGGTAACCCTCGAGATCACGCCGCTTGTGACAGGCCTCCATCAACTTGCAGCGCCCTTCAAGGGTCTCTACCAGGGCTTCGAGATTGCGGCCGGCGAGATTGTCGATGGTCTTGCCTTCGAGCATGGCACGCAGCTCATAGATGTTGCGGATGTCGTCGGGCGTGTAGCTCCTGACGCGGAAGCCGCGCCGTGGTTGATGCTCGACGAGGCCGATTTGCAAAAGCAGTCGCTGGCTCTTGCGAATGGGCCCTCGGCTCGATCCGTATTCGACTTCGAGATCCTGCTCCCGAAGCACTTGTCCGGGCCTGAAGTCGCCGGTGATGATGCGCCAGCGCAACTTCTGCAGGATGCGATAAGAAATGGTTTGCGGCAAGTCGCCCATGTCTGCGGTCAAATCTGTCCCTCCAGCCTTGGCTTGACCGACATTAGCCATCGAGTCCCAGTGCTTGCAAGCTTTCGATAGGGGTGTGTGGTGGTAACAAGCGCCAAAGATGTCGTGCTGGACGGCGTGAGCAAACGCTTTGGCACCGTCACCGCCGTACATCCGCTCGGCCTCGTCGTGGCGCGCGGCGAATTCCTGACGCTGCTCGGCCCCTCCGGCTGCGGCAAGACCACTCTCTTGCGCATGATCGCCGGGCTCGAGGGCGTGAGCGGTGGGCGGATTTTCGTTGGCGGAGAGGATGTGACAGGCAAGCCGCCGAACCGTCGTGATACCTCGATCATGTTTCAGGACTATGCGCTATTTCCGCACAAAACGCTCCTCGACAACATCAGTTATGGTCTCAAGATGCGGGGCGTAGCAAAACTAGAGCGCGAAGCGCGGGCGCGGGAATGGCTGCATCGCATCGGACTCCCCGATCACGCCGCGCGTCATCCCCATGAACTTTCCGGCGGCCAGCGGCAGCGCGTGGCACTGGCCCGTTCCCTCATCATCAGCCCCGGTGTGCTCTTGCTCGATGAACCCCTCGGCGCGCTCGATGCAAACCTGCGCCGCCAGCTGCAAGGCGAATTGAGACGTATCCACCGCGAATTGGGATTGACTTTCATTTATGTCACCCACGATCAGGAGGAGGCGCTCACCATGTCGGATCGCATCGCCGTGATGCGCGAGGGCCGTGTGGAGCAGCTCGCCACGCCGGGCGAACTTTACGACAGGCCGGAGACGGAATTCGTGGCGCGCTTTCTGGGCGTACCGAATATTCTCACGGCCAAGATCACGGCTGTGTCCGGCGTTATGGTGGAGGCAGAGGCGACGCATGTTGGTGCCTTGTGGTTCCACATGGCGGACGCGGCTGTTGGAAGCGCGATTGCACTGGCGCTGAGACCCTCCCGCATCGAACTGAAGCGGGTCACCACGGCTGGGCGCAATGCGGTCAGCGTTACGATCATCGATGCGGCCTTCGCCGGCAACAACTTTCGCGTTCTGGCGCGAACGGCAGGCGGCCAGTCGTTCACCATCGAATATGAGCGCCGGGACAGCGAAACGGTTGTCCCGCGTGAAGGAGAAACGATGCTAGCAAGCTGGAACCACACGAGCCTCGTACCGCTCAAGCCGGACGCGCCATGATGGCGGAGGACGGTATCATTCGTGTCACGCGCCGGCATGAAAGCGGTGCTACCAATACCTTTCGAATTACCGAGAGGCCGCCAGTATTTGTATCCGGATCCGGTGCGGAATTGGTGACGGCGGAAGGACAACGCTTTCTCGATTTTGTCGCGGGGTCGAGCGCCAGCGCTCTTGGTTATGGTCATCTCGCCCATCGCGCGGCTTTGGAGCGGGCCATGGCTGGCGGCATCTTTCACACGGGCACGCGGTTGCCGTCGACTTTCCGCGCCGAGCTTTACGAAAAACTCGCCAATAGACTTCCCAAGGGCCTCGATTGTTTCCAGCTCGCGAACTCCGGCGCCGAGGCCATAGAGGCGGCGATCAAAGCCGCCCAGTTCGTCACCAAGCGCCATGGGCTTGTCGCTTTCGAGGGCGGCTATCATGGCCGCACACTCGGCGCACTCTCCGTCACCTATGGCGCGCATATCCGCGATCCGTTTTCGGTCATGACCGACACCGTGCGTTTCGTACCATTTCCGGAGGCCGGTCAGCCGGCGGACATGGAGGCGCTGGATCGTGCGATGAAAGACGTGAAGGCCGCAGCCGTGATTCTCGAGGCGGTGCAGGGCGTGAACGGTGTTCGCATTCCGCCGCCGGGTTTTCTCGAAGAGGTCCGCAGGCTC
>CAMDOZ010000163.1 GCA_945903705.1 Fidelibacterota bacterium | reverse complement strand
CTCCTTTGCGCTCGGCGCCTTTTTCGCCGGGATGGTGTTGAACGAATCCGACCTCAGCTATCAGGCGGCGGCGGATTCCATTCCGTTCCAGGATGCTTTCGCCGTTCTGTTCTTCCTTTCGGTCGGCATGCTGTTCGATCCCGCAAGCGTGCTGGAACAGCCGCTTCGTCTCGCCATGGCCGTTCTCCTGGTCATTGTTGGAAAGTCTATCGTCACCTTTTTCATCGTGCTCGCCTTTCGCTTCCCCGTCGGTACAGCGCTGACAGTGGCTGTAGGCCTCGCCAAAATCGGAGAATTCTCGTTCATCCTCGCAGCGCTCGGTCGCGACCTCCGTATCATTTCCGCGGACACCCAAAGTCTTATTCTTTCCACCGCGCTCTTATCGATCACTCTCAACCCCTTCATGTTCCAACTCGTAGCGCCCATGGAGCGGGCTTTTGGCCGCTGGACATGGTTTGCCGGAGTCATGGCGCGCTACAGCGCGCTTCCTAACGAACCGGCGGCCGATACCCTCTCCGATCACACCGTCATTGTCGGCTACGGGCGCGTGGGCAGCGTGATCGGGGCCGAGTTGCGCCGTCAGGACCGTTCGTATGTCATTATTGAATACGACCGTATCGCCGCGGACCGCCTGAGGCGCGAAGGGCACAAGGTGATCTTCGGCAACGCCGCGGCTGCGGCGGTCTTGGAGGCAGCGAATATCGCCGCGGCGAAATTGCTTTTGGTGACGGTGCCCGACGGGTTTGCCGCCGGCCATATCCACAACCAGGCGCGCAAGATCAATCCTTCCATCAAGGTCATCGCCCGCAGTCACAGCCAGGAACAGGTCAAATTCCTCAAGCGCCAGGGCGTCGACCTCGCTGTCATGGGCGAGCACGAATTGGCCGTCGTCATGGCTGAATATTCGTTGCGGATGCTCGGGGTGGCGGAGCACGTCATCGACGACGTGCTGCACGAGCTGCGCCGCGGCGAGACCTTCAACTCCGTGACGAAGCGCTAACCTACTCTTTGTCGTAGTCGACGAGCGCCGCGAACGGCATGTCGAGCTTGGCGCGCGCCTTCAGGAATGAAAGCTCGATGATGCAGGTCGCGCCCACGACGTTCGCGCCCGCGTCGCGAAGGAGCTTGGCGGCCGCGGCGATGGTGCCGCCGGTGGCGAGAAGGTCGTCCACGATCACAACGCGCTGGCCGGGCGTGACGGCATCGGCCTGGATCTCGATGGTGTCGGTACCGTATTCAAGGCCGTAGGACATGCCGATGACCTTGCCCGGCAGTTTGCCGCGCTTGCGGATCATGACGGCGCCGCAGTTCAGCGGGATCGCGAGGGGTGCGGCAACCAGGAAGCCGCGCGAATCGATCGTAGCCAGCAGTTCGGGTTTCCAGGGCGCGACAAGCGACACCATGCGTTCGATGGTGGTGCGCCACGCGACCGGGTGCCGGATGAGGGTCGAGATATCGAAGAAATTTATCCCCGGCTTCGGGAAGTCGGCGATCTGGCGAATGTGCTGTTTGAGATCCATCGCAGGTACATTTGAGTTACGAAGTCTGTACCTGCTCTGTATCCGCACTTACTTCGGGATTCAACTCATTCTCCCAGCGCGCGACTGCCGTCGTCGCGATCGCGTTGCCCACGACGTTCGTCGCGCTGCGGCCCATGTCCAGGAACTGATCAACGCCAAGGATGAGGAGAAGGCCGGCCTCGGGCAGGCCGAAGCTCGTCAGCGTTGCCGCGATCACCACCAGGGAGGCCCGCGGAACGCCGGCCATGCCTTTGCTGGTGATCATCAGCAGAAGGAGCATCGTGATCTGCTGCGCCCAGCTGACTTCGATATTGTAGGCCTGCGCGATGAACATGACGGCGAACGTGCAATACATCATCGAGCCGTCGAGGTTGAACGAGTAGCCGACCGGCAGCACGAAGCAGGCCACGCGCTTCGACACACCGAACTTCTCTAATTGTTCGAGCGTCTTGGGATAGGCGGCTTCGGAGGACGCCGCGGAGAAGGCGAGCAGGATGGGCGCCTTCAGGCCGCTCATCAGTCGGCCGATACTTGGACCCACCAGCAGGAAGCCGGCGCCCAAGAGGAGCGCCCATAAGATTACCAACCCAAGATAGAAGCCGCCCATGAACTTTCCGTAGGCGGAGAGGATCTCAAGGCCCTGGGTGGTGACCACGGATGCGAGTGCGGCGAAGATGGCCACCGGGGCCGCCTTCATGACGTAGCCGGTGACCTCCAGCATGATATTGGCCACGCTATTGGCCAAATCGGCGACCACCTTGCCGTGGTGACCTTGATTCATTGCGGCGATCCCGACAAAGGCCGAGAAAACAACGATCTGCAGTATCTCGTTGTTCGCCATCGCTTCGAAGAACGAACGCGGCACCAGGTGCGTAATGAACTCGCGAAGGTTCAGCGAGGAGGCCTGGGGCGCGGCGGCCGCGGCGGCCTCGGGCAGTGCGAGGCCGAGGTTTTCGCCAGGGGCTAGAATGTTCACGAGGATGAGCCCCAGGAACAGCGAGACCAGCGAGGCGCCGATGAACCAGACGAACGTCCGTACACCGATCCGGCCGAGCGTGGCCGCATCGCCCATGTGCGCAATACCCACCACCAGGGTCGAGAAAACGAGGGGGCCGATAATCATCCGAATCAGGCGGATGAAGACGTCCGTGATGATCGAGAAATAGCTGGCGACCTGTTTGGCGGTCGCGGGATCGAGCTGATTGTGGCAGATCGCTCCAACAATAATCCCAGCCACCATCGATATGACGATGGGGTTTCCAAGCCGGCGCAACATCCCCAATATCTCCCCAACACCCCAACTAAACGTCTCGAAACCATGGCATTTGTCGTTCGCCCGTGCACCCCTTTTAGGGTGGCCGCGCCCCCGGAGCGGACTTATCCCCAGATTGCAACCGCCGGGTTATGCCGGACGTACCCTTTATCGGAAAAGGCCCTATTTGAAGAAAAAAGTCCGGCCGGCGGAATGCTTGTGGAATGACGCCTTTTAGTTGTATAACCTTTGTAATCCCATGCAAGCTGAGCGGAGCGGGACCGTCTCTGTCACGTATACGTAGTAATAGGGCAGAAGCCGCCCTTGGTGCACAACTTCAGGACGATCAGAGCGTTTATGCTGCAAAACCGTAAGTCCCGTCGGACTCTGAGAGAAAGCATCAACCGACGGGGGAAAAGCGTGATCGCCGTCGAGGCTGGGCTATGACCGGGCTGACTATGGAAGACGTGAATCGTCTGAAGACGGACCCATCGCCTGCCGTGCGCGTTGGTACGGCGGCCAAGCTTGCGCAGCAATTCAACGCTATCCAGTTTGCGCCGGCCGAGCTTGCGCTCGCCGAGCAGATTTTCCGCATCATGGTCCGCGACGCCGAAGTGCGCGTGCGTGAGGCGCTCTCGGCCAATCTGCGCGCCAATCCGCGCCTGCCGCACGACGTCGCCGTTTCGCTCGCGCGGGATGTCGACTCCGTCGCGCTTCCGATCCTCAACGTGTCCGAAGTCCTGACCGCGGACGACCTCTTGCAGATCATCGCAAGCCAGAGTTCGCCCGCGCGCCTCGACGCCATCGCCGGCCGCCGGGAAGTCGACGCCCGTGTTTCGGATGCTATCGTTCAGAACGGCTCCGAGACGGTGGTTGCGAAGCTGCTGGCTAATCCCGGCGCGGCCTTTGCCGAACCGACGCTGCACAAGGTCGTCGACAAGTTCGGTCACAGCGAGGCGGTGCAGGAGCCGCTCGTGCATCGCGATTCATTGCCGATCACTATTGCCGAAAGGCTGGTCACCCGCGTGGCCGAGCATCTGCGCACGCATCTTCTGTCCCACCACAAGGTTTCGGCCGACATCGCCCTCGAAATCGTCCTCCAGACGCGCGAGCGCGCGACGGTGGGTCTCGCCATGGGCGTTTCGGAAGAGAGCCTGAAGGCGCTGGTAGATCAGCTGCAAGAGAACAACAGGCTCTCGAGTTCGCTCGTGGTCCGCGCGATCTGCATGGGCAACCTGCGCTTCTTCGAGCATGCTCTCGCGACCCTCTCGGGCCTTCCCATCGACAATTCGCGCGTCTTGATCCACGACCCGGGCGACCGGGGCTTGAAGACGATCTGGTACAAATCGCGCCTTCCCGAGGGCGGCTATCCGGCCGTGCAGGCGGCCCTGTCCGTCATTGCGCAGACCGAGCTCGACGGCCGCGACCTCGACCCCGAGCGCTACTCGCGCAGGATCATCGAACGCATCCTCACGCAGTATGAGAGCGTGGGCATCCAATTCGACAACGACGACCTCGAGTACCTGCTCGCGAAAGTGACGCAAGGTCCCGCGTCGTCGCTCGCGGTCCACTGAGGGCCTTTTCTACCAAACACCGGTGTTCGGCATTGACGTCCAAGGCTCCTGTGGGGCCTGAGCGCCGCCCTTTTGCAAAAGCTCGATGGAAATGTTGTCGGGCGATCGGATGAAGGCCATGCGGCCGTCCCGCGGCGGGCGGTTGATGACGACGCCCTGGTCCATTAGGCGACGGCATAGGGCGTAGATGTCATCCACTTCGTAGGCGACGTGACCGAAATTGCGCCCGCCGCCGTAGGCCTCCGGGTCCCAGTTATGGGTCAGTTCGATTTGGGCGGAGTCGTCGCCCGGCGCCGCCAGGAAGACGAGCGTGAAGCGGCCTTTCTCATGATCCATGCGTCTGATCTGCTGCAGGCCGAGCTTGGTGCAGTAGAAGTCCAAGGATGTCTCCAGATCGCTCACACGCACCATGGTATGCAGATATTTCATGACATTGCCCTGTTCTTGCCTCTGATCATGGTGCTGGAATAACGCGCAATCTAAAGTCGAGGCAACGCCTTGGTTGCGCCCGGCGTTATTCTCTTTGTCAGCGGGGGACCGACCAGCTTGCGCTACTATTGGTTGATAGACCCTTGTATATTAGGCGGGACGTGAGAAAAGGCTAACGGCGAGTGCAGGTGCGGGTCCGTAGAAGACGGCCGGCGCGGGACAAGGATACTGGGGTGCGTAGACTTCTGAAACGGTGGGCTGAATTCGCACGCGACGAGGGCGTGGCGGGACTCATCATCGCCATGATCATCGCGGCGGTCGCGTTTACCGCCTTCACCGTCTTCGTGTCCAAGAGCACAGGCCCGATCCGCGACCTGGCTAAGGCGCAGCAGGTCGGCGAGAACCAGAAAGTCGTCCAAAGTGCGCTGATCGCGCGTTTCAATCAGCAGGCCACGCTGCCTTGCCCCGATACCGATCTGAACGGTACAGAGAACACGCCCTGCGCCGCGGCTGTGACGTCCGGCACGCTGCCGTGGAGCACGCTGGGCATCGCGCAAGAGGACGTTATCGACGCTTATGGAACGTATTACACCTATGTTGTTGCCGGCGCGGACCGTGGCCTGTGCGTTTCCGTGGGCAACGATTATGACGGCGCCGCCGCCGCAGAGTTCACGGGTGAGACCACGCCGCTGACGGACCTCCAGGTCCGCGAAACCGGCGCAGGTTCCGGCACCTTTGTGCCCATGGTCTTGATCAGCCACGGCAAGAACCGCTTGGGTGGGATTTCCGAGAGCGGAGATGACCTCGCCAATCCGACCACCACTTACGAGGACTACAACGGCGATCCGGACCCAGCGATTGTCTACACCGGCCCGTACAGCCGCGAAGAGGCCACGTACTTCGACGACATCGTCTGGGCGCCGACGACAAGCGAGATCTCCGAAGTTTGCGAACAGAGCCTTGCCGGCGAGCAGATCAACGCGGACCTGAGCGAAGGATTCGATGGTGCCGACGGGGACGTGGACGCCGACCTATTCGACACCACGACGGCCCTGAGTGAAGTGCAGCAAGAGGGCGGCCAAGCCATCTTCGACGATGCGGACGCCTACATGACGACGCAGTCGACCTACAACTTTGCTGCTCAGGTGCGGCCTGTCTACGTGTCAGCGGAATGGACCCCACAGGCGGCGGGTGCTTCGTTCTCGATCATCACGCGAGCGGAGCAGACGCCGGATGGGACAGGCCTGTTCGATCCCGGCCTCGCGTTCACATTCACGGGCGCGGGTGGTATCTCGATCACCAACAACGCTGTCTCGGTCGGCGGTTACACCGTTGTCGACGCGGCGTTCACCTACACCGCCGGCGAGACCTACTTGCTCGAGGCCTACGACGACGGCGTCCACCTCTGGATCCGTATCACGGAAACCGACGACCCAACAAACAACCGCGCCTATGCCTACTCCACGAGCGCTGCGGGGCTGGATGTCACGGGCACCCGCGTCGCATTCGTTAATGAGGCCGCCGTCGAAAGCCGTATCGACAACATCGTCGTCGGCCGGCCGATGCTCGCCATGGACACCTACGGAACTGGCTATGCAGAGTCCGACAACGACGAAAACGGTACTGGCACTGGCACGATCACGCTTGAAGGGTGGTTCAAGCCGCGGTCGCTTCCGTCGGGGGTGAATACCGCGACACTGATTTCGCAATGGGACACCGGCACCTCAGCGACAAGCTCCTTCCGCCTGTACATGTCAAGTGGCGGCGCTCTGTCACTCGCCCTGGGGGATGGGGGTGCACCCGTCACACAGACGCTCGACGCATCGCTTTCCGCCGACGCCTGGCAGCATGTCGCGGTGACCTATGACGACGACGTGGACGCC
>CAMDOZ010000162.1 GCA_945903705.1 Fidelibacterota bacterium | reverse complement strand
GACGTCGGCGAGCTGACATTTCCGCCGAACATCGATTCCGGCGATCACTTGCACGGCGCCGTCGAGACGTTCTTTGTGCTCGAAGGTGAACTCGAACACGTGGTGAACGGAAAGAGCCTGTTCTTGAAACCCGGCATGGTGGGCACCGTGCGCCCGCCGGACAAAGTCCGCCACAAGACCGGCGCGGCCGGCGCGAAAGCCATCGTGATCTGGGCGCCGGGCGGCGAGATGGCGCGCATCGCGGCGCGCTGGAAAGAACAATAGGTGTCCGACTTCCCGGATGAGTTTCAGCGCTGCGAATAAAAAAACTTGTGCGTGGTTGTTACACCGCGCGCGCTGTGCAGACTCGCGCCCGTCACTCCCAAAGTGACCGTCGCAACGGGGGAATCGCTTGCGGCAGTGACGATTGGGGCTGTCGTATTTGTAGCCCCGGCTCGAAGAGCCGGGGCTACAAATAAAACATCGAGCGAACTTAGTTGTCCGTCAGCAGGCTCATGAGGCTGGAGGTATCCCACCTTCCGTGTCCCTGCGCCTGAACCTCCGCGTAGAACTGATCGATGAGCGCGATCGCCGGCAGCCTTGCGCCGTTACGGCGCGCTTCGTCCATGGTGATGCGCAGGTCCTTGCGCATCCAGTCGGTGGCGAAGCCGTAGTCGAATTTGCCGGCGAGCATGTTTTTACCGCGGTTCTCCATCTGCCAGGACTGCGCCGCGCCCTTAGAGATCACCGCCAGCACGGCTTCCATGTCGAGACCGGCGCGCTTGCCGAAGTTCATAGCCTCGGCGAGACCCTGCACGAGGCCCGCGATACAGATCTGATTGACCATTTTCGTCAATTGCCCCGCGCCGCTGCCGCCGATCAGCTTGCACATCTTGGCGTAGGAGGCGATGACCGGTTCGGCCTTGGCATAGTCAGCCGGATCGCCGCCGCACATGACGGTGACCTGACCGTTCTCGGCGCCCGCCTGCCCGCCCGACAGAGGCCCATCGACAAAACCGACGCCTTTTTCCTTACAGAGCGCGTGGAGCTCACGCGCGATGTTGGCGGACGCGGTCGTGTGATCGACAATCACGCTTCCTTTTCGGATTCCTTCGAGCACGCCATCCTTGCCGGTGATGACCTGGCGCAGGTCGGGATCATCGCCGACGCAGACGAATACGACCTCGGCGTCCTTGCTGGCGGCCGCCGGCGTGGGCGCGCGGGCGTTCCCATATTTCGCGACCCACGCTTCGGCCCGCGCGGCGTTTCGATTGTAGACCGTAACCTTGTGCGCCTTGGTGAGATGCCCCGCCATGGGAAAGCCCATGACGCCAAGACCGATGAACGCGACGTTCGCCATGCTCGCCCCTTTATCTTAAAGACGGGCCGAGTGTAGCGGCAGGTGGGCGCCCGGTCAGCAGGGCTTGCGCGAAGGCGCCGACGACCCGGTTGCCTTCTCCGCGCGTCGCGATATACAGGCTTATATGACCGAATCACTCGACCCCTTTCACCTCGCCCTCCCGGTTTACGACCTGGCGGAAACCCGCAAATTCTACGGCGGCATTCTCGGGCTTCCGGAGGGCCGCAGCGCGGACCATTGGATCGACTACGACCTGTTCGGGCACCAGGTCGTCATGCACCTCATGCCGGGAAAGAAGGGCGAGCGGCATACGAATCCGGTCGACGGCGACAATGTGCCGGTCCCTCACTTCGGGGTGGTGGTCACGATGGAGAAGTGGGACTCCCTGGCCGAGAAGCTGCGGTCCCACGGCGTGACTTTCGTGATCGAGCCCCACATCCGCTTCAAGGGCCAGGTCGGCGAACAAGCCACCATGTTCTTCCTGGACCCCTCGGGGAACGCCATGGAGTTCAAGGCGTTCGCGGACAGGTCAAAGCTCTTCGCTAAGTAACGGCATCTTCTGCTGTATTTCCGTAAGAAATGTAACCGTTTCGCAGGTAGGGCTATCGTCAAATAGCTTGCCCGAGACCCCCCTGTCGCGAGATAGTTGGCCCCTCACCAATAGCTAGCTCGCGGAGGGTTCATGATCACTCTCACCGTCAACGGGAAGCCCGTAGAGGTCGACGACAGCGACCCCTCGATGCCGCTCCTTTGGGTTCTGCGCGACACGCTGGACCTCGTCGGAACCAAATATGGCTGCGGCGTGGGTCAATGCGGCGCCTGCACGGTGCATATCAACAACGTGCCGATGCGCTCCTGCTCGATGCCCCTCAGCGCGGCCGCGGGCCAACAGATCACGACCATCGAAGGCCTCGCCAAAGCCGACGGCACGCTGGCGGCGGTCCAGAAAGCCTGGGTCGCCCTCGACGTCGCCCAGTGCGGCTACTGCCAGTCCGGCCAGATTATGAGCGCAACCGCGCTGCTTCGCGCAAACCCGAAACCTTCGGACGAAGACATCAACACCGCCATGTACGGCAACCTGTGCCGCTGCGGCACCTACATCCGCATCAAGGCGGCGATCCACGCCGCAGCCGACGATATCGCGAAGGGAGGTGTCGCATGAACGCCGTGTCCTTTTCCGCTGACGCCTACTTCGCCGAAGTCATGCGCGAAGTTGAAGCGATCCCCACCACGCGCCGCACCACGCTCTCGCGCCGTTCGATCCTGAAGATCGGCGTGGCGGGCGGCGCCGGCCTCGTGCTTGCGTTCCAACTGAGCGGCAAAGCCTTCGCCGCGAGCGCGCCGGTCAAAGGCGAGTTCGCGCCCAATGCCTTCCTGCGCGTGGCCCCCTCTGGTCGCATCCTCATCTATTCGAAGGGCCCGGAAATCGGCCAGGGCATCAAGACGGCGTTCCCGCTGATCATCGCCGAAGAACTGGACGCGGCGTGGAGCGACGTCGATATCGAACAGGCGCCAATCAATCCGGCGGTGTTCGGAAGCCAGAGCGCCGGCGGTTCGCGCTCGATTCCGAACAGCTGGAATCAGTTGAGGCAAGCGGGCGCCACGGCGCGCGCGATGCTGGTGTCGGCAGCCGCGCGTGAGTGGCGTGTGCCGGCGAGCGAAATCACGACCCAAGACAGCCAAGTGATCCACCAGGCCAGTGGACGCAAGCTCGGATACGGCGCGCTTGCCGTCAAAGCGTCGGCGCTTCCGGTCCCGGATGGGAAGACGCTGAAGCTGAAGACACGCGATCAATATCGCCTGTTCGGCAAGCACTTCGGCGGCGCAGACAATGCCGAGATCGTCACCGGCAAGCCGCTGTTCGGCATCGACCTCAAAGTGCCGGGCATGGTCTATGCGACGTTCACCAAGTGCCCCGCGGTGGGCGGCAAGGTGGCCAGCGCCAATCTCGACTATCTCAAGTCGCTGCCGGGCGTGAAGGATGCGTTCGTTGTTGAAGGCACCGGCGTGGTGTCGGAAGTGATGCCGGGTGTGGCGATCCTCGCCGATTCCACTTGGGCTTCGTTCCGCGCAAAGTCTGCGCTGCAGGTAAAATGGGACGAGACCAACGCTTCAAAGGACAGCTGGTCGGAGTCCACGAAGAAGGCCCGCGAGCTTGCGAGCAAAGTGGGCGAACAGGAAATCACCAAGAGCGGTGACTTCGATGCCGCCTATAAGGGTGCGGTGAAGAAGGTGGAAGCCTTCTACAGCTACCCGTTCGTCTCGCACGCCACCATGGAGCCGCAGAACTGCCTCGCGCACTTCAAAGGCGACAGCGTGGAAATCTGGGCGGGCACACAGACCCCGGAGCGCATCATCACGGTGACGGCCAAGATGCTGGGTCTGCCCGAAAATCAGGTGACCGTGCATCAGATGCGCGCGGGCGGCGGGTTCGGCCGCAGGCTCGTCAACGACTATGCCGCCGAAGCGGCCGCCATCTCCAAGCAGGCGGGGGGAATCCCCGTGAAGCTGACATGGACGCGCGAAGACGACATGATGCACGACTTCTACCGTCCGGGTGGCTTCCATTCGTTCAAAGCGGGCGTGGACGCAGCCGGCAAGCTGGTCGCTCTCAGCGATCACTTCATCACCTTCTCAAGCGACGGTAAGGGCCCCGTAGCCGGCGGCAATATCCCGAAGGAGGAGTTCCCCTTCCCGCTGATCGAGAACGGTTTGCTGACACAGACCATGATGCCGCTGAAGACGCCGTGCGGCGCCTGGCGCGCGCCGCGGTCGAGCACCTGTGCGTTCGCGTTCCAGTCGTTCCTAAATGAAGTCGCCACAGCCGCGGGCCGCGATCATGTGGAGTTCCTTCTGGAACTCATGGGCGAGCCGCGCTGGCTGGTGCCGGATAACCAAGGCTCGTTGAATACAGGGCGCGCGGCCGGCGTGATCAAGTTGGCGGCCGAAAAAGCCGGCTGGGGCCGCACGCTGCCAAAGGGTCATGGTCTCGGCGTCGCCTTCTACTTCAGCCACGCCGGCCACTTCGCCGAAACCGCCGAAGTGAGCGTCGATGCCCAGAACAAGGTGACCGTGCATAAGGTGATCGTGGTGGGCGACATCGGTCCGATCATCAACATGAGCAGCGCAGAGAATCAGGCGCAAGGCGCCGTGATCGACGGCATCTCGACCATGAATCTCGAACTCTCGATCGAAAAAGGCCGCATCGGGGAAGGCAACTTCGACGAATATCCGTTGATGCGCATCACCGGGACGCCGCAAGTGGAAACCCACTTCATCCAGTCGGACTTCACGCCGACGGGCCTGGGCGAGCCGGCGCTGCCGCCGGTCGCACCGGCGGTGGCCAATGCGGTGTTCGCCGCGACCGGTCAGCGCATTCGTTCGATGCCGTTCTTCAAGAACCTTGCCAATCAAGCGCAGGCGTAAGAGTCTGCCGCACGCTTTCGAAAAAGGGGGCTTCGGCCCCCTTTTTTCTGGGGACGCTTTGGGAGCTCATGTGATGGCGCGAATCTTGATTGTTGAAGACGACACGTTTACCGCTTCGGTCGTGACGCGCATCCTGACGGACGGTGGACACACGGTCACAAGAGCCGTCGACGGGCTTCAAGGGGTCGCCAAAGCCGTCGATGAAAAGCCGGACCTGATCATTATGGATTTGGGGCTGCCGTCTATGGACGGCTGGGGCGCCACGCGCACCCTGAAGGGCGATCCGAAGACGAGCAAGATCCCGATCCTCGCCTTGACCGCCAATCTGACGCCCGACGATCGCGAGGAAGCTTATAACGCCGGGTGCGACGCCTTCCTCACCAAGCCCGCGGCGGCCGACGTGCTCCTGGGCCGCATCGCCGAGTTACTCAAGGCTTAGCCTACGGGCTTTCCGTCCGTCCGGCGGAGTGCGACGACGCGTCGTTTATCTCGCCGTCGCTCCGTGCGTCTGGAAGCGCGCCACCAAGACGTGCTGCTCGCCGGGATAAATCAGGCGGACATAGGTGACATTGTGGCTGTCGCGGCGCGTGCGGCGCTCGATGCACAGGCACGGCGCGCTGCGGCGAATCTTGAGTACGCGGGCGGTAACCGCATCGGCGCTGACGGCGAAGATGCGATGTTCGGCCTCGTTCCAAGGAATCTTGGCAAGCAGCCAGCTGCCCGGCGGCACTTCGCGGAACATTTCGCTTTCCGCTTCCGGCACCGCATCGAGATTGATCAAGCGCTCTTCAAGCGCATAGGGCACGGTATCGGCCCAATGGACGCAGGAGATCGCAAGCACGGGCGAGCCGAGCGCGGCGCCGAGCTTCTCGGCTTCCTCACGCGTCGCCTTGCCGACCCGGCGGCTTTGAATGTCGAATCGGTAGAGCCGGCCGCTGGCCTGCACTTCCGCCTGGATGTCGTGAATCTCGAGGACCGTTTCCTGGGATCGTGGTGCTGCGACGATGGTGCCGGCACGGCGCCGGCGCACGACCAGGCCCTTTTCGACGAGGCTGCCGATGGCCTTGCTGACGGTCATGCGGGCGCAGTCGAACTGCGCCGCGAGCTCGTGCTCGGACGGAACCTTCGTGCCGGGCGCCCAGGTGCCCGACAGGATTTGGGATTTCAGATGATTTTGGATTTCCTGGTAGCGCGGGAGCGATTCAGAAATCGTCTTCTTGCTGTACTTCATTCAACTATCGAAAAAGCGGGCATTCAAAAAAGCTGGTGGTCTAACGGGTAGTAGACATATGTGCAGTATGTCTAGTCAAAACGTGATTTTCCAGGACATTTCAGGGGTGTGGCCTCAACTGTTTTTTAGAAATATTGGGCCCGCACACTCCACTTGAGGGGCGATGACTTGCAGCAAACGAGGTGCCAATATGTCTAGGCATATTGCGCTGCACACTGGGGAATAAGGGGCTCGGCCGCATGGGCGAATATCTCAATTTTATCATCGTCGCCATCTACATGGCCGCGATGGTCGGCATCGGCTGGTATTCCAAGCGCCGCGCGACCAACGAATCCGACTTTCTCGTCGCGGGACGGCGTCTTGGCCCCGTGCTTTACGCGGGCACAATGGGCGCCCTAGTCATGGGCGGCGGCGCGACCGTCGGCGGCATCGGTCTCGGCTATCAGTTCGGCATCTCGGGCATATGGCTCGCCTTCTCGCTGGGCTTCGGCGTGCTCGTCGTCAGTCTCACCATCGCGTCCCTCGTCAACCGCCTCAAGGTCTACACCGTCGCGCAAATGCTCGAGCTTCGGTACGGCCCGGGCACGGCGGTGATTTCCGGGTTCGTGCAGCTGGGTTACGCGTTCATGATCTCGGTCACCTCGACCATCGCTTACGGGGCTATCTTCCAGGTGCTGTTCGGACTGGAGAAATTGCCGGCCGTCCTCTTGGGCGGCGGAATCGTGGTGCTCTACTCCT
>CAMDOZ010000161.1 GCA_945903705.1 Fidelibacterota bacterium | reverse complement strand
CCCATGATGACAGCCCTCGCCGCGGTCACCTTCGATCTCCGAAGCCAGCACGTCGACCAAAGCCGGCACCACCGGCTGCTCGCCGGAGGTCTTGACGGGACTAGCTGCGGTCGTCGTCACCGCGATGGCGGCAACCTCGTCCGTGAGCTCCGCCGGCAGGGACCGCCCCTCCTGGGCGGCCACGGCCGGCGTCAACAACGCGTCCGGCGTCTTGCCGACGGGATCGGCAACAGCATCGAAGGTCTCGCCGGTTGCGGTATGGACGGCGTCGCGGCCGGTCACGCGCTGCCAACGACGAACTGCCACGTCGACATAGGTGGGATCGATTTCGTTGCCGACGCAGACACGGCCGGTTTCTTCGGCAGCGATCAGCGTCGAGCCCGAGCCCAAGAACGGGTCGATGACCACCTCACCTCGCCGCGATACATCGCGAAGCGCATCCGCGATCATGGCAACGGGCTTGCAGGTCGGATGGACACCCAAGAGCTCCATCCGGTCCTTCCCGAAGGCGTTGACGCCCTTGTAAGCCCATACATTCGTACGGCTACGACCATGCTGACCAAGCAGGAAATGGTTCTGATGCGGCGCGGTGCCGCACTTGAACACGAAGATCAGCTCGTGCTGGGAGCGATAGAAGCTGCCCATACCGGCATTGGACTTGGTCCAGACGCAGAGGTTCTTGAGCTCCAGCGCCTGGGCCAGACCGGCTTCAAGAAGTTCACCGATATGTCGCCAGTCCATGCAGACAAAGGCGATGCCGCCGTCGGCGATGACCGTCTTCAAGGCTGCGAAGAAGGCTGACAGGAACGCGACAAAGTCCGTGCGGCTCATCTCGCCGGAGGCCATCGCAAATTCGCGATGGGTGGTCCGGCCGAGACCGGACACGAAGCCGTCGACCGGCACGTTATACGGCGGATCGGTGAAGACCACCGCCGCCTGCTGACCCGCCATCAGGCGACGCAGATGATCGGCATCGCGGGCGTCGCCGCAGCCGACGACATGACGGCCCAGGCACCAAATGTCACCCGGCCTGGTGACGGTCGGACCCGCGGCGGGCTCGATCTCGGCAGCGGCCACCTCCTCTACCGTGTTGGCGACCGGCGGGTCGACGTCGAGTGTCATGTCGATCTCGACCGTATCAAAACCGGTCAAATCGAGTTCGAAACCCAACTGCAGCAGGTCCTCGAATTCACCCTTGAGCTTGGCATTATCCCACTTCGTCTCCTCGCCGATGCGATTGACCGCGAGACGCAAGGCGCGGATCTCGGCATCACTGCGGTTATGAACGGCGACGACCGCGATCTCGTCGTAACCAAGGTCGCGCACGGCGTCGTAGACGGCGTGACCATCGATGATGACGTTCGCGTTATCGATGAGGATCGGCGTCACCTGGCCGAACTTTTCGATGAGGGTCTTAAGCTTGCGCCGTTGCGCAGCGCTATGCTGACGAGCGCTGTGCGGCGACGGTTTAACCGAAGCAATCGGCAAGTGTAGGATTTCTAACGAGTTCTTCATGGTACGGGCCTTCTAGAAGACCTCGACCACGGGACGCCGGACGGGCACAGTTAGGTGGCCAGACCGGTCAGCCGATACGGTCTAGAGCCAAAAACCCGCCAAGCGCGATCCCAGATCGAGACCGTGCTGACGGGTATCCGCACCACCACGTAACTATCAGATAGATTTCTTCAGTCTTTTCAATAAGATAAAGGCAGCGAGCCGTTTGCCATCCAAAATAGCGCCTATCACCAGCAACTTTCGTCGGAGCCGCGCCGGTTTGGTCAACGAGATAGGCGAAGCAACGTGCACGTGGCTTTGCAGATTTTCCAATTTCTTCTTGAAACAGGAAATTGGAATACCCATAGATTCCGTACAGGTTTGTTGCGAAATGGCATTTTTTCGCCTTGTCGCGGATCAAGACGTCGTTGGACAGCTATAAAGTTCGACTCCTCGTCGCCCGCATGGACGCTGGCTTCGCCTCGCACAGAACTGTCGATCTGAACCACACCCGGCAACGGGTGATCGACCCTTCATACGTGAACGACATCAAATGATGATCGGCACGCCCGCGTCCTTATAGGAGTCTAGCCATGTCTCTTCTCTCTTTATACGAAGATCCAAAACACGCCGATCGCGTCAAACGCGTTCGGCGTTTCAACGAGCACCTGCGCTCGTTCTACGACAAGCGCCCGTACTTTCACTTCTCCGCAAAAGCGAAGCGTTACTCGGACGAGCAATACAAGCGGGTGCTATATACGCCGAAACTTTACCCTGTCGTGATGCTCGGCGACCGTGGCCTCGTGAAAAGTAACTTCGCGCTTGCGGAGTTGGCCAACGCTCGTCCCTGCATGCTCCACGTGGTCCGGTTTTCGGAGATGACCGAGGCCGAGGTTCGAGATTTTGTCCGGGCCTTGAAAGATGGCGCCAAGCGCTATCGCTGGTCTCGCGAAATGCTCGACATTGAGCTGCAGTATCTCGCTGACTACCGCTAAGACGGTCAGCCTACAAAAGTTGGAGAGCGGCACCTTCGGGTGCCGTTCTTTTTTTGCGCTTGTTGATGCCGGTCACGCTGACCGCTGCGGATAATCCGCTTGGCGCAGCCAGAAGCTGCACACCAAGTTGAGAATTCCGAGACCACGGGCCTGATCCAAAGATGATCGAATCGGGCGCAAATGAGCCACAAGATTACTCGCCTTTGCGCTCGACTTCGATACACGGCCGAGCATGTGTGGTGATGCACAAACCCACCGGAGAGGCTGATGAATGCTGAATCAAACGTAAAGAATGAAGCCGGGCCCTCGCCGACAGATGCGCATGACGGCCCCCTCGTCTCACATTTCCTCAAGTGGAAGTGGCTCTACTGGCACGCACTTGATGAGCGGATCGGGGCTTTTGACAAGGAGTTTATCGAATACGCCCGCCATGACGAGTATGCCCGCCGGCTGATCACAATTCCCGGAATCGGCGCGCTGAACGCAACGGCGCTCGTCGCGGCCGTCGGAGATGCACGTACCTTCGCCCGCGGCCGTGATCTCGCAGCCTGGCTCGGCCTCGTGCCACGACAAGAAACGACCGGCGGCAAGCCGCGGCTCCTTGGAATCACCAAGCGCGGGAGCAAATCTTCGCAAAATGCTGATCCAGGGCGCCCGATCCGCCATGCCGACGTTGCGGAAGAGCGACACGAGGCTGGGCGCCTGGCTGCGTGGACTGCTGTCCCGGGCGCATGCCAATACTGCGGTCGTAGCGCTCGCCGCCAAAATGGCGCGCATAGTCTGGGCGCTGCTGCGTCACGGGCGGACCTACGAAGCCGTTGCTGTGGCGGCCTAAACGAGATCGGCCGGCAATATCGCGCCGTCCTACGATGTCTGCGGGTGGTGAGAGGAAGATGGCCTGACAGTCGACCGGTGTCCTGGAACCCTATGGCGCAAAATGGCGCATCGACGCCGGCCCCCTTATGAGGACCAGGACGCGCGGATCTCCATCTTGGCCAACGGCGTTGCCGAAAGGCCGAATACGTTTTCGCAGATTGCCAGACCAGACGAATCTAACCACTTGACGACGGGGCGGGCCATACGTTTTCCGCCCGCCGCCGAGCGATATGCTTTGACGTGTGTGGCGTCGATCATCTGCGTGTCACGCCCTTCTCTCTCCCGCGCTTGCGAGGCTTAGCAAAATGCACGGTCCGGCTTCGCGGGGCCGAGCATCATCATTGAAACTCGGTCTTCGGCGTGCCTAATCTTGGAAGCAAGTTGCGCGTGCAACCAAAGTCTCTAATGAGAGATCTGCGATTTTCCTCTACGGCGTGGTGGTCGGCGCAATTCGGTGTTGGCTTGACTGCTCATAGGCGTATGCGAATTGTACCATCCGCGCGTCATCGTAAGGCCGCCCGAGGAAAGTGATACCGGCCGGCAGTTTGTCCCTGGTCAATCCCGCCGGCACCACGATCGACGGTACAAACATCAGGAATGTATTGATGTGCGGCGCGCCCTTCTGATCGACGAAGGGCGGATTCACGCCGTCCTTGATCAGCGTCGGCTGATGCTCGACCGCCTTGTGCACGATAGCGTCCAACCGGTAATCAGCCATGACCTTCAGCATGTTGATCATCAAGGTCTCGCGCGCCCGGGCGTGCCCCAGCTGCAGCTCAGAAGTGCTGGGACTCGTCCAGCGCCTCTTTGCACTCTTCGTCACCTGCTGGAACAGCGGCGAGGCCATCGCTGCCGCCCGAGTGGCGAAGGGAGCTTTGCCACCCTTGAAATACCGCTCGAACATGGCGTCGTCGTCTTCGATGCTCCGCGAGCGTTCGGCGATCAGCGCCTTTAGATCGGGAATGACAATTGGATCGACGATCTCCGCGCCTGACTTGCGCAAATCCGCTACGGCCCGGTCGAATACGTCGTTAACCTGTCTAAAATCCTCGGTCTCGGGTTCGGCATCGTAGCCCATGGACTCTCGCAAAATGCCAAGTCGCGCACCCTTCAGCGCCCCTGCGTCGAGCCGAGCCGAGTAGCTGTCTGCGAAATGGCCGACGCCATGGCCGGTCACCGGATCGCCGGGGTCGTAGCCGACCATGCTGTCCAGCAGTTTTGCCAAGTCCGCGACAGTCCGAGCCATCGGCCCGAGCGAGCCGTTGATCGTTGGCCAGCCGCCGTATACGCCGGAGCGGCTCACCAACCCGATGGTGGGCCGCATGCCGACGACCCCGTTCCAGGCCGATGGCCGGCGGATCGACGCGAAACCCTCCTGGCCGACGGCGACCGCGCAGAAGTTTGCGGAAACGCTGGCTCCCGAGCCGCCGGAGGAACCACCTGCGGTGCGTTCCAGGTCATAGACATTGCGTGTTGAGCCGAACAGCGAACCGTGGGTGTCGCCACCACCAAGCTCGCCCAGCGTCGCCTTGGCGATGAAGATAGCCCCGGCTTGTCGCAGCTTGGCGACGACGAAGCAGTCGGACTCGGGCATATAGTCCTTGAACAGGACCGATCCCAATGTCGTCGGCATGCCTTTAACGTCAGCCTGGTCCTTCATGATGACGGGAACGCCATGCAGCGGCCCTACAAAGCCCGACGCCTTGAACGCAGCATCGAGCCGATCAGCTTCGTCCAAGGCGTTGGGATTGAGCGAGATGATGGCATTGATCGCCGGTCCGGTCTTGTCATAAGCGGCGATGCGGTCGTAATACATCTGCACCAGTTGCCGGGCGGTCAACGTGCCGCATTTGAAGGCTGCGTGAATGTCTTCGATCGTCGCCTCCACGATCGAAAAGACCTTCACGCCTTTGGCTTCGATATTCCTGGCCTGGATCGGCGCCATCATTCCATCTCCGATTGTTTGGCTGGGGACATTTTGCTTGTCGGCAAATGGCCCGTCACGACCGTGGCGATCAACCTATGCCGGTCCCCGACCGCTTCAGCCTCGGGTCGAGGATGTCGCGCAATCCATCGCCGAGAAGATTGATGCCGAGCACCGTGAAGAAGATGCACAGGCCGGGAAAGAGGGCCATCCACCATGACGTGCTGATGTAGGTGCGACCGTCGGCCAACATGCTTCCCCAGGTGGGAATATCGGGCGGCACGCCGAGACCGAGGAAGCTCAGCGACGCCTCCGAAATGATAGCAGACGCCATGGAGAAGGTGCCGATAACCACCGCCGACGGGAAAAGGTTCGGCATAATATGTCGAGAAATGATGCGGCTATGCTTGGCGCCAAGCGACCGCGCGGCATCGACGAATTCGCGCGTCCGCAAAGATAGAGCCTGTCCGCGCGCTACACGGCAATACGCAATCCAGCGCTGGCTGACGAGTGCAAGGATCAGGTTTTCCAGCCCCTGACCCAGGAACGCAATGATGGCGATTGCCAGCAGCAGCGGCGGGAAGGCCCACACGACCTCAACGAGCTTTTGAATCAGGAAATCAACGGTCCCGGCAAAATAGCCAGAGACCGCGCCAAGGACAATGCCCACCACGCCTGAAATGATAACCACCAGCACGGCGATCACCAGCGACACACGGGCGCCGTAGAACAGCCGGGACAGGATGTCGCGCCCGACCGCGTCCGTACCGACCAGGTTTGGCCCGAACAGCCCGTCCGGCGACTTCAGTGCCCGCGAGAGATTCTGCGCATTCGGATCGTATGGCGCGATCAATGGAGCCAGAAGACCGACAACGACCAGGATCAGGACTATCGTGCCACCTACCAGCACTTTTGGAGTCAGCCACGGCCGTAGCGCGCGCCGCAGGCTGGACTGGCGCAAACGCGGTTCGCCGGTGACTTGCGCGTCCACTGTCACGCTATTTTCCCAACCTGATTCTCGGATCAATCACGGCGTACAGGATGTCGATCGCGAAATTGATAGCGACAAAGGCCACGGTATAGGTCAGCACAGTCCCAGTGATCAGCGGGTAGTCACGCGCTTGAATCGCGGCGATCAGAAGCGACCCGCTGCCCGGCCAGGCAAACACGGTCTCGACAATGATCGATCCGCTCAACAAGGTTCCGAGCTCCAGCCCAACCACCGTTATGACCGGAACCAGCGCATTGCGAAGGACGTGCCGCCAGACAACCGCGCTTTCACCCAGACCTTTTGCGCGCGCGGTTCGCACGTAGTCTTCGCTCATGATTTCGAGCACCGACGAGCGCGTCACCCGCATGACAAGACCCATCATCCCAGTTCCCAGCGCAATCGCCGGCATGATGATGAACCCGATGCCGTCCCAGGCGGCTTTCATGTTGCCGGTAAGGAGACTGTGCGCGATGTAAAAGCCCGCGTCGGAGTCCTGCGCGACTCCGTAGGTGCTTCGG
>CAMDOZ010000160.1 GCA_945903705.1 Fidelibacterota bacterium | reverse complement strand
CAATTTTTCTTTGATCGATTTCAGCGCCATCGTACCGAGACCCCGCTAAATGTTCGTCGCCTCCGTCGGCTAGGTATCGTCGCGATTGGCCGGTCATTTTCGGCCGACCTAGCGCTAGGCGGCATTAGATATTTTGTCTGAATGCGGATACCCCGGAGCACAATGTAATGGTGCGTATTTCCATAGGCGGAAAGATCTCTGGCCATAGATAGAGTTGAGGTGCGCTATTTCTATCGACGGAGCGGCCATGGCGCGGATCAGCAGAGTGGAGAAATCCGCAAAGTCGGCCGTCCACGCACCCGAGACAGAATAAGAGGTTCCGATATGCGCAGTTGGCCACCCACGGCTAACCATTCAGCCTCCATATCTCGAAATTGAGGACACCAGCGAACCCAACCCACGCCGCGAGCGGCACTAGGCACAAGGTTGCCAGCCAGTCCAGGCGACGGAATGACTTTATGGTGGCTAGTATCAACATAATTTGTGGGACGATATTGATCATACCCAGTAGCGGGCTATGGGCAGCGAAGAACATCCATGACCATGAGGCGTTCATCCCAAGCTGCAAGAAAAACAGTGTGAGCGCGAGCGGACGTTCGCGCTTATCGGAAGGCAAACACAGTATCCGCCATACGGCAAACGCCATCAGGACATACAGCGTCGTCCAAACCGGCGCAAAAACCCAGTCGGGAGGGTTGAACGAGGGTTTTACGAGCTCCGCGTACCAGGACGCTAGATTGGGTCGCGTCGCGAGCTGACCGATGAAGGAGGCAAGGGAAACGCTAACGCCCGCCAATATGCCAAACCCGATTTTACGCAAGCGCGAGCTTTGAGTGATGGTATCCATGTCACATTCTTTTCAGCCTGCTTATCACGTCGCTCTACGAATTTGCCCAGGAAGAGATTTTAGTCCACTGGGGAAGATAGGCGTGGCCAGTCTATTTGAGCATTCTAGATCGGTCGCCTTAGTGTAATCCGCCAAAGGTTCTCTTTTCTGTCTCTCCCGGGACGCCACATCAAATATCGCCGATTTTCAATGTTTTTAATTGCCCAGAGCGATGAACTCGGCCATCTAGCGACCTCCTGTTAGAGGCGGTGTCATGATCTCTCGAGTCATCCTGTTCTGTCTTGCGTTGCTAGCCGCGGGCCCCTGCCTCGCCGCCGATACGTTCCGGGACTGTATCGCGTGCCCTGAGATGGTCGCCGTTCCGGCGGGCACTTTCAAAATGGGTTCGTCCCAAGCGGAGCTGAATGCCAACGAAGGTCCGCAGCACTCGGTCACCATTCGCAAGGCCTTCGCGGTCGGAATCCACGACGTGACGTTCGAGCAGTGGGACTTCTGCATTGCCGACGGCGGATGCAACGGCTACTCGCCGCCGAGCCAAGACGGGACCCGAGGCAACCGGCCCGTCGTCAATGTGAACTGGCATGATGCCAAGGCTTATGTGAGCTGGCTCAACGCAATGTTGCGGAGTTCGGAGCCAGTCACGGAAGGCGCGCCCGCTTCCTCCCCCGCGTCCGGCCCTTATCGCCTCTTGAGCGAGGCTGAATGGGAGTACGCGGCCCGCGCCGGGACGACGACCGCGTATTATTGGGGAGAAGGGCGCCGGAAGGGATTTGCCAATTGCGACGGCTGCGGCAGTGAATGGGACAATACACAAACCGCGCCCGTCGGCTCGTTTCCGCCAAATCCGTTCGGTCTTTACGACATGGCCGGGAATGTATTGCAGTGGACCGAGGACTGTTATCACGAGAATTACGCGGGCGCGCCGGCCAACGGCTCGGCGTGGGTCACCGGACCCGTCGGCGCCTGCAGCGCGCGCATGATGCGGGGAGGTTCGTGGTTCAACAGCACGTACTACATCCGCTCATCGCAACGCTTCATCGTCTCTCCACACTTTCGCGCCAACAATGCCGGGTTCCGTGTTGCCAAGACTTTGGAGTAGCGCGGCCTGAGTGACTTCCAATAAGTTTGAGTTTAAGTGCTCGCCCCCTGCGGGATACGAACTTGGTGCATTAAATGCCGCTCAAGGATTCGTTGAAGGGAACGCGGCTTAAAGCCACGGCAATTGCCATCGCCTCGCTCTTGGGAGCCGGGGCTGCGAGCGCTCAAGTGATCTTCAAATCCCTCGTCCCTTCGACAAAAGAAATTACATCTGACACCGTCCAGGCGCTTGAAAAGCAGGTCATCATGCCTGCTGATGCCGCTCCTATTTCGAGCTATGAGCGATATTACGCTCCGGGCGTTTTTGAAAAGCGGGACGTGATTGTCGGCGTTTTCCTGAAACGACCTTCGCGCAAGCGCGACGGCGCGGTGGCGGTTCCCGGATTCCTAAGCGCATACACCACAACTGTGGAAAAGCTACCCCGTATCAAGGGCGGGAGTTGCACCGTCGTCACGATCTACTTTGATGTGACGAATGGGCGTTTCATCAAATTGCCGGTGAAGGGAAAAGATCCTCAGCCGGCGGTCTGCAATCCCTTGGCTTGACGAATTTGGACGGCGCAGGATGAAAGAGCACCGAATCTATAAAATGAGCTTTGCGAGTGTTTATCCCCTGTACGTCGCCAAGGCGGAGAAAAAGGGGCGCAAGAAAACGGAAGTCGATGACGTCATCCTCTGGCTAACGGGATACAGTCAGAAGGAACTGGGCGCGCACCTGAAAAAGAAAACGGACTTCGAGACCTTCTTTGCAAAAGCGCCGCACATGAATCCTTCGCGGGCCTTGATCAAGGGTCTGGTTTGCGGCGTTCGCGTGGAAGACATCAAAGAGCCGCTCATGCAGGAGATTCGCTACCTGGATAAGCTGGTCGATGAGTTAGCGAAAGGCAAAGCGATGGAGAAGATTCTGCGGAAAGAATAAATCCAAGGGGAGAAGAACAATGGGAATCCGGTTTGGCCGTGTCCTCGCGACGTTCGCGGGGTTGTGCTTGGCCAGCACGTCGGTTCAGTCCGCCGACAGCGTTGAGGACCATTTGAGAGCCGCCAAAAGGGCCGCCGGGCTCGATTTCGCGGGCGTGCTGGTGTCCACCTGTGTCGCACCCGACAATACGGGCGGCGGTGGCGGCGGCGGCCCGCGCGTCATACCGGACCGCACAACCTGGTACGCAGAACCCGCAAAGATGTTCGACAACCTCTACTTCGTCGGCACGAAGGTGCACTCCGCCTGGGCCCTGACGACGAGCGAGGGCATCATCATCATCGATACGCTCTTTGATTACGCGGTGGAGGACGAGATCGTCGGCGGCCTGAAGAAGCTGGGCCTCGATCCCGCGACGATAAAGTACGTGCTGATCTCGCACGGCCACGGCGATCATGACGAGGGTGCGGCGCTGTTGCAGGGGCGCTATGGCGCCAAGGTGGTCATGGGCGGACCTGACTGGGATGGGGTCGAAAAACTCGCTACCAAACCGGGCGGCAAACCCAAACGCGACATCGTCGCGACCGACGGCCAGAAGATCACGCTCGGCGATACCACCGTCACGCTCGTCAGTACGCCGGGGCATACCCCGGGCACGACGTCGTTCCTGTTTACCGTAAAGGACAACGGCAAGCCCTTGACCGTGGCCTATTCCGGCGGCACCGCGCTTCAGATCATCTACAAAGATGTGGATAAGCTGAATATCTATGCGAATACGCAGAGCAAGTTTCAGGGTCTGGCGAAAGAAGCGGGCGCCACGGTCCTGATGACGAACCACAGCGTGTTCGACAGCGCCGCGACCAGAGCGCGGCTCATGGCGTTGCGCAAACCCGGCGAGCCGCATCCCTACGAGATCGGCAATGACGGTGTGACGCGCTATCTAACCGTCATGGCTGAATGCGCCAAGGCGCAGATCGCGCGCCTGAGAGCGCCGAATTCGTGATCATTGACTGCCATCCAGTTCACGACGCCGGCGCGAGGCGCAGGAAGAGGCCGCCGTCGGTCAGGAGATAGAGGCAGCCGTCGGGGCCGACGCCGACGTCGCGAATGCGGTCGATTCCGCGCAAGACTTCCTCCTGAAGGACTTGCCGGTTGTCCTTGAGCACGATGCGGTAGAGCGCGCGGTTCTTCATCGTTCCGACGAACAGGTTTTCTTTCCAACGCGGGAATACGTTCCCGGCATAAAAGGCGATCGCCGACACCGCCGGCGACGGCGCCCAACTCACGACCGGTTGCTCGACCCCGTCCATCTCCGGCATGGCGATGCGCGGGACGGAATCGTAGCGATGGCCCCAGGTCACCACGGGCCAACCGTAGTTGGCGCCCTTGCGGATGATGTTCATCTCGTCGCCGCCACGAGCGCCGTTCTCGGATTCCCAGAGTACACCGTTCGCATCGAATGCAAGGCCCAGCGACTGCCGATGGCCGTAACTCCAGACCTGCTTGAGCGCGCCTTCGACATTCACAAAGGGATTGTCGGCAGGCGCGCGCCCGTCGTCGTGCATGCGCAGGACTTTTCCGTTGGCGTCCGAGAGATCGAGCGAGGGCGCATCCTCGGGCGCGCCGACGTAGATGTTGCCGGAAAAGCCCATGGTCAGGAAAAGATAACCATCGCGGTCGAACGCCATGCGCGCGGTCGAGGACTCGCCGGTCAAAGTTTCGAAAAGAATTTGATGCTCCGCCCAGCGGCCGTTCTGGATCTTGCCGCGCACGAGCCTCATCAGCACGTCGCGGCCCACGGCTGAGGGCTCGGCGATGGTGAGATAGATCCAGCCGTTGCGGGCGTAGCCCGGGTGCAGCGCGATGTTCAGAATCCGCCGGCCGGCCGCGCCGTTCAGCGGTTTGTCGATGGGGATTCCTTCGATGGCCTGCGGAAGCAATTTGCCCTTTTCGACGACGCGAAGGACGCCGCTGGCTTCGGTGATCAGCGCGCGTCCGTCGGGCAGGAAGACGAATGCATAGGGCGCGGCGAGCTTGGCGACCGTCTCGACACGGAAGTCGGCCGCTTCCGTGCGCATAACACCGGCTGGGACCTGTTGGACGGAGCGGTCGACCACCAAGGTCGCGACAAAGGCCGTGCGGATGTAGGCGATCAGGTCCTTGACTTGGGGTGCCGGAAGATCGAAGGCCGCCATGGTCGGCGGAAAGCCGCCGCGGATGGCTTTTTCGAGATCGGCGTCGGCGCGGCCATGCTTCCAGTACTCATCACTGAGCGACGGCCCTTCCGCGCCGACAGCGCGTGCGCCATGGCATCCGGCGCAAAGTTCGTTGAATGTTTTCGCCCCCGGTAAAGCCGCCGTGGGATCCGACCGCTCCGGCGCCGGTGCTCGTACGATGGCTTTCGCAGGCACTTGGGCATCCGCCGCCGTTACGGACATAAGCAGGCCAGCGCCCGCCGCTGCGACGATCCACCGCTTCATGACAAGTCCCCCCTGCCTTCGTCCGCGATCCTAAGAGCGATCCGGCACACAAGACGGTTGCATATTTGGACTAGCGGCGGAAGTCGTGGGTAGAGGTTAAGCGTGCCACTTAGCTTCGGGCATCTCGTCGATCAGGAAACCCTGGAAGTTCCTGATTCCGAACTCCTGGGCGATTTCCAGGGCCACCGGCTCGTCGACCCGGCTCATGACCATCGTGATGCCGCGGTCGAGCGCGTCTTTCACGAAGTCCCGGTGTGAGGCCGAGAAGTTTTTCAAATCGCCCTTCCAATGCACCTTGGCGATGTTCGGGCTGACCAGGCCGAGATCCAGCGAACCCATGGTGTCGGGAAAAATCTGATCTACCGCGATCTTGCCGCCGCAGGAATAAATCAGATCGCGCGCCTTCTTAAATTCCTCGAAGTACTGGGTGATCATGGGCTGCGGGATCTCGAAGGTGAGATGCTCGAGCGAAACGTTCTTCTTGACCACGCTGTCGAAGGTCTGGGTCAGGATCGAATGCACATTGAGATTGAGGGAGCTGGGCAGGCCGTTCTTCGGGAGGAACGCAAGCGAGCGCAGCATCAATTGATCGAGCATGTGGGTGAGCGACTGAAAGGCGCGCTTTGAGCCGCGCATCTCGACGCCGGGAAAGAATTGTTTGCGCAGGAGATCAATGCTGACGAAAAATTCCTGCATGGATGGAGCGAAGGGCTGCGATTCGTCGCGCAGCAGGATGGTTTGCTGGCGCACGAATTTGTCGATGAAATCCTGCGGCCCCATGTCCTTGAAAGCTTTCGCGACGCCGCGGATGTCTTCGTCCGTGAGCGTGCGGGCGCGGGCGCGTTCCGCCGGCGGCGCACTCTGGCGGCGGTCGGAGGTGTCTTCGTCCTCCTTTTCCTCGGTTTCGGCCACTTCCTCTTCGAAGAGGGGAAGCGGCTCGACCGCTTCGTCGGCCGTTTCGTCGACCACTTCGTCCGCTTGCGTACCGGCCGTCGGGTCGCCGTCGGCCCATTGCACGTGGATGGCCCGGTTCAGCATCTTTGCGACGGAGGCGAGCGTGAGCTTCGACAAGAACCGGTCGTAGGCGGCAGGCGCTACGAACTCGGCCTTCCCTTTTTCGCCGGGATAGATCGCGATGACGGTTCCGCCCAGCTGGTAGAGGCGCGCGGCGGCGGTGACCGCTTGAATCGCTTTTTGCTGTTGCGCCACGCCGAGCCGGCCGAAGGACGCCGGGAACGGCGCAATGATGAGATCGGCCTCACTCGCACGCGTGTGAGCGACCTTGTAATTCGGGAGCGCCTGCACGAGCCCGCGCGGATCAAGCGCCTTGATGATCGACTGACGGATGTTCTCCTTGCCCAGCCCGCCTGAGATATAGCCGGTGACCTTCGCGGCGTCGGCCGCCGCGACGACAGCGTCGTCGGGCGTCTCCATCAAGAGGATGAAACTCAGGTATTGAAAGT
>CAMDOZ010000159.1 GCA_945903705.1 Fidelibacterota bacterium | reverse complement strand
GTCGAAATCGAGCCTGGAAGCGCCGGAGTCCGTTTCACCCGCTGGGTGCGCCATGATTGTCCTCGATCCAACGACATAAGCTGCTGATACCTATGTCTGAATCGATGAGAGCATCCTTGCAACCTCAATGTTCATCCGGGGAATGCGGGCTAACGGGGTTTTGGGGGACGGTTTTATGACGGCCTATGACTACGATCTTTTGGTGATCGGCTCGGGCCCGGCGGGGCAGCGGGCGGCCATCCAGGCGTCCAAACTCGGGCGCCGGGTCATGCTGGTCGAGAAGAAGGCCGTGCTGGGCGGCATTTGCATCAATACCGGCACCATCCCCTCGAAGACCCTGCGCGAAGCGGTCATGCACCTTTCGGGATATCGCGAGCGGGGCATTTACGGGTCCTCCTACACGGTCAAGCAGCACATCACGATGCAAGACCTGCATTTCCGCACCGACCATGTGATTCGCCACGAGATCGACGTCACGCGCCATCAACTGCAGCGCAACCGGATCACCATGGCGACCGGGAATGCGAAATTCGTCGATCCGCACACGGTGGGGATCGAGGACGCCGACGGCCGCGGCCAGCGCAATGTGACGGCGGAAAAGGTCGTCATCGCGACCGGCACGCATGCGACAAGGGACAAGAACATCCCCTTCGACGGGCAGCGCATCTTCATCAGCGACGACATCCTGACCCTCGCGAAGCTTCCGCACACCCTGGCCGTCATCGGCGCCGGCGTGATCGGACTCGAATACGCGACCATCTTCTCGGCGCTGGGCGTGCGGGTCACGCTGGTCGACAAACGCGACCGGCTGCTGCCGTTCATCGACCGCGAGATCACCGACAGCCTCGCTTATCACATGCACCAGAACCGCGTCACTTTACGCCTCGGCGAAGAAGTGAAAGGCCTGGAGCCGACCTCCGACGACAAAGGCGAGCGGGTGAAAATCACGCTGGCCAGCGGCAAGCAGATCGTCGCGGAGAAAGCGCTTTATTCCATCGGCCGGACGGGAGCTACGGAGACCTTAAATCTCGATGCCGCCGGGGTACCGACGGACGACCGCGGCCGCCTCAAGGTGAACGAGAAGTACCAGACGGCAGTGCCGCACATCTATGCTGTGGGAGACGTTATCGGATTCCCGAGCCTCGCCTCGACGTCGATGGAACAAGGCCGCCTGGCGGCCTGCCACGCCTTCGGCGAAAAGCACGAGAGCACACCCTCGCTGTTCCCCTACGGCATCTACACCATCCCGGAGATTTCGACCGTCGGCAAAAACGAGGAAGAGCTGACGCAGGAAGGCATTCCCTACGAGATCGGCAAGGCGCGCTACAAGGAAATCGCGCGCGGCCAGATCATCGGGGACAACACCGGCCTCTTGAAGCTGATCTTCAATCTCGAGACGCGTGAGCTCCTCGGCATTCACATCATCGGCGAAGGGGCGAGCGAGCTGATCCACATCGGCCAGGCGGTGCTGGCGCACAAGGGCACCGTCGACTACTTCGTGAACACGGTGTTCAACTACCCGACACTGGCCGAGTGCTATAAGACCGCAGCGTTCGACGGGATCAACCGTCTCGGCTGATTATTTCGCGGGCGCGGGCACGGCCATCGGTTTGCCCTTCTCGACCATCCAGGTCACGACGACCTTGGCAGGGCCGGAGCCCACGTTCTTAGTGTCGTGCACTTTGCCCGTCGGCACGGCGAAGGAATCGCCGGGCTTCAAGCGCTTGGCGGGCTCGCTCTCAACAAAGACATCCATTTCACCGTCGATAACCACGATCATCTCGACGCCCGGATGAGAATGGGCGCCGGTGGCGCCACCCACGGCGATCTCGGCCGTGCCGATCACGGTTTCATGCTGAGCGCCGAGCGGAACGTCGACCCGCTGCAGGATCTGGCGCTTGAACTCTTGGGCAGAGGCGGGCACGGCCGCTACGAGGACGGCAAGAGCGAAGGCGTAAGAGCGCATGGAGGTTCTCCCGTTGATTGGCGGGCCCAGTGTAGCGCCTCAAAGATAAGGCGCGAAGAGCCGGGCAAAGCTGTTGCGCAGCCTGATCTTAAGCGGCTGCGCCATGACGTCGCCCACGATGACCGCCTTCGCAATTTTCTTGATGCTGTCGAAATGGGTTTCGAGATCGCGGCCCAGGTCCTGGTCGTAGCATTCGAGGTTGGCCTCGAAATTGAGGCGCAAACTGCGCTGATCCCAATTCGACGAGCCGACCAGCGTCCAGACGCCATCGACGACCATGAGTTTCGAATGATCGAACGGCGGCGGGCTGCGATAGATCTTCACGCCGTGCTCGAGGAGATACTGGAACTTGGCTTCCATCGCCCAGTCCACCAGCGGAATGTCGGTGCGCGACGGAACGACGACCTGCACGCTGACGCCGCGCATGGAACAGACACACAAGGCGTTGGTAAGCACCTCGTTCGGCAGGAAGTAGGGCGTGAGGACGTGCACGGTTTTCTGGGCGATGGCCAAGGCACCCAGAATGACCCATTGCGTCGGCTGGGCCAAATCGTCCGGGCCATCGGAAATGCCGCGCGCATAGACCGGATCGTCGAACTTCTCGGCGGGCGTCGGTAGGAGCGGGAGTTCGACCTGCTCTTCGGTCGCGAACTTCCAGTCCTGCTCGAACATCGCGTTGAGTTGGCCGATCACGGGCCCGCTCACCCGGAAGTGCAGATCGTGGATCTCTTCGTCTTTCTGGGCCGCGTAGCTGACGCAGATGTTCATGCCGCCGATATGGCCGATGCGGCCGTCGACGACCATGATCTTGCGGTGATTGCGAAGATTGATGAAGGGCAAGAACTTGAGAGTCTGCGGAATGAAGCGCGCGGTGGAAATTCCCGCCGCCGACAACAGCCTGTCGGCGGGTTTTGTGCGCTTGCCGCTGCCGATCTCGTCGAGGAGCACGCGCACCATCACGCCGCGCCGATGCGCTTCCACCAGAGCATCGACGAACTTCGCACCCACCTCATCAACGTCGAAGATATAGACCGACAGAACGATTGAGCGCTTTGCTTCGGCGATGGCCGCCAGCATGTTCGGAAAGGCGCCGTCGGCGTTGACGAGCGGCACGACGCTATTGCCGCCGAGGAACGGCATGCTGTGCACCGAGCGCGCGAACTGGAAGAGCTGACGCTGCTGCGGCGTCGGCAGGCCCTTAAAAGGCATGTCGTGGGTCGTAAGGTTGGGCGGCGTATCCGCACGATGGCGGCCGCGATAGCGTCGCGCGCGCCGCGCGACGCGGTTGATGCCGAAGATCCAGTACAGGAAGGCGCCGAAGAACGGCGACACCAGCACGAAGCCGATCCAACCGATGGCGACGTTCTCCTGCTTGCTCAGGATAATGTGCGCGCACACGGGCACCGCGATGGCGATGTGCAGAATGAGCAGGTACGGCGCGACGTTGAAGTCCGACACTAGGAATCCAGGATCTCGCGGACTGTGCGGCTGAGTTCGTGGAGGGTATACGGTTTTCCGATCAAACGCACGCCGGGGTCGAGGGTCCCATCATGGACAACGGCGTCGCGGGTATAGCCGGTCGTAAAGAGGACTTTGAGATCGGGCCGGCGCCGCAGCGCTTCATCGGCGAGTTCGCGGCCATTGACCTTGGGCATGACCACGTCGGTGAAAAGAAGCGTAACGGCGGTGTGCTCGTCGAGCAGCTTCAGGGCCTGTTCGGCGCTCTCGGCCTGAATGACGGCATAGCCAAGTTCGCCGAGGCCTTCGACCGCGAGCTTACGCACGGCATCGTCATCTTCGACCACGAGGATGCATTCGCCCTGGACGGCGCGGGACGGCGCGGCTTCGGTCTTCTTTCCGGCGTCGTTGGGCAGCGGCCCATCGTAGCGCCGCAGATAGATCGTAAAGGCCGTGCCTTTGCCGGGTTCGGACTCGATCGTGATCTGCCCGCCCGACTGGGTGACGAAACCGTAGACTTGGCTGAGGCCGAGGCCGGTTCCCTTGCCCGGATCCTTGGTCGTGAAAAACGGATCGAAAACGCGGCGGACGACCTCGGGCGGCATGCCGGTGCCCGTGTCGGTCACCGAGATCGTCACATAGGGGCCAGCCGGAACGTCCCCATGCTCGGAGACGTGAACCCGACCCAGCGTCGTGTTGGCGGTTCCGAGGGTGAGCTTTCCGCCTTGCGGCATCGCGTCGCGGGCGTTGACCACCAGATTGAGGATGGCGGTTTCGAGCTGATGGGCGTCGGCGTAGATGCGCCACGTGTCGCCCGCAAGCACGACCTCAGTCTGAATGGTCTCGCCGAGCGTCCGGCGTAAGAGGTCCGACATGCCCGAGACCAGCTTGTTCGCGTCGAGCGGCCGTGGCTCCAGGACTTGTTTGCGCGCGAAGGCAAGGAGGCGCTGGGTCAGCGCGCCGCCGCGCTGGGCGCCTTCGATCGCGGCCTGCATCAACGGCTGAACATTGAAATCACCGCGATCGATGCGCCGCTGCATGATGTTCAGCGCGCCCATGATCACGGCCAGCATATTGTTGAAGTCGTGGGCGATGCCGCCCGTGAGCTGGCCGATGGCCTCCATCTTCTGGGCCTGGCGGAGCTGATGCTCGACTCTCTCGCGGCCGAGGATCTCCGCGCTCAAGCGGTCGTTGGCGGCGCGTAGGTCCGCCTCGACGGCCTCGAGGTATTCCCGCCGGCGAACCACCGCCGAGAGGCTGAGGACCGCGACGGTCATCACAAGGAAGAGCGTGCTGTAGGCCAGAAGCTGCAAAACCGCGGCGATGAAGTTTGCGTTGGCGCGCCGTTCCACCAACAACCTGTCCTCCTCGGCGATCATGGCGTCCACGACGCTGCGGATGGCCTGGATCAGGTTGAAGCCGGTGCGCTGGCGCATGTCATCGATGATGCCGGCCGTATCGCCGGCGCGGGCGGCTGTCACCAGCCGCTCGAGCTGATCGATGCGTGTCACAACGTCCGCGCGTAAGCCTATGAATGCCTGGGTCTGGTGGGGGTTGTCCGTGAGAAGGTCGGACAAGGCATCGAGTTCGGGCTTAAGCCGCTGCTCGGCCTCGCTCAACGCGGAAAGGTAGAAGTCGTCGGTCGTGAGGATAAATCCCCTCACACCGGCCTCCGCCTCCTGAACCACCGAATAGACCAGGGTCAGCCGTCCTTTGACGTCGGTGGCGTGGCGGACGCTGTCCTGGAGGCCCTGGTACTGCTGAGCCACGAGGGCAAGAATGGCGACGACGGCGACCAGGACGACGGCGGGAACAAGGATCGGCTGCGCCCACTTCTTCAGGAACCTGTTCTGCCGCACCCTTATTGCACCTTTGGCGCCTCGTTTCGGGCGCGGACTGTAACGGGGAAAACGGGTCAAACCAACCCCGGAGAGCGCCCACACGGAGTGCGGGAAGAGTCTGTTAACCCTCGGACGGAGCATTAGAATTTCGTAACGGAAAGTGGGTTGGGCGGCTTTACAAACGTCATGATCCACCGCAACTAAGGGTATGCTGAAGGAGCGAGACCGGAGATATGGCTAAAAACCCCTACCAGGTGCTTGGCGTTGCAGCGAACGCCGGCGACGACGACATCCAGAAGGCCTTCCGCCGCCTGGCCAAGAAGTCGCACCCCGACTTGCACCCCGGGGACAAGAAGGCCGAGGACCGGTTCAAGGAGCTCAACGCCGCCTACGATATCGTAGGCGATTCAGCCAAGCGCGCCCGGTTCGACCGGGGCGAGATCGACGCGGGCGGTAACGAAATCCGCCAGAACCCCTTCGCCCGCGGACGCCAGGGCGCCGGCGCGGGCTCCGGCGGCGGGCAGAATTTTTCATTCGACGAAATGGACCTGAGCGACCTCTTCGGCGGCATGTTCCGCGGCGGTCCCGGCGGCGCGGGCCGGCGGAGCCCCGGCCGGGGCGAAGACCAACGCTTCATGCTGGAGGTGGACTTCGAAGAAGCGGTCGCGGGAACCACCAAGCGCCTGACGCTGCCCAACGGAAAGTCCCTCGACGTCAATATTCCTGCGGGGATGAATGACGGGCAGACCATCCGGCTCAAAGGCCAGGGCGCCGCCGGCGGCGGTGGTCCGGCCGGCGACGCGCTGATCGAAGTGAAGGTGCGCCCGCACCCGACCTTCCGGCGCGAGGGCCGCGATATCTACGCCGAGGTTCCCATTTCCCTCGCGGAAGCGGTCATGGGCGGAAAGGTCGAAGTGCCGACGGTGCACGGCCCCGTGGCCATGACGGTGCCCAAATGGACAAACGGCGGCGCACGCATGCGCCTCAAGGGCAAAGGCGTGCCGGCCGGCAAGAACGAGCCCGCGGGCGACCAATATGTGGTGTTCGAGATCGTGCTTCCAAAAACACCGGATAAGGATCTCGAAGATTTTGTGAAGGGTTGGGCGGAGCGGAACGCCTATAATCCGCGCAAATAGGTGGGCTGAGCTGCGGGGGACTATCATGCGGAGACTGTGGGGCCATTTTGCCCGGGTCATTGGCGGCGTTTCGGCCGCGGCGTTCGCCTGCGCGTCCGCCTATGCCCAGGACGCCGCACGCGCGGGCGGCGTCAGCGCGCTCACGGGAAACGCGCTTGCGATCCGCGAGACGGCCCAGGATGAGCTCGCGCTCAACGATCCCATTTTCAGCGACGACATTCTGGAAACCGGACCCACCGGCAAGCTGCGCGTTACCTTCGCCGACAACACCCAACTCACGCTCGGGCCCGACTCCGATGTGGTCATCGACGAGTTCGTTTATGCGCCCGACAAGAAGACCGGCAATGCCGCGATCCGCATCGCCGCAGGAACGGCGCGCATCCTCGCGGGCGCCATCGAAGACA
>CAMDOZ010000158.1 GCA_945903705.1 Fidelibacterota bacterium | reverse complement strand
GCCTGCGCCAGCTCGTTCCTCTCGAGCACTGAGCGGTGCTCGCGCCAGATGCGCCGCAGCTTGGCCATGTAGTAGGCGCCGGCATCGATGGCCAAATCGCCGTGCGGCGATCCTTGTACGCCGAGCTCGCGCGTCACGTCGTCCCAGGTGGCGGGCATGAATTGCGCAAGGCCCCTCGCACCCGCCGGAGATACCGCCTGGGGATCGAGGCGCGATTCCTGGTAGAGCTGCGCTTTCCACAGACGCCAATAGGGAAGGTCCGGCCACCACCGCTTAACAGCCTGTTGGATGGGACGGTCGTACTTATCCGTAAATCCATGCGGCCAGCACGGCGAAGGCCAGGATACGAAGGCCAAAATAACGAGACATCGCGGCAGGATCCTTTTCCATCGCATCGTAGACGCGCTCCCAATCGATCTTGTTCTTGCGGTCGTAGGCGACACTGACCTTGTAGAGGGATAGGGCGGCCACGCAGAACGTCAGCGTTTTCGCCGCAAGACTCAGCAAGAGAACGTAAGCGTCACCCATGATGCGTGTCGTCCTCGAGAATCCCGTCCATCAGGAGCCGCTTCGCGCAGTCGAGCATCCAATTGACGGAGGGCGCATCGGCGGTGCTCATGGCAAAATAGACCGTTCCGTCGGGCCGCTGGCCGATGACGACAACCTCCGTGAGGGCCGCATTCAACGCCCCGTTCAATATCTTCTCGGGAGCTATGTTCGGCGACGTGGCCGTCGCGAGCTCGATGACTTTTCCCATGGACAGGTCTCCCGTTGATGTTGCTACCGCACGCGCCAGTAGGTGATGGAATCCAGCGGCCAGTAATACGTGGCGCCGTCGCGAGCCCTGATTTCGAGAACCGCGTTGTCGAACAGAAGCGCCCAGTCTTTGAAGTCGGCGAGTTCGTAGGTGAATGACTTTCCGCGGCGGATGAGTTCGACGGTCGCCGGCTTCGGCGGCCCTAGCCCACGGGCCACGGCACACCATTTACGACCACCCACGACAGCATCGCCGCCAGAAGCCCGACGATGCCGCGCATGATCCAATCCAATCGGCCGTGGATCCGGTCGAAGGATTTGGAAATCTCGCCGTAACGCTCGGCGCAGACCTTTTCGTGGCCTTGCAGGCGCTCCTCGAGAACTACAACTTTCAGCACGGGGTCAAATGACATGAGCATTCCTCACCGACGCGCCGAGTTAGTCAGCAGATCCATTTCGAGCGCGCCCTGTCGCCAATAACTGGGGGCCGCGTTGCCGGCGACCGTGAAGCCGATCTGCTCGCCCTTCACGCGGACGGAGCGTTCGCCGGTCGACGACGAAATCGCGATCGCGGGATACACCCGCGTGGCGACGCCTTTGGCGCTGCGAATCTTGCTGGTGAAGGTGAGCGTATATCCGCCCTGCACGTCGTCTGCGTCCGGGCGTACGCCGTTGACCACGAGCTGGCCGTCTCGGCCCGTATTGAAGGCGCTGGTGAGAAACCACGATCGCTGACCGCCATCGTCTGTAAATCCCTTTTCGTGGAACCACAGGTTGCCCGCGCTATCGACCGCCAGCGGAAACTCGAAAATCGCGGCGTCGCAATAAGCGGTCCGGTCAAAGACACCGCAGCTCCAGGTGCCGCGCAGCGTGTCGTAGACGATGTACCTAGAGCATTCGTTGCCGTCCCGCAGGTCCGGATAGAACCACCAGACCTCGGCATAGTTTTTTCCGATCACGCTGGAGGCGTAGACCTTGTCCTGTTGAACCCAGGCGAGGTTGTCGCGCACGTCGCGCGCCAAGGTGCACACCAGCATTTGCGGCTGTGCACCGCCGTAGGCGTAGAAAGCGCCGCCGGGCGCCATCCAGTACCAGGTCCCGCCCGCCTGCGCCGTGGCATTGGGCCCGATCAGCCCGCAGCCGCGACCCACTTCGATGAAATCGTAGACCGTGTTCGGATTGGCATTGAAGCGCATCGACCAGAGCGCGTCCGTGGTCCAGATGACATTCTCCCGCGCCCCGCGAAGGCCGCGAACGATGCGCCCGCCCGCGGGCAGCGTATAACCGCCGGCCAGGTTTGCGCTGGTGGGGGTCCAGGCCTGATGATCCTCCGCATCGCTCCAGTCGACCTGAAGCGGATCGAAGGCGCCGTCGAGGTTGGAGCCGCAGGCAACGACGATGCGCTCCGCCGAAACAAACATGGATCCGACTTGCGTGGGCGCGCCGGGGACGAGATGCCCGCGCGTCAGCACGCGCACCGATACATCGTGAACCGATCCAGCGAATGAAGTGTCTTTGAAGAGATTGAACCGCGTGGATCCACCGCCCGCGTAAAAGGGCCTCCGGTAGTTCCCTGTGGCCGTGATCCCGGCGCCGATGGTCGAGGTTCCCCCGACCGCGGCAAGCGCGCCGGCACTCACCGAAAGGTTCATGGTCATCAAGTACCAGGCCCCCGGTTGAAGTGTGATGTTCTGGTCGAGGTTCGAGGAGGCGCCGGCGGTCGACGTCGCGAATCCTCCCCCCACCGACCACCCCGCGCCGACGGACCATCCCGCCGCCGAAGAGAATGTGGCGCCGGCAACGAGCTCGTCGCCCGACGTGTTGGGCGCCCATTCATAGAGTCCATCGCCGCGTGGACTGCCCAGCAGATTTTGTCCCCACTGATCGAACGACCAGGTGCGTGGAAAGAGATCCAAGCCCACCCCTCCGCCGCCGTACCCGCCGGAGCCGTAGCCGCCCGTTCCAAATCCGAGACCGGCGAGGCCGTCTCGCTGGCCGGGTGCGAGGAAGGTCGTAATATCGACCTGCGACGCTGTCGGGCCGGCCGCTGAACTTGCGGCCTGTGCCGCGACGAAAGTGATGGAGGTCGCGCTCTCAACAGTGGCGACGACATAGGTCCCACTGATTGTCACGCTGCCGACCGTTGCGACCGTCGCATTCTCGAACGTGAACTTTTGGTCCAGGGCGAGGCCATGCGTCCAGCCCGTGACGGTCACGGTCGCCTCACCCAAAGCCGTCGTAAAGTTGATGGACTGCTGGGCGTATCCGACCGCCGGAGTGATGTCGGTTACGCCGCCGTCCAAATCCATGGCATAGAGGCGTAAGTGTGTTCCGAAACCGGCATAGGGGCTTCTGGCATTGTCCTGCCAGGTGAAAGAGCCGCGGCATAGCCCGAGAAGCGTCGCACTCGTGGCGCGCTCCCACCCATAAATCGTTTCTGGCAAGCCGCCGACAAACCTGATTTTATCGGCGTCGATGTAGTAGCCTTGCGCCTTGAGCGGTGAGTCGTCTTTCCAGACGCCGGGCTCGAAATTGATGGGTGTCCACGTCACGTGCTTGCGCCTATTGCTTATCTCACCTGTGAATTGAAGGGCCGCGACCTCGCGTCACGCCTCCTGATCGCGTCTTCCTTGGCCGATCGCGGGTATCACGTGATCGTCGGCCAGCAGTGGGCGATTTTTTCAAACCTGCGCGCCTGCCTGAAAGGGGTTGTCCTTTTCAAGACCGCCAATAAGACGCAAGGGGATTGGATGGTGGAGGCCCGCTCCAACGGCCATGTTGTCGCGGCCTCGGACGAAGAATGCCTGGCTTCCGCGCCGAACGACTACGCGCGCCTCACTCATCCCGTCGCCGCCGAGGCCTGCCACACCTATCTCGCGCTCAACGATCTGCATGCGGCGGCGATCAAGGCGGCCTATCCCGGCGCCGCGCACAAGGTCATCGTCGCCGGCAATGCGCGGGTCGACATCCTGCGCGCGTTGCGGCCCCCTCGCCCGATCCCCGAGCCTTATATTTTGATCAACACCAGCTTCGGCCGCACCAATCACGTGTCGGGCGACATTCAGAAGGCCGTGAATATCTGGCTTGGCTCGGGCGGGCACGAGAAGAACGCCGAAACCGAGAACATGGTCCGCGAGCGCCTCTCCTTCGAGAAACGCGCGATGGCCGAGACGATCGCCCTCATCGAGTGGCTGATTGCGAACACGCAAAGCCAGATCGTGATCCGGCCGCATCCCGCGGAGCGGTCCGAGAAGTGGACCACCCTCTTTCAGGGCAACGCGCGCGTTCATGTCGTCGTCGGCTCGGACCCTACGCCCTGGATCCGGCACGCCACGCTGCTCGTTCACAGCGAGTCGACCACGGGTGTCGAGGCCGCCATCATGGGTGCGAAGGTTCTCAACCTCAGCCCCGCGTCGTCGTGGGGTGAGCGGCTCGTCGTCGCGCAAGCCAATGTCACGGTCGACTCCGCCACCGCGGCGGCGGAACTCGTCGCCGCGCTCCTACGGACAGGCGAATGGCCGCCTTCGAAACAGGACATCGGCGCCCTCTATCCGACCAAGGGAGCGGAAAAAACGGCCGCAGCCCTCGCGGAGCATCTTCCACCGCCGCAGCGTCCGAGGGGCGGCTTTCAGTGGCACACCATCCACCGGACCGACGAGCAGCGCGAAAAGTTTACAGTCAGCCACGACGAAGCGCGCGCCCTGACGCAACACACCACCACCCAGATCGACGACTCGGTTTTCCTCATCTCACCGCGCGCGGGAAAAGCGTGATGACCTCAGGCGAACTTGAACGGGCCAACGATGGGCTTTAGGGGCTTTCATAATGTCGATCTTTTCGACTGTCCGCCGTTTCAACTGTTCACCAACGGAGACGACCCCGCGTCCACGACGATCCTGGAAGATCTCTCGTTCGAGGCCCATTCAATGCGGCTGTGGTGTAAATTCGCCCGCGAGGCGACCAGCATCCTCGATATCGGGGCCCACGTCGGCGTTTATAGCCTCGCGGCCGCCAGTCTCCGCAAAGACATTCAGATTCACGCCTTCGAACCCAACCCGTTTGTCGCCGCTCGCCTACGGGTCAACAAGCACCTGAACGGCTTCGAAAACATTGTCGAGCACAACGTCGCTCTTTCTTATGTCCGCACGACGTCAACCTTATCCTGGCCTCGAAAGGCGGGCGGCTTGCTCAACTCCGGATCGGCGCTCGCCGTTACGGGCGATGCCCTTGAGAGCGCTCTGGTAAGAGTCGAGACCGTTGACGCGTTCAATATTCCTGCGGGTGCGGCACCCCTCGTCAAAATCGACGTCGAGGGTTCTGAGCTTGCAGTCTTCTCGGGGATGCAAGCCTTCCTGCGCGCACGCCCAACGATAATCCTGGAATCTTTCCTTCAAGACGCCTGCGATAAGATCACAGCGATGCTGGCCGGCTACCGCTTCTTTCTCATCGAGGAGGGCGGGGCTCTGATTGAACAGGAGAAGCTCGTCGCCGCCGATATCGCGCTAGATAGAAACCAACTCCTACTCCCGCCGGAAAGGTCCACCCTTCTGTCGAAATGAGGGGGTCGGCCTTACCTTGCCGGCGTCGATAGAGTAGTCTTGCGCCTCGAACGCTGAGTCGTGATTGTAAACTCCGGCTCAGGTTAATAGGTGTCCAGGTAATTTAAGCTGTCATATGCCTCCAAAATTGCCATTCAGTTTCCTCGACCTGGTTGACGTAGAGCCCATTTCAATCGTGGATGTAGGGGCCGCGCCCGAAAAGTGCGGCCCTTATTATCAGCCGCTGGTTGACCGCGGTGTTGCTCACGTCACGGGCTTTGAGCCCGACCCTCGCGCTTTTGCGAAGCTTCAGGCGACCGCAAACGAACACATGCGCTATGTCCAGGCTGTCGTCGGCGACGGGACGCCCGGTACTTTTTATAAGACGACATTCAGATATACGAGTTCGCTTTACGAACCGGATCTAGAGTTTTTAGATAGGTTTGCGAACCTCTCTCTACTCTCGCAACCCATGACGCAAAATGCCACGCTGACCCAGCGGCTTGATGATCTCATTGCCGCATCAGAAGTGGACTTTCTTCAAATGGACGTCCAAGGCGGCGAGCTTCGGGTATTGAAGGGGGCGCCGCGCCTCCTATCAAAGGTACTTCTGGTCGTAACGGAGGTCGCGTTCGTGGCGATGTATAAGAAACAGCCGTTGTTTGCCGACATCGATACGCACATGCGAAGTGCCGGCTTTTCACTTCACCGTTTTCTCGAACCCTTCAGCAACTATCTTAATCCTGTTCCCGAAGGCGCTCCGCCGGACGGGGCAAGCCAACTGTTGTTTACGAACGCAATTTACATCCCGTCGTTAGACGCTGTGGATCGTCTGCCAGTCCCGCGACTTCTCAAACTCGTCGCCATACTCCACGATTGCTTCAACTCATGGGATCTGTGTCTTCACCTCTTGGATCGGCTGGCCGCGCGTGGGACCCCTGAGCCTTATGAACGGTATGCAAGCGCCGTTAAAGCTGCCCTTGGGCGCGCGTAACGGCACTGTTGCACGCGCCCCGAGGAGATCATTCCCCCCTCCCGCTGAGCCAGCGCGTTCACCGTCTCCTTAATCGCGGCCACTTCATCGGTCATTGCGGAAAGTCGTTCGAGGATCAGTTCGGCATTTGACTGAGGTGGCGTCGGCGGCTCTGCAGCCGGTGGCTCAGCGAACATCCCGTCTCCGTTATCCTTCGTTCCCGGCACGGCCCAATCAGGCACGAGAGCCCAGTCGCCCGTTTCGGGGTTCGTCGCCCAGTTACCAATCGTTCCTCGGAACTTCTTTAGCCATGCGATGGGCGCGTTCTCGTGAGCCTGCGGAATGCAGGTGGGCTCGGTCACACTTCCATTTGCGATGATCCCATATTTCATCTATGCGGCCTTCAAATAGAAGTTGATGCAGGCGTAGCCGCTGCCTCCCTTTCCCGAAACAAGCACGGCGTTGCCGGTGGCGTGGACTCCGCCCCCGCCCCCACCCAGACCACCGTGGCCGCCAGCGTTAACATTGTCGTTTGCATCA
>CAMDOZ010000157.1 GCA_945903705.1 Fidelibacterota bacterium | reverse complement strand
TACAACCGCGTCCAGCGCTTCAAGATGGCACCGGAATCGCGCTAGACTTGGTCGGTTCCTGATAGGATAGAGATATGCGTCGCCTAAAGACTTCAGAATTTCCCCAACGGCACGGCGGTCCCGTCGGTCGTCCGCAACGCCTGGCCGATGAAGTCTACGACGCCATTCTCGGTCAGCTGATGTCGTTGAAGATCCCTCCAGGCGGGGCCATCAACATCGACGACCTCGCCCGGGAGTTTGGCGTCTCGCAAACTCCGATCCGCGAGGCGCTCGGCCATCTCGAGGCTTACGGCCTCGTCACCAAGATCCAGTTCATCGGCTATACGGCAGCGCCGCAGCTCAAGAAGGTGCAGTTAGACGAGCTGTGCGAACTGCGGCTGCGGCTGGAGCCGTATCTCGCCGGCAAGGCGGCCGAAGTCATCGATGACCAGGGCGTCGTTTTGCTCGAGAACGACGCGAATGACATGATCACGCCGACCTTTGATGACGGCGGCGCCAGCTACGGCCAATTCGTGCGCCAGGACGCCGCACTCCATGACCGGATTGCGGCGGCGGCCGGCAACGGCTTGATGCGTGAGACGCTGTCGAAACTGCACGTCCATTTTTACTTGTTCCGCCTGCCGCATCATCCGCGTGTCACCGCCGAGGCGCTGGAAGAACATAACGAAATCATTCAAGGCATAGCCGCGCGTGATCGCAAAGCGGCGGAAGACGCCATGCGCCGGCATATCGAGAAGGTCTGGGAACGCTTCGGATCGCTATTGGATCAGGAGTAAACCCAGTCTTGGCCTTTCCGTCCGTCTCCGCTATTTAGCGCTGACTTCCAACGCCTTCACTTCAGGACACAAGCATGCCGACGTTGGCCGAGAGAAAAGCAAAGCTTTTCGGAAATCACGTCTTGCTCGTTACGCCGCTCACGCCGAACGGCGCCATCGACGTGGAGTCCACGAAAAGTCTCGTCGACTACGTCATCGCCAAGGGTGTGCACGGCATCCTCGCGCTTGGCAGCACCGGCGAAGTATTCTGCCTTCCCGACGACGAGCGAAAACAGTTCGCCGACGTTGTCACGCGCCACACCAATGGCCGCGTGCCGGTCGGTATCGGTGTCATCGACTCCGCTAGCGACACGAGCGTGATGATGGCGAAACACGCCGCGAGCGCCGGCGCGGACTATATCTTCACCACGGCGCCCTATTATCATCCGCACGCGGCAGAAGGGATCTTCCGGCACGTGCAGGAGATCGGGAAGGCGACCGATCTCCCCTTGATGGTTTATGACGGCGGCGCCGGCATCGAACTCTCGCTGCCGCTTCTGAAGCGAATGGCGGAGAACATACCGACGCTTCATTGCTCGAAGCTATTCCTGCCATATCCCGGCAAGATCGCGCTTTATGCCGCGGCGACGGGCGGGAAGCTCCAGGCCTGGGCGGGTCACGATCAGATGAACTATCTGATGCTGCTCTACGGTGCGCAGGGGATGACCTCGGCGGCCAGCTGCATCCTGCCGCGCGAGCAGAGCGACATGTTCGAAGCTATCCAAAAGGGCAATGTCGAGTCAGCGCGCAAGATATTCCACGACTTCGTCGGCCCCCTGAACTCGATCGCCTTCGCCAATGTTCTCCAATACCCGCAGTGCTACAAGCGGGCCCTGAAGTGGATGGGTGTCATCGAGCATGATACATGCAAACCGGTGATGGAGCCGATTGACGATATCCGCACAGCCGAACTGCGCGGTGTTCTCGAACGTATCGGCAAAATCTAGGGCTCGACTCCGGCCAAACCCTTCCAGACCGCCGCGGCTATATTATAGTCTTCGCGGACGAGGCCGCGTGTTTTGGTCGCCACGGGAGAGTCTTGCATGAAATTGCTTCGGTACGGACCTCCCGGACAGGAGAAGCCCGGTCTTCTCGACTCTGCGGGCGTCATTCGCGATCTATCGCGCGTCGTGAACGACATCACGCCGGAAATCCTTCAGCCTGAGAACCTGACCACGCTTACCGGACTTACCGCTGGCTCGCTGCCGGCGGTTTCGCACCCGGTGCGCTTCGGCGTGCCCGTCGCCGGGGTTCGCAAGTTTCTCGCCATCGGCCTCAACTACGCCGATCACGCGGCGGAGGCCAACCTTCCGATTCCCGCCGAACCCGTGGTTTTTATGAAAGCCATAAGCTGCCTGAGCGGTCCGAACGATGACGTCATGCTTCCGCCCGACGCTAAGAAAGGCGACTGGGAGGTCGAACTGGGCATCGTCATCGGGCGAACCGCGCGGCATGTCTCGGAGAGCGAGGCGCTCAACTATGTTGCCGGTTATTCTGTCGTAAATGACGTCAGCGAGCGCGAATGGCAGTTCGATCACGGCCAGACCTGGGACAAAGGAAAGGGCTTTGACACCTTTGGCCCAGTAGGCCCTTGGCTCGTGACCGCGGATGAAGTCGGCGATCCCCAATCCCTCGATGTTTGGCTCGATCTGAACGGGCGCCGGATGCAGACGGGCAGTACGAAGACCATGATTTTCGGCGTGGCGAAGATTGTCAGTTATCTCAGCAAACTGTTCACGCTATGGCCGGGCGATCTCATCACTACCGGAACACCACCGGGGGTCGGCATGGGTCACAAGCCCCCGATTTTCTTGAAACCGGGCGACACGATGCGGCTGGGAATCTCAAAACTGGGCGAGCAGACGCAAAACGTCGTCGCATTTAAGAAATAGGGGCGCGCACCTCAGATGACTGAAAAGAAAAAACTTCGCAGCCAGGCTTGGTTCGGCGCCGAAGATCTGCACGGATTCCTGCACCGTGCGTGGATGAAAAACCAAGGCTGGCCACATGACGTCTTCGATGGCCGCCCGGTGATCGGGATCTGCAATACTTGGTCGGAACTCACCCCATGCAACGGACACTTCCGCGAACTCGCCGAAGCGGTGAAGCGGGGCGTGTGGGAAGCCGGCGGCTTTCCTCTTGAGTTTCCGGTCATGTCGCTCGGTGAGACCAACTTGCGCCCGACGTCGATGATGTTCCGGAATCTTGCCAGCATGGATGTGGAAGAGTCTATCCGCGCCAACCCCATGGACGGCGTCGTTCTATTGATGGGATGCGACAAGACAACGCCCGCGTTGCTCATGGGCGCCGCGTCCTGCGATCTTCCGACCATCGGCCTTTCGGGCGGTCCGATGCTCACCGGCCGTTTCCGCGGTCAGACGCTCGGATCGGGCACGGGGCTTTGGCAGATGTCGGAGGACAAGCGCGCCGGCAAGATGACCCGCGAGGACTTCCTGGCCGCTGAAAGCTGCATGAGCCGTTCCAAGGGTCACTGCATGACCATGGGCACGGCCTCCACTATGGCCTCTATGGTTGAAGCGCTCGGTATGGGCCTTCCCGGAAACGCGGCGATCCCCGCCGTCGATGCACGTCGCACCACTCAGGCGCATCTCACGGGACGGCGCATTGTCGAGATGGTGCACGAAGACCTGAAGATGTCGAAGATCATGACCCGAAAGGCCTTCGAGAATGCCGTTCGCACCAACGCCGCCATCGGCGGGTCGACGAACGCTGTCGTACACCTTATCGCGCTTGCCGCCCGCATCGGCGTGCCGTTCACCTTGAAAGACTGGGACGACCTCGGCTCGCACGTTTCGTGCCTGGTGAATCTGCAGCCGTCAGGCAAGCACTTGATGGAAGATTTCTACTATGCGGGAGGTCTACCTGCCGTCCTGAAGGAGCTTGCGGAAAATAAACTCCTCCACACGGACGCCCTCACTGTGAACGGCGGCTCGATCGGCGAGAACGTCAAGGATGCGCCGTGCTGGAATCGCGATGTCATTCATACCTACGGCAAACCGTTCAAGGCCGAAGCGGGCATTGTCGTGCTTAGAGGCAACCTGGCGCCCAACGGTGCGGTAATCAAACCGTCCGCCGGTACCCCAAGTCTCTTCAAGCATCGCGGCCGGGCCGTCGTGTTCGAAGACATCGAGGACTTCTACCGCCTCATCGACGACGAGGCGCTCGATATTGACGAGACCTGCGTCATGGTCTTGAAAAACTGTGGGCCGCGCGGGTATCCCGGCATGGCGGAGGTCGGCAACATGCCGCTTCCGCCAAAGATCTTGCGTAAGGGGATCACGGACATGGTCCGGATTTCGGATGCGCGCATGAGCGGGACCGCGTACGGCACTGTCGCGCTCCATGTGTCACCTGAAGCCGCCGCCGGCGGCCCACTGGCCCTCGTGAAAAACGGCGACATGATTTCGCTCGACGTCGCCGGACGCTCGCTGGTCCTGGAGGTCGACGACGCAACGCTGGCGGCGAGGAGGAAGGCCTGGAAGGCTCCCGAGGTTCCGGCACGGGGTTACGCAAAGCTCTATGTGGAGCATGTTCTGCAAGCGGAGCAAGGCGCCGACTTTGACTTTCTCGTGGGGTCCAGTGGGGCCGCCGTTCCCAGGGACTCACACTAGAAGTACTTTCAAGGCGTTAGCCGGCCCTGGGTCCTAGCCTAAGGCAACTTGCGGAGCAGCCCCGGCGCCCAAATCGTGATAGAATTTCTAAAGTAGATCACATGGCGTTTGCATTGAGAGCTGGGCCGTTCCACGATTTTCTCGCAGGCTCAGGGGCCGTCTGTCGCCGCACGGCACGATTGATTTGGAATCAGGGTCTTATGAAATTGAGTTCACGTCCGGCGCAAAACCTCAGGACCGCGGTAAGCGTGGCCTGCCTCTTCGTCGGCGTGGCGCTGTCGGGCTGTAGCGGTTCTGAATCCGCCCCATCTGCTCCGGCTGCCGACGTTTCCGCTCTGCCGGCCGGCATCGATGTAAGCTCTACTCCTCAGCGCCGCCTCATCACGGAACGGCAGTACGTCAACACGATCGCCAACATCTTCGGGCCCGAAATCGAGATCATCACTCAATTCGCGCCGATGCAGCGCACCGACGGCTTGCTTGCCCTAGGTGCGGCGGGCGCCGGCGTGCCCGCCGGGCAGATGGTGAAGTTTCAGCGTGCCGCGCGGCAAGTGGCGACCCAGATTGTTCAAAACGGCAATCTTGCGCTGCGCCTGCCTTCGCAGCGCACCACCTTGATCCCGTGCAAACCGGCAGATGCAGCAGCGCCTGACGATGCGTGCGCACGGATCTTTTTAAGCGCAGTCGGTCGGCTTCTCTATCGGCGGCCGGTTGCCGATGCCCGCCTCGATCAATTGATCGCAGAAGCGGCAAAGTCAGCCAAGCTTGCCGGTAATTTCTACACCGGCCTCTCGATGGTCATCGAAGGCATGCTGCTCAGTCCCGAGGTGCTTTTCATAACCGACCGCTCCGAGCCCGATCCGGCCCGCCCCGGTCGCTTGCGCCTGGATGCTTACTCCTATGCGTCGCGGCTCAGCTTTTTCCTATGGGACTCTGCGCCCGACGGCCTCCTCCTCGAGGCGGCGGAACGTGGGGCACTCTCGACACTGGAAGGGCGCACCCGCATCATCGACATGATGCTCGCCAGTCCGCGGCTTGAGGACGGTGTCCATGGGTTTTTTGACGACATGCTCCACTTTGATTCCTTCGCCAATCTGGCGAAGGATCCCAACACCTATCCTGCGGAGACAGGCCTCACACTGACCGATGCGCGCGAACAGACCCTGCGCACGATCTATTATCACCTGGTGACCCGCAACGCCGATTACCGCGATCTATTCACCTCGCGCACGCTGCTGATGTCGCCATCCCTCGGGGTCATCTATGGCGTGCCGACCAAACCGGGATGGCACCCGTATACGTTCCCTGATGATAGTCCCCGTGCGGGCCTGCTCACCCATGTCAGCTTTCTCGCGCTTCATGCTCACCCGGCCCGCAGTTCGCCGACGCGGCGCGGCAAGGAGCTGCGCGAGCTCTTGTTGTGCCAACGGGTGCCCCTGCCGCCACCGAACGTGGATTTTTCGGCGCTCGAGAATCCGAAGGCCGAGCATCGCACGCAGCGCGACCGTGTGAACTTCCACCTCGAGAATCCGGTCTGTGCCGGCTGTCACCGCATCACTGATCCCATCGGCCTCGCGCTTGAGAACTTCGACGGCGCGGGCCAATACAGGACAACTGAGAAGGGCGCCGTGATCGACGCCAGTGGCAGCCTCGATGGTCGTGCATTCCGCGATGCCGCCGGCTTAGGCCAGGCTCTGCACGACCATCCGTCACTGCCTTCCTGCCTCGCGCGGCGCGCTTATAGCTACGGCATCGGTGCGTCGGCAGAGAACGATAAGCAGGCGGTGGACTATTTTACCCAGAAGTTCGCGGCCTCAGGGTACCGCTTCCGGACTCTCCTGAGGGAAGTCGCCCTCAGTCCGGCATTTTACACGCTCGCCGCACCGACCGCCGCCCTCGCGAAAGAAGCCAATAACGTACCCCAGCCAAACATTCAGCCAAGCGTACAGTAAGCACCTGCAATACGGGAGAATGCGCCATGATGGATTTCAGCCGCCGCCGGGTCTTAAGAGGGCTAGTCGGTGGAAGTGCGGTGACCGTTGCGCTTCCGCTTCTCAATATGTTCCTGAACGGGAACGGGAATGCCATGGCGACGGGGGCGCCGCTGCCGATCCGCTTTGGGACCTGGATTTGGGGCCTCGGCATGAACGACGTCATCTTCACGCCGAAAAAGACCGGCGCGAATTTCGACCTCCCGGAGGAAATCGCCGCGCTTGCTCCTGTGCAAAAGCACATAAACCTTTTCACGCGTTTCAATACGTTCAAGGACGCGGCGCCTTTGATGTGCCATCACACGGGGTGGGTCATCTTGCGCACGGGCATGGCTCCCTCGTCGCAGCAGGTTCGTCCCGGCGAAACCATAGATGT
>CAMDOZ010000156.1 GCA_945903705.1 Fidelibacterota bacterium | reverse complement strand
CGACGGCGAGCACCGAAAGTGTGAAGAGTTCGCGCGAGCCGGTGCGCGCGACATGAGCGAGAATCCAAGGCGCGACTTTGCGACCGACCAAGACCACGACCGCCCCGAAGACCGCGATCTTAGCCAGGGCGATCGCCACGGTTTTTGCGAGACTCATGAGTTCGCCGGGCGGCAGCCCGCCCTCGCGCAACGCCGCGGCCGAAGCCGGAAGCAGGACGAGCGCTATGACCATGATGAGATCTTCAACGATCAGCCAGCCAACGGTGATGCGGCCTTCCTGCGTATCAAGCTCGTGACGGGCTTCCAGCGCGCGTGTCAGAACGACCGTGCTGGCCACCGAGAGTGCGACACCTAGGAGGAGGCTCGCGCCGCTCGACCAGCCCCACCAGAGCTTCGCGAGGCCGAATCCGAGTAAGGTGACGATGACCGTTTTGGCGATTCCACCGAGGATCGCGATACCGCGGATGGCGTGAAGGTCCTTGACCGAGAAGTGAAGGCCGACCCCGAACATCAATAGGATGATGCCGACTTCGGCGAACTGACTTGCAAGCTCCGTGTCGATGCTCAGGCCCGGCGTAAACGGTCCGACTGCCACACCCGCGAGCAGATATCCAACGATGGGAGAAAGCCTGAGGCGCTGGGCGACGAATCCGAACGCAAAAGCAGCCACGAAGGCGATGGCAACGGTCGTGATGAACGCCGTCGCGTCGTGGGTCATCTCGCGTCGTCCCCCTGGCGGCGATTCGCGGGATCCGACGATCCCGGGCCGAAAGCCGAGACCTAAGACATAGTCGCGCCCGCGCCCGGTTTCAACCAGACGCGGGCGCCGAGAATGCCGTGGCGGTTAGGCGACGGCGTCGTCCAGAGAATAGCCGGCCGCACGCACGGTGCGGATCACATCCGGACCGTCCCCGGCGTTCAAGGCCTTGCGTAGGCGGCGGATATGGACGTCCACGGTCCGCGGCTCGACGTAGATGTCCGGACCCCACACACCGTTCAGAAGCTCTTCGCGGGAGAACACGGTCCCCGGGCGTTCCATGAGGTACTGCAGCAGGCGGAATTCCGTGGGGCCGAGGTGGATGGACTTTCCGCCGCGGGTGACGCGGTGGGCATCGAGATCGAGCACGATGTCACCGAAGGTGAGCTGTCCCTTGCTCTGCGAGGGCTTCGCGCGGCGTAAGAGAGCACGCACGCGCGCGATCAGTTCCGGCATCGAGAACGGCTTGGTGAGGTAGTCGTCGGCGCCGACGTTGAGGCCGCGCACCTTGTCCGATTCTTCCGTGCGCGCCGTCAGCATGATGATGGGCACATGGCGGGTCTCGGACTTGCGGCGGAGCTGGCGGCACACTTCGATGCCGGACATCCGCGGCAGCATCCAATCGAGGATGACCGCATCGGGCGGGGTTTCGCCGGCGACGGTAACGGCTTCCTCGCCGTCACTTGCCTCCGTCACGTTGTAGCCTTCCTTCTCGAGATTGTAGCGAAGCATCGTCACGAGCGAGGCTTCGTCCTCAACAATCATTACCGTCGGTTTCATAAGTTTTCCCCGAAGCCCTGATTCTATTGTGCGCTCAGCCGAAACGACCTGTGACATAATCTTGTGTCTTTCCTGATTTGGGAGTTTGGAACACGACTTCCGTGTCGCCATATTCAATGAGGCGGCCCAAGTACATGAAGGCGGTGTTGTCCGAAACGCGCGCCGCTTGTTGCATGTTATGTGTGACGATGATGATCGAGTAGTGGCCCGTCAGTTCGCTGATGAGGTCTTCGATCTTCGCGGTGGCGATGGGATCGAGCGCCGAACAGGGCTCGTCCATCAGCAGCACTTCCGGATCGGCGGCGACCGCGCGCGCGATGCACAGTCTTTGCTGCTGGCCGCCGGAGAGGCCGAGAGCGCTTTGGTCGAGGCGGTCCTTGACCTCGTTCCACAGAGCCGCGCTTCGCAAGGCGCGCTCGCAGGTTTCCTCGAGCTGTGTCTTGTCGCGAACGCCGTCGACCTTCAGCGGATAGACGACGTTTTGGAAGATCGACATGGGGAATGGGTTCGGCTTCTGGAACACCATGCCCATGCGCTTTCTGAGCGCGATCACGTCCGCGTCGCGGGCGTAGATATTGTCCCCGTGCAGCTTGATGGAGCCGGTGATGGAAAGTCCGTCCACCAGATCGTTCATGCGGTTGATACAGCGCAGGAGCGTCGACTTGCCGCAGCCTGAGGGGCCGATGAGCGCCGTCACGAGGCCCTTCTCGATAGGCATGGTCACGTTATAGAGCGCCTGCGCCTTGCTGTACCAAAGGCTAAGGTTCTCGATACCGAGCACCTCGCCGGTTCCGCCACGCTTGACGTGATAGACGGTGTCTTCCCGGGCCGCTGTTGCGATATCCATATTCATTCGACGTCCGCACTACTCGCGTTAAAACTGACTACCCACGAATTTCCGCCTCAAACGATTGCGGATCACGATCGCGACCACGTTCATCACGAAAATCAGGCTTATGAGAAGCATGGTGGTCACGAAGACCATCGGCTTTCCCGCTTCGGCGTTTCTCGACTGGAAACCCACGTCGTAGATATGGAAGCCGAGATGCATGAAGCTGCGCTCGAGGTGAACGAACGGGAAGAGGCCGTCGACCGGCAGCTCCGGCGCAAGTTTCACGACACCCACGAGCATGAGGGGTGCTACTTCACCGGCGCCGCGCGCCATCGCGAGGATGATTCCGGTCATGATACCCGGCATCGCCCGGGGCAACACGATGTTGCGGATGGTTTGCCACTTGGACGCCCCACACGCGAGGGACCCTTCGCGCATGGAGCGGGGCACGGCGGCCAAGGCTTCCTCGGTCGCCACGATCACCACCGGCACCGTCAGGAGCGCAAGGGTGAGCGCCGACCAGAGGAGGCCGCCGGTACCGAAGGTCGGCGTGGGCAGCCGCTCCGGGAAGAACAGCGCATCGATCGACCCGCCAACCGCATAGGCGAAGAAGCCGAGGCCAAACACACCGTAAACGATGGAAGGCACACCGGCGAGGTTGTTCACCGAAATGCGTACGATGGAGACCAGGCGCCCCTGCTTCGCGTATTCGCGCAGGTAGAGCGCGGTGATGACCCCGAACGGCGCTACCAGGATCACCATGAGCAGCGTCATGGCCGCGGTTCCGAAAATAGCCGGCAGCACGCCGCCTTCGGTGTTGGCTTCGCGCGGTTCGTCGCCAAGGAACTCGGCCCAGCGCGAGAAGTAGACCGCGACCTTATCGCCGAACGAGAGGGCGTTGGCGGGATAGAAGCGCACCAGCGCGGCCATCTCCTCGGTCTTTTCCTCGCCGCCGATGGCGGCGAAGGTAACGGTATTGGCCGCGTTTTGACGGCGCAGCTCTTCGACCCGCCCCGCAAGCTGGTCATACGCGTTTTGCAGCGCCGCGGAGTCGGCATCGAGCCGCTCCTGCGCCGCGCGGTACGCGGCGCTATCGCGGCCGGCGTCGATCTCAATGGCGCGAAGCTCAAGGCGCGCCCGCTCGAGGGTGCGATTGACCGCGCCGATCTCGTGCTGCTCAATCTCGTCTGCGGCTTCCCAGCGCTCGCGCGCGGCCTCGTACGCCGCCGTGAAAGCCGGGTCGTCGAGCGACGCGAGAGGACGCTCGGTTCCGTCGATGGTGATCTACTTGATACTGCCGATGAACGCGCCCCATTCCAGCCGCTCGATAAAGAGCAAGTTGGCGGGTTGGTCGCGCTTGGCGACGCTGAATTCGGGGATCCAGCGGAAGTCCTCGCCGTAGAGGTCGAAGTTGCCGACGCGATAGAGGGTGCGCGTGGCAAAACCATCAGCGGCGGCGATGCGCTGCTTCCACTCGGCGGACAATCCTTCGAGCGCCTCCGGCGTGGGCCGATAGACCTCCTCGCGGAAGGGCTCGCCGGCGGTCACCGTACCGTCGGTTTGGGTAACGACGTGGAGCGGCTTGGGAACGAAGGTCGCAACGCCGTTCCAGGCCACCAGCACCAGGAAACCGACGATCATGGCAATCCCGAGAGCAAGTGCGCCGCCCAGTACCCATAGCGCGGGTTCTCCACGGGCACGCAGGTCGGTCCGCCGGATAACACCGGCGGCTACAGCAGGAACGCTCGTCTCGCCTCCCGCGGTCTTTGTGATCACGCCCATTGTCGCATCCTCGGCACTCACAGCTGGGCCGCCCGTTTACGGAAACGCTGGCGCACCAGCTCGGCAAAAGTGTTCACGGCGAAAGTCATGACAAACAAGGTCAGCGCTGCCAGGAACAGCATGCGGTACAGAGTCGAATCGCGCACGGCCTCGGGCAATTCGACGGCGATATTGGCCGACAGCGCGCGCAGGCCGCTGAACACGTTCCACTCCAGAAGCGGCGTGTTGCCCGCGGCCATGACGACGATCATCGTTTCGCCGACGGCGCGGCCCATGCCGATCATGATGGCCGAGAACACGCCGCTCATCGCGGTGGGCAGGATGACATGAATGGCCGTTTGCCAGTCGGTGGCGCCGCAGCCGAGGCTTGCCGCCCGCAAGTGCTCGGGCACGGCGTTCAGCGCGTCTTCGGAGATGGTGTAGATGATCGGAATGACGGCGAAGCCCATGGCGAAGCCTACGACGAGCGTGTTGCGCTGGACGTAGGTGTCGACGACGCCGCCGCGCGGATCGATGCCGATCACCACAAGGAAGAGCGCCGCGAGATAGCTGAGAGCGCCCGCGAAAACGAGGGTCACCATCCATCGGCCGAGGTCCGTCATGCCGGCAAGGGTGCGATTCTCGCCGCGCAGGATATGACCGAAGCGCTCGGCCACGAGACCTTGCGTGCTCATGAACAGCACGACGAAAACGGCGGGGAAGATCAGCATCGCGGTGAACGGAGCGCTATCTCCTGCAAGGCCAGTGCTCCAGGCCTTGAGATCTCCGCCGAAAAAGATGGTTTCAAACCATGGACCCAGCGAAAACGCGATGAACGCTGCACCGATCAAAGCCGCGAAGATCAGTACGAACTTCGGGAGCCCGCCGTAACGGAGCGCAATGGTCGACGGCAGGAGCTGCCAAAGGTACGCGCCGATAAACAAACCCGTCGGAACGATGACGAAGGCGCAGAAAATGGCAGCGATCCAGGTCTCGACCAGGGGCGCAAGAATGAGGGCCGCGATGAACCCGAGCACAACGGACGGAAGGGACGCCATCAGCTCCATGGTGGGTTTGACGATCGCCCGCACACGGTGATGGACGAACTCGGAGGTATAGATGGCCGCCCCGAGGGCGATCGGGATCGCGAAGAGCAGCGAGTATACCGTCGCCTTGATGGTGCCGAAGATCAGCGGCACTAAGGAGAGCTTCGGCTCGAAGGCGTCGGTGCCCGACGACGACTGCCAGGTGAGGTCCGGCTCAGGGTATCCCTCGTACCAGACCTTACCGAAAATGGTCTTCAGGGTGGTTTCCGGATGTGGGACGGCAATGTCCCACGCGTGGGCCTGGCCTGCGCCCGTGATTCCCACGACGCCGTTTTCGCGCGGCGCGAGGGCAAGCGTATCGAATTGCGCCCCTTCAGCCGCGAGCTTGAGCACGACCTGCTCGCTGGTGGAGTGACGCACCCACACCTCGCCGCCAGCGTCGGCCGTCACGAACATCTTGCCGCGCTGGCTGGAATCCATGGCCACGACCGGCTTGGTATGCGGCTCGAGCGTATGTGCGCGCACCATCTCGAAGCCGTCGGTCGTCTTGGCTTCACCCCGCTGCAGACGGAAATAGACGTTCACCGACCCGTCGGTCCCGCCGATCACCAAGGACTGCTGACCGATCAGAAAGCCGATCGCGCCGATTTTCGCGTCGCCGGGCAAGAGGTCGACGGTTTCAGCCAGTTCGGGCTTCGTGAATGTTCGTGTGTCGTAACGGAAGATGTTTCCGCTCTCTTCGGCCACATAGACCTGATCGGCTTTGTCGGTCATGAGCAGCGCATGGACGTGAACATTCTGCGGCAAGCCCGGCAGTTCGGAGGACGTCATCGTCGTGGTCGTCGCACCCGTCATCATGTTGGTGCGCGATTCCGCCCGGCTCACGCGGCCGATTCCGGTCGCATCAACGGTGATAAAGGATCGCGTTGGCCGTTCGATGGTGCCGCCCAGGCGATAGTCGATAGCCGCGATGGCCGTGCCCGCGGGAGCAGCCTGGGTTTCCTCGCCCAGTTCCACGCCGATGGAAACGACGCGCATCTGATCGGTGCTGATGGCGGTGTAGATGGCCTTACCGTCGGTGAAATCGGCGTCATTGAGGCGCTTGAGGCCTTCCGGCACGGCCGCATTGTCGAGCACGGCGCCGCCGACTTTCAGCGTGCCGAGACGCAAGGTTCCGTCATTGAAACCAAACGCAAGATCGCGGCCGTTCAAGGTGCGGTTGAAGGCTGTGACCTCCTTGCCGTTGAGGTCGAAGGAGGGCGTCTCAAGCTCGGTGCCGGTCGGGATATGGAAGGCGTGGACCTTGCCGGTCGCATCGACCGAGGTGGAGACCACCTTATACTCGTCGATGACCTCCATGAGCGCGCGCGGGCCCGGCTCGATTTTGGAGGAGGTTGTGCCTTCAAGCGACGCCCCGGTGAACAGCGGCACGACGACCTGAGCCAGAAACACCATGATGCCGAATACGGCGACAATGACGCCAACGCCGCCGATCCGGATGACCCAGTCGGCGGTCTTGTCGATGATGATCACCGAGCGCGCGGTTTTCATGGAGCGGCGCTGACGCGGCAGGCTTCCCGGAGCCTGGCCCTTCACTTCGGCGCCATTCACGCTAACGTCCGCCACGCAACCCCCACATTCTAGAAAACAGCGATG
>CAMDOZ010000155.1 GCA_945903705.1 Fidelibacterota bacterium | reverse complement strand
GCGCATCATTTGGCAGTTCATCAAGGACAAGCTGATCCTGCCGTACCTTGATATCGACATTAAGTACTACGACCTCGGCATCGAGAGCCGCGATGCGACCGAAGACAAGATCACCGTCGATGCCGCCAACGCCATCAAGAAGTACGGCGTCGGCGTCAAGTGCGCGACCATCACGCCCGATGAAGCGCGGGTGAAGGAATTCAATCTCAAGAAGATGTGGAAGTCGCCCAACGGCACAATTCGCAACATCCTGGACGGCACCGTCTTCCGCGAGCCGATCATTTGCAAGAACGTGCCGCGCCTCGTGCCCGGCTGGACGCAACCGATCGTCATTGGCCGCCATGCGTTCGGCGACCAGTACAAGGCTACGGACTTCAAGGTCTCCGGCCCCGGCAAACTGACGATGAAATTCTCGCCGGCCGACGGCAGCGCGCCCACCGAATACGAAGTGTTCAACTTCCCCGGCGCCGGCTGCGCCATGGGCATGTACAACCTCGTGGAATCCATCGAAGGCTTTGCCAAGGCCTGTTTGAACTACGGCCTCGACCGTGGCTGGCCGGTGTACCTGTCGACCAAGAACACCATCCTCAAGGCCTATGACGGCGTGTTCAAGGACACCTTCCAGCGCGTGTTCGACGCCGAGTTCAAGGACAAGTTCGCAGCCAAAAAGATCGTCTATGAACATCGCCTGATTGACGACATGGTGGCCTCGGCCCTCAAGTGGTCGGGCGGCTTTGTGTGGGCGTGCAAAAACTACGACGGCGACGTTCAATCGGACACTGTCGCGCAGGGCTTCGGCTCGCTGGGTCTGATGACCTCGGTCCTGCTCAATCCGGACGGCACGGTCGTCGAGTCCGAAGCCGCGCACGGCACCGTGACGCGTCACTTCCGCCTGCATCAGCAGGGCAAGGAAACCTCGACCAACCCGATCGCGTCGATCTTCGCCTGGACGCGCGGCCTGCAGTATCGCGGACGTTTCGACAACACGCCGGACGTGGTGAATTTCGGGCTGACGCTCGAGAAGGTGTGCGTGCAGGCGGTCGAAGCCGGGCATATGACGAAGGACCTCGCGGTCCTGGTCGGCCCGAACCAACCGTGGATGACGACGCCCCAGTTCCTGTCGAAGCTCGACGAGATGCTCAAAGCGGCGATGAAATAGCGGCGCGTCGGAATGGCCGAACACACCAGGACGACTCTCGAACCGTTCTTCGAGGGCTATCGTCAGTTCCGCGAACAGTATTTCCGCGAGAACAAGGGGCAGATTGAGGCGCTCATGGCCAAGGGTCAAAAGCCCAAGGCCATGATGATCGCCTGCTCGGACTCACGTATCGATCCGTCGTTGAAGTTCGGCGTCAATCCGGGCGAGATGTTCATCGTGCGGAACGTCGCGAACCTGGTGCCGCCGTACGGACCCGACAACGCCTATCACGGCACCAGCGCCGCCCTGGAATTCGCGGTGCGCGATCTACAGGTCGAACACGTCATCGTCATGGGTCATGCGAAGTGCGGCGGCATCCATGCGCTGATGCAGCATGAGCACCGGCAGGACGACTACATCTCGTCTTGGATGAAGATCGCGGAACCCGCGCGCAATTTCGCGTTGGCGAAGACGAAAGAGCCCGCGGCCGCACAGCGCATATGCGAGCAGGAAGCGGTGAAGACGTCGCTGGCCAATCTCATGACTTTTCCGTGGGTCACCGAGCGGGTTCGCACGGGCAAACTCGAGCTTCACGGCTGGTACTTCGACCTGGAGACCGCCTCGCTTTTCATTTGCGATGCGGCCGGTGCATTCAAGCCGGCGGAATAGATAGGCTCGGACGTTGCTTATCTAGAGTTTGAGAAGCCCGCGAAGGGCAGTCTTGAGATCCGCGCAATCCACGACGAAGTCCCGATCCTTCTGATGACCCTGTTGCTGAGACGTGCCCGCGTCCGCGCAGATCAAAAACTCATGCCGGATGCCCATGATCTGGCAATTCGATCGAGTGACGGGATCTTTCGCCGCGTCCCAGATCAACTCCAGCACGGATGAATTTTCCGGCATGAAATAGGCGCTGTGCAGGTCCGACCCGAAGGCGCCGACGGCGATCTCGGTGTCTTCGAGCAGTGTGCGCTGCTCGGCGACGGACAAGTGCGCCAGATTGATCGTCGTGAAGCCGAACTCCTCCAAAACGGCGTCGACATCCGCGCGATTCATGATTTGGCGCGACTTGGCGCCGCGTTCGAAAAACAAGCGCCGCGCCGGTTTGCGAAGAGGGTTCGCCGGCGGGCCCAGGACTCGGTGCAGGGTGCGAATGGTGCTCGGTCGGGGTCTGAAGTAGTTCCCGGGGCGCGCCACGACGAGCGATTGAGCCCTGTACCGTTTTCCCAGCTCGCAGAGGGCCAACCGGTCCCCGTCTATGCCGAAGAGGCTCAGCATCTCGAAGAATTTTCGGGGAGCCTCGTGTGGTAACGCAACCTTTACGCCGGCAGGAACGTGCATGAGGGCGCGCAACCGCGGCAGGAAATCCACCAGCCAGTGGCCCACATGGAACTGTTCCGGTACCGAAAGGAAGAGGACACGTCCCGGGAGATCGATGGTCTCGGCGTCGGACGCATGTCCGATCAGCCCGACGGCGGGTACGGGAACTTGCGGAAAGAACTTGGGGAAAGCGACCTCGGGAGGCATGTAGCCGCTATCTGCGAGGACGTGCCCCGTCGGCGCGATCACATAGTCCCAGCCGCTAATGAATTCTGCCCCGGGGATGACAGCAATCTCAAATGGGTCGGAGGTGTAGCTCCAACTATGTGAGCCCGTTACGTCAAAGCTTTCGGGGGGAATGACCGTCGTTGTTATTGCGTTCTCGCGACACCACGACGTGAACGTCCCGAGGGGCGAGATCGAAATTCTTCGAAAACGCGCGTGCGGAAACTGCATCCGAAACAATCGCTCAAGGTCGTCACACGCGTCTGACGCGATGGCGGCGGTTGCAAGAATTGGAAAGAGTCTCGGATGGTCGGGCGCCCGTATGGACCCGATGCTATGGTCGTAAGTGCGCCTGGCATCTTCGGTCAGACCCAACATCCGGGCCGCCATACAGTTAGCCGCGAGATAGTGGGCACGTTCGGAAGACGTTCCGCCGGCCGCCAAGCCGCCGCGGCCAATCTCGGCCACGGCCGGCCAGTTGCGCGCGGCGACTAAGTCGCCGATCTGACCTATCAATCTTTCGTCCACGAATGACTCTCGATGCAGCGAAGCGAGCGCGACCGCCTGGGCAGGAGGTAACTATATGGAACTGCTGCGGTGGTTCATAGTCCGTGGCGTGAGCCCCAGCCCTGTCGCTTCAGCTTAACTATTCCCGCCCGCTCTTATTCCTGACCGAGGGTGAAGCCGGCGCGGAGCGACTTGAGCTCCGTCTTTGTCGCCGGGACCATCTTTCCGCCGGACTTCGGCAGCACCCAGCGATAGGTGCCGTCGCGCATGATGATGGGGAACTTGTCGCCGCGGCGCGAATAGACGCCGCGCATCGCAGCCGAGTGTTCGACGTAGGTCACGCGCCAGTTGTCATCCTTCTTGAAGATGAACTCATGCTGGGCAATGAACTGATCGATGAAGGGCTTTTCCACGATCGTGAGGTTATGGATCACCCAGCAGAGGCCCTCGAAATTCCAATAGTGGGCGAGGCCGACGAGATTTTTTTCGGCGTCAAAGTAAGGGAAAAACGGAAAGGACCGGCACGCGAGCGACCGGTTGTCGCGCTCGCAGTGCGCCGCGCCGCGGCATTCGACGGCGCATGAATCGGAGCCTTTAAGGTCGGCGATCTCGGCCTTCTGATCGGGCGTGCGCGGGACGAACGGCGTCCACATCTTCGTGCGCTTCTTGAGGAGCGCATATTCGGTCTTCTCGACGATGGGGATCGCGTGGCCCGTATCGCAGCAAACGGGCACGCCGCCATTGAACGGCGCACACTTGGCGCCGCAATTGTAAATCTTCGAAATAGGCGCCTGAAAGCCGCTGTACACTGCGGCGTAGTCGCGGGCCGAGGCCGTCATTTCAAAACATCACTACTAAAATAGACTCGCGCCCCCCGCGCTGTGCGAGGAGGTATAGCGCGCGGCCCTTACATTGGAAAGCGACTTCGCATCTTCAAGATTGTTCCCGCACGACGCGGCTTTCCCATGTCACAATAGCCGTATCGCGAGGGAGCGCGGGATGCAGACTTACCTGTGGATCGGACTGGGCGGAGCTCTGGGAAGCATCGCGCGCCATTGGTGCAACGGGCTGGTGGCGATGATGGCGGGTGTCGCCTTTCCGTGGGGCACGCTGGTCGTTAATGTGGTGGGCTCTCTCGTGATCGGCCTCGCTGCAGCCACCATGCATGAAGGTGGGCGTTTTCCGGTGAGCGACGACGCCCGTCAGTTTCTGATGGTCGGCCTCTGCGGTGGATACACGACCTTCTCTGCCTTCAGCCTGCAGACCTTGACTCTGATCCAAGGTGGCCAATGGCTTCCGGCGGCCGGGAACGTCGGCCTATCGGTCGTCCTGTGCATCGGAGGGGCTTGGCTCGGCTACATCGCCGGCCTCGCGCTCAATCCGGCCTAGAGCGTTTTCGTAGAAAACGCGACCACTTCTATGAATCTAGTGACTGAGTTCCGTAATAGCGGCGTCTAGGCCGCTGAGGGTGAGCGGATACATCCGCCCCTCGAGAAGTTTGCGCATCATCGCTATGGATTCCGTGTAAGGCCATTGCTTCTGCGCCAGCGGATTGAGCCAAACGGCATGGGGCCAGGTCTCCAGGAAGCGCCGCATCCAAAGTTCGCCTGCCTCGGGATTCCAGTGCTCCACCGCCCCGCCCGGCTGAACTATCTCGTAAGGGCTCATGGACGCGTCGCCGACAAAGATCAGCTTGTAGTCGGCGGGATAGGTCCTGAGCACCTGCCAGGTGGGAATGCGCTCGGTATGACGGCGGCGGTTGTCGCGCCAAACGGTCTCATAGACGCAGTTATGGAAGTAATAAGACTCGAGGTGCTTGAACTCCGTGCGGCACGCGGAGAACAACTCGGCGCAGACTCTTACGTGGTCGTCCATGGAGCCGCCGGCATCGAGCAGCAGGAGCACCTTCACCGCGTTGTGGCGCTCCGGGACCATCTGCAGGTCCAAGAGCCCGCCGTGATGGGCGGTTGAGCGAATCGTTCCGTCGAGGTCGAGCTCGGTGGCGGCGCCCTGGCGCGCGAACCTGCGCAAGCGGCGCAGGGCGAGCTTGATATTGCGGGTGCCGATTTCGATGCTGTCGTCGAGGTTCGCGAATTCGCGCTTGTCCCAGACCTTCACCGCGCGGCGATGGCGGCTTTCGTGCTGGCCGACGCGCACGCCTTCTGGATTGTAGCCGTAGGCGCCAAAAGGCGATGTGCCACCGGTGCCGATCCATTTGGAGCCGCCGGAGTGCCGCTCCTTCTGTTCGGCGAGACGCTGGCGCAGCGTTTCCATCAGCTTTTCCCAGCCGCCGAGCGCTTGGATCTTGGCCTTATCCTCGTCCGAGAACATGCGTTCGGAGAGGGTTTTCAGCCACTCTTCGGGGATGCTCGCGAGAACGCCTTCGAGGGACGCCTCGCCCTCGAGACCCTTGAAGACTTCGCCGAAGACGCGGTCGAAGCGGTCGAGGTTGCGCTCGTCCTTCACCAGGGCGGCGCGGGAGAGATAGTAGAAGTCTTCAACGCTGTAGCCGGCGACGCCGGCCTCGACGGCTTCGATCAAGCCGAGATACTCGGTGATGGACACCGGCAGTCCCGCTTTCTTCAGGCCCTCGAGGAGATTGTGGAACACCCCTCCTCGCCTCAGCGCCCTTCGCGACGCGCGAGGAAGGCCAGGCGCTCGAGCATGTGCACATCCTGCTCGTTCTTGAGCAGCGCGCCATAGAGTGGCGGCACGGCCGTTTTCACGTCTTTGGCCTTCAAGGCTTCGAGCGGGATGTCGTCGGCCATCAGGAGCTTGATCCAGTCCAGAAGCTCGGAGGTGGACGGGCGTTTCTTGAGGCCCGGAACGTCGCGGATCTCGAAGAAGACGTTGAGCGCCTCGCGCACGAGATTTTTCTTCACCGCCGGAAAGTGGACCGCAACGATGCGCTCCATGGTCTCGCGATCGGGGAAGCGGATGTAGTGGAAGAAGCAGCGGCGCAGGAAGGCGTCCGGCAGTTCCTTCTCGTTGTTCGATGTAATGATGACCGCGGGCCGGTGCTTGGCCTTGATGGTCTCGCCGGTTTCGAACACGAAGAATTCCATGCGGTCGAGTTCCAGGAGAAGGTCGTTGGGGAACTCGATATCGGCCTTGTCGATCTCGTCGATCAGAAGGACGTGACGCGTCTCGGCCGTGAAGGCCTGCCAGAGCTTGCCCGGCTTGATGTAGTTGGCGATGTCCTTGACCTTGGCGTCGCCCAGCTGGGAGTCCCGGAGGCGGGAGACCGCGTCGTATTCGTAGAGGCCGTGCTGGGCCTTGGTGGTGGATTTGATGTGCCAGGTGAGCAACGGCATCTTGAGCGACGCCGCAATCTCATGCGCGAGCACCGTCTTGCCGGTCCCAGGTTCGCCCTTCACCAGGAGCGGCCGCTCGAGGGTGATGGCGGCATTCACCGCGACCATCAGGTCTTCGGTGGCGACATAGCTTTCAGTACCGGCGAAACGCATAGGATCTCCCTGAGAAGCGTCGGAGCGTCGCTATAATATAGGAACGGGCCGCCTTGAAAGGCGAAAAGCCCGGCAGGGGGAGGACCTGCCGGGCCTTTCTAGAAACGCCTAGGTCTCGGGAGGGAGAGTTAGGCGGCTTTCTTCATGCTCGCGGGCTTCGCGAACTTCGGCGTAAGCGGCGCGGTCACGTCGGTGAAGATTT
>CAMDOZ010000154.1 GCA_945903705.1 Fidelibacterota bacterium | reverse complement strand
AGCGCGCGCGCTGCCTGATGGATCCCGGCTTTCGCCGGGATGACGCCTAGGGCGTCACTCTGCAGACGCCGCCTGTTGCGGCGGCGGATTGCATGCTTCCGGCGTGATCTTGCAGTCGGCGGTGAAATTCATCACGCCCGAGAGGAATTCGTTCTCGATCGTCACCTGAACCGGAATAAAGCGTTCGTCGGCGGTGAATAGGAGTTTGCCGCGTGACGCGCGCATGCGCTCCTCGCCCCTTTCCGAGAAGCCCGCCACAGGCACGAGGGTCGTATTCACGGTGATGACGCTATACGTCATGTCGTTGATTGTCGTCGTACGCGGCACTGTCGTCGTGCCGACGATGTCATAGCGCCGCTGGCCATCGTAAACCGGCACGCGGAACTTCACCGGCGCTTTGCCGGCGCCTTGCGCCATCACCTGGTGGCGCGCGGCAATGAACGCCGCCATGGGGTCGAGCGTATCGATGCGCATATCCTCCGGCACCTGGCGCTTTTTCTCTTCTTCTTGTTCGCGCTTGCTGTCGTTCTTGTTCCAGGGCAGGTCCTCGCGCGCCACTTCTTCACCGGTCTCACGGCTGACGAAGCGCTCTTGCTTGGTGGTGGCCCGTGTCACCGGGTCGTAGGTCATGGTCATGCTCGAATCGATCTCGGCGCCCGACCAGTCGCGCCGGAAGGTTGCAGGCACCGGGTGAGGCACGCTGCCTTCGGTCTTGAAGCCGCCTTCGCTGGCGAGGTCGGCGCGGAATTCTCGCAGCGCCTTGGCGATGCCGCGCGCGGTCACCTTCAGGCCGGTCGAATAGCGGTCCGAATCCTGGTTGAGATCGACGACGGCGTCCCCGACATGGAGGCCGCCGACCATCATGGAATAGGCCAGCCGCTCGGACTGTTGGGCCCAAGCGCTCGGCGCAAGAGTGGTCAAGGCGAGTAGACCGCCTACGGAACCCGCCGCAAAACGGCGGTAGAAACTATGCATCGGCAATCCTCCGGTGCCCTCCCGACCCAAATCTATAGGGTTTCTCTTGGACTTTTCTAGGGCGAGCCCCTTCGCGTCACGAAAAGACCTTATTCGCGCCCGCAGCAATTGCGGGGAGTTGGCAAGAGCGCGTGAGATATGTCAGGTTTCCCCGACAAAGGTTTCAGTTCGTTACAAAGGATGGCGCGTTAGGAATGTTTCGGTCCCTCCAGCACGTGGGGGATTCAGGGGGGATTAAATGCAGATTGGCGTACTTAAGGAGCGCCGCGCGGGAGAAACGCGCGTCGCGGCCACACCCGATACTGTCAAAAAACTCGTAGCCGCCGGCTGTAAAATCACAGTCGAATCCGGGGCCGGCGCGGGCTCCCAAATCAGTGACGCTCTTTTCCAAGAGGCCGGGGCAAGCATCGCCCCCAATGCCGCCGCAGCGGCCGCCTCGGACGTCGTCCTCAAGATCCAAAGGCCGATGACCGCCGCCGAAGGCACGGACGAGATCGGCTATTTGAAGTCCGGATCGGTCCTGATGGCGCATCTTTCGGCGCTGACCGACAAACCCCTGATGCAGGCGCTCGCAAGCCAAGGCGTCATGTCCTTCGCGCTGGAGCTGATGCCCCGCATCAGCCGCGCGCAATCGATGGATATCCTCTCCTCGCAATCGAATCTCGCCGGCTATAAGGCGGTGGTCGATGCCGCGGCCACCTTCGGCCGCGCCATGCCGATGATGATGACCGCCGCCGGCACGATCGCCCCGGCCCGCGTGCTGGTGTTCGGCGCCGGCGTTGCCGGATTGCAGGCCATCGCGACCGCAAAGCGTATGGGCGCGGTCGTGTATGCCACCGACGTGCGCTACGCCACCAAGGAGCAGGTGGAATCCCTTGGCGGCAAGTTCATCGTCGTCGACGAAGAAAAGATGAAAGCCGCCCAAACGGCCGGCGGTTATGCCAAGGAAATGGACGATGACTTCAAGAAGAAGCAGGCGGATGCCGTGCGCGCTGAAGTCGCCAAATCCGACATCGTCATCACGACCGCGCTGATTCCGGGCCGGCCCGCGCCGCGCCTGGTGGCCGGCGATGTGGTCGCCCTCATGAAGGCCGGATCGGTGATTGTCGATCTCGCCGCCGAAGCAGGCGGCAACGTCGAAGGCACGGTGAAGGACCAGGCGGTCATGACCGCCAACGGCGTCACCATCCTCGGCTACACCAACATGTCCGCGCGGCTGGGGCGCGATTCGAGTTCGCTGTTCGCGAGGAACATTTTCAATTTTCTCACGCTGATGCTCGAGAAGGGCACCGGCAACCTGAAGATCAACTGGGAAGACGAGTTGGTCAAAGGAACATTGGTCACTAAGGACGGGCGCATCGTTCATCCGTCGCTCGCGGGTTAGGGGAGTACGGACAATGGAAGCAGTCGGTCAAATGGCGGCCAATCCGGACGCCTTCTGGTATCTGGTCACGATTTTCGTGCTCGCGGTGTTTGTCGGTTTCTACGTCGTGTGGAGTGTCACGCCGGCCCTCCATTCGCCCTTGATGGCGGTCACCAATGCGGTGTCCAGCGTCATCATCGTCGGCGCGATCCTTGCGGCCGGCCCGCAGGAAATCACAAGCTCCAAGATCCTCGGATTCTTCGCGGTCGCGCTCGCCTCGGTGAATATCTTCGGCGGGTTCATCGTCACCCAGCGCATGCTCTCGATGTTCAAGAAGAAGGGCAAATAGCATGTCGGACGGCGCAACCCTTTTTGCTTACATCATCGCCGGCGTCTTTTTCATCCTGACGCTGCGCGGCCTTTCGAATCCCGAGACCTCGCGTAAGGGCAATATGTTCGGAATGGTGGGCATGGCGATTGCCATCCTCACCACGCTGACCTCGCCCGTGGTGCAGGAGTATGTCTGGATCGTCGGCGGCATCGCCCTCGGCGGCGCCATCGGCTTGGTCATCGCCAAGAAGATCGAGATGACGGCGCTGCCGCAGCTTGTGGCAGCCTTCCACAGCCTGGTCGGTCTCGCCGCCGTGCTGGTCGCGACGTCGGCATTGCTGTCGCCGGAAAGTTATGGCCTCGGCGCGCCCGGCACCATCGAAACCGGAAGCCTGGTCGAGATGTCCATCGGCCTCGCGATCGGCGCTATCACCTTCTCCGGATCGGTGATCGCCTTCGCCAAGCTGCAAGGCCTCATGACCGGCAACCCGCTGGTGTTCAAAGGCCAGCACTTCCTCAACGCCATGCTGGGCGCCGGGATCGGCGTCTGCGTGGTGATGTTCTGCCTGACCGAGAGCCACGACTACTTCTATGGGCTCATGGCGCTCAGCTTCCTGATCGGCTTCCTGCTCATCCTGCCCATCGGCGGCGCCGACATGCCTGTCGTCGTCTCCATGCTGAACAGCTACTCGGGCTGGGCGGCGGCGGGCATCGGGTTCACCTTAGGGAACAGCTTGCTCATCATCGTCGGCGCGCTGGTGGGTTCGTCGGGTGCCATCCTCTCCTACATCATGTGTAAGGGGATGAACCGTTCGATCTACAGCGTGATCCTCGGCGGCTTCGGCGGCGATGCGGCGGCGGCCGCCGGAGGCAAGAAAGAAGTCAGGCCGCATAAAGCGGGCTCGGCCGACGACGCGGCCTTCATCATGAAGAACGCGAGTAAGGTCATCATCGTGCCCGGTTACGGCATGGCGGTCGCTCAGGCGCAGCATGCTCTTCGCGAAATGGCCGACCAGCTGAAGAAAGAGGGCGTGACGGTGAAATACGCGATCCATCCGGTCGCGGGCCGCATGCCCGGCCACATGAACGTGCTTCTTGCCGAGGCGAATGTGCCCTACGACGAAGTGTTCGAGCTCGAAGAGATCAATCACGAGTTCTCGACCGCCGACGCGGTCTACGTCATCGGTGCGAACGACGTGACGAACCCTGTCGCAAAGACCGACCCCACGAGCCCCATCTTCGGCATGCCGATCCTGGACGTCGAGAAAGCCAAGACGGTCTTGTTCGTGAAGCGCTCCATGGGCGTCGGCTACGCCGGCGTCGACAACGAGCTCTTCTACCGCGACAACACCATGATGCTGCTCGGCGACGCCAAGAAAATGACCGAGCAGATCGTCGGGTCGCTCTAACGCCGCGCGGAAATTATCTCTGAGATGATTTCCGCTCCCTCGTTCTCGGAAGCCTCGAGCGCCTTGCGGCACTCGGGCCACGCCCGGCGGCAGCGTTCCGCAAAGGCGCGTGTATCGTCGAGCGTAGCGTCGGGGGCCCACGCCCTCGGGCGTGAATAGGCAAGCTTAGGCCGGGGACGGCCCGCGTTCATCTTCCGCGCTGATAAACGCGATGCGGCGCTTCGCGGAAGCGCCGGCAGATCTGTTCGGCGTGATCGGGCGAGCGGAAGAGGCGGCGCTCCAAGGGGGCGAAACTCCGGTCGGACGCAAAAAATCGGTAGCGGTTGTTTTCCTGAACGACCAGTCCGGCGGCCGTACCGCGGAACTCGATCACATAACGTAAAGGCCGCGTCATTCTCTAGAACTCCAAGGTCGGCAAAAGGGGACGCCACGGGGGAAATCGAAAAGCGGGGGAGGTCCGCTCAAAAGGGGGGATTTCGCCCCGTGGCAGACTGAAAAGCCTATCGCTTACATCGGATTATTCGAACCGGACTCATGGCGCTCTCCTTGAGAACGCCATCTTCCACCGCGCCCGGCGGTCGAGCGACCACCAAGCCCCGCGTCTCTTCGAAAAAAATGGAAAGTGAATAAGATCGTTCTCCGCCGCCGGGGCGGCAGAGAACGCTTACCTCTTGGCGGTCAAATCAGACCGTCAGGCGCAGATGCAGGCCGATCGTCGTATCGCGCTGATCTTCGTTGAAGAGCAACGTATTGACCTCGATCACGCCGTTGAGGCGGCCTTGACCGAGTCCGATGCCGATCCCGGCCGTGGTCCGGTTCTTCTCCATGTAGAAGTCAGGGTCCGTGAACAACCGGCCGTAGGTGACGTTGGCGTAAGGACGCACGGCCCCGGCAAAGAACGTCACCGTGCCCGCAAGTTTGCCCCAGACATTCTTGCCGCTCGCCTCGGCGAACGCGGTGCCGGCGCTATCGGTATACGCGCCGTCGCGCCATGTGTCGTAGCTGACGCCTGCCGTACCGGTGAAGCCGAAGTTCGGCGCCACAAGCCAGAAGGCGTTGCCGTTGAGGGCGGCGGACCACTCCGTGTGCTCGAAGGCGCTCGTGATCCGCGCGCCGCCTGAATTTCGCGCGAGATGCGACTGGGTGTCGGCATAGCTGGCGGCGCCGGTCACGGAAAACACGTCATCGAGAATTCGCGTTGCGTAGGCCCCGAGCAGCCAGCCATCGGACTCGAGATCGCCGTCGAGGCTGATCAGGTCGATATTGGTGTCGAGATAGCCGCCGTAGAGGCCGACCATCCAGTTGTCGACCCTGTGATCGATACCGGCCGTGACCACCTTGTTGTCGCCTTCGCGCTCGAAGCCGAAACGCTCGTCATTGAAGAAGTTGCCGCCCGCGGAGGCCCACCCACCGTACTGCGGGTCGCCGAAAATGCTGGAGGTATCCACCGCTCCGGCGGCCTGCAGTTCCGCTTGTGCGGCGACGGCAACATCAATCCCGATGCGGCGGGTGGCGAGGTCGTCGAGGAGCCGGGCATTCGCGCTCGCTTGGTTCGCCAGGGCGACATCGACGCGCGCCGACACGACTTCGCGGTCGAGAAGGCTGATGCTGACGCCGCCCGTCGCGGCGCCGCCGAGAATCTGGTTGCACGCGGCCCCGCCGCCGATCTGCCCGCTGACGACGCCGTAGGTGCACGAGAAGGCGCTACTTGTCCCGCCCTGCGTCAAGGTTCCGTTGACGACGGCGGTGGCGCCCGCGCCGGGAAGGATTGGCGTGACGGGAGGTACGCTGCCGCCTGTTCCGGAAGGCGTTTGCGTGACGGTGTTGCCGAGGCCCACAACGGTCTGAGTGATGTTGGCGACGGACCCGTTGTTCAACGTGATGGGCCCGCTCGGCAAGGTGACCGCGCCGGTGGTTCCTGGAATGGTTTGTGCTTGCGCGCCGGAGGTCGCGGCGGCCGAGAGCAGGCAGAAGGCTCCTGCTGAAATCGCAGTCTTGAGTGTCATGTGATCTAGGTCCATTTCCCCATCGAGGTAGAACCGCATTGAGCAGCGGTTGAGTGTGCCCAGAACGCCGCAATCTCAGAAAAGTTGCGGGCATATACACGTGTGCCGGGTATCTCGGGGGGCCGCGAACAACCCGCCGCGAGATGACCCCGTGCTTGCCGCAACTTTGGCTGACTACGCTCGTTACGATCATCACCTTCCGGCGAAAGAGGCGCTCCAAGGCGCGCGCTCCACGTGCCGGAGTGTCAGGGCGATGGGCCCTGCCGTCCCAACCAAGGAGATTTAAATGATCAAACGTATCCTGTTAGCCAGCGCGATCGCCGGCCTAACCGTTGCGCCGGTCATGGCGCAGGTTCTCGGCGGCGCCGCCAGCACTGCCACGGGCGCGACCGGCGCCGTGACGGGCGGAGCTGTGAGCGGCGGAGCAAATGCCGGAGCCACCGGCGCCCTGCGTGGCGGCGTGACCACCCCGCAGCCGAATGTCTCGGGCTCCCTCAATAGTGGTACGGCTGCGGCCGGCCGCGTCGGCAGCAATGTCGGCGCAGCAGGTGCGGCGACCGGCGCTGCGGCGACCGGTGGCGCGACGGCCGCGGGCCGTGCGGCGACGAGCGGTGCTGCGAACACCAGCGGCTCGGTCTCCGGTTCAGCAAACTCCACCGGCAGCCTTAGCGCATCGCCGGGCCGTGTGAGCGGATCTGCATCCGGCAGCGGCAGCCTGAACGCCACGACCAACGCGGCGACGAACGCCGCCAATACCGGCGCTGCCGTCGGCGGCGCGGCCTCCGGAACGGCGCGCGGCGCGGCCAATGCGGGCGCGGGCGCGGCGGCGTCCACGGGCGCGGAAGCGCGCGGTCAGGCGAGCGGCGCG
>CAMDOZ010000153.1 GCA_945903705.1 Fidelibacterota bacterium | reverse complement strand
CATCACCGGATTGACGGTCATGTACCAGTAGTTAGTGCTGGCAACCATCGGCGGCCGCGTATCCAGGGCGTTCATGATGTTGATGAACCCGGTGACGCTGCCACCATCTTCGAGCTCCAGGAATTTATAGGAGATCGACAGATCCTGATACATGACGCTGTCGACATGGTTGTAGTCGATCGTCGGCGCGTAGCTGGTCCAGGCCGGGCAACTGCCGGGCTGACACTCGACGTAGCGAGAGGTACCGCCGCCGTATTGACCCGCGCCCATGTAGCGGCCGGTCCAGCCGATGCTGATCGGATCGAGTTGATAGTTCGCCGAGAACAGCCAGCGCCAGGAGAGCGGGCCCTGGCCGCTGTTGGTGCCGGCCGCATCCACCGGCGGATTGCGCCGGTCGTCGCGGAGTGATTCTTGGATATTCGTGCCGATAGCGCGCAGCGAGAGGTCGCCGTTCCAAGAGTCGACCCACTGATCGAGCCCCGTGGTGTAGCCCACCTCGAAGTCCCAGCCCTTCTGGCTGAGGAACGCGAGGTTTTCCGGCTGACTGTTGATGACCTGAATCTGGCCGATGCGATAGCCGAGCGCCGAGTCCGCCGCCGAGAGCGGGAAGCGCCGGATGGCGTCGCAAAGAACCGACGTGCCGCCGGAGTCAAAGCAACGCTGCAGCACTTCGCCCGGGGTTTCGATCGCGCCGTTGATCGTGATGTCGTAGTAGTCCGCGGACGCGCTGAAGCCGGGGAACCACTCGGGCTGATAGACGATGCCCATGTTGGTCTGGTCTGCTTTCTCGGGCTGGAGATTGGGATTGCCCGAGGTCGATCCCAGCCAGGTGTACTGCTGTCCCTGCGTGGAAGTTTGGCCCGGGAGGGTCCGGAACGGATCGACGAGACCAGGGTTCTGACCGCCGCCGCCGGCGTTGTAGAGCTCGCCCAGGTTCGGCGCGCGAATGTCGCGCGAACGGGTCGCACGCAGACGGACTTCGTCAAACGGAGCGTAAGTCACGCCGACCTTCCAGGTGGTGACGAAGCCGGAGGTCGAGTAGTCGGTGAAGCGGACGGCGCCGTTCAGGTCGAAGCTACGCGCCCACGCTTCGTCTTTCGCCAACGGCACAACCGTTTCGAGGAAGCCTTCCTTCACGTTGTAGCCGCCGAGCGTGCCCTTGTAGTTACCAGCGGTGTAGGAGCTGGTGATACACTTCGGACAGTAACCCGCGATGTTGCCCGGAGAGACGGATTCTCTGCGGTATTCGAAGCCGGTCGCGAGCGAGACCGGGCCCGCCCAGGTGTCGAACGGCTCGCCCGTCATCGAGAAGGCATAGAAGCTTTGAGCGCTGCGCTGATAGAGCTGGGCGCGGCCCTTGACGTATTCGATCGCCGCCGCGCTGTTCACGCCGTAACCGAACGGATTGAACGGCACGCAGAGCGGATCATCGGGAATCGCCGGATCGATGTTGCCGCGGCAGACGATCTGGCCGGTGGCCGTACGCACCGAGTCCAGCGCGTTGGTGAAGGTGCCGCCGAGAGAACGCAAGCGCGCAAGATCAAGCACCCGGCCCGAAAGGTCGCCGCGGGTCAGACCGTACTGGCCATGGAGTTTCCATTCCCAGTCGGTGCTGAACGCCGTGAAGTCGCCTTCGAGGCCGGCCTGGTACGTCCACAGTTCGCGGTAGTTGTCCGTCTGAATGTACGGAACGTCGTGCAGGAAGCTGCCCATGGTGAACTGGGTCAGACCCAGAGCCGTCATGCGCGCCGCGATCGTCGGATCGAGGTAGGCGTTGTCGACGCGGATGTTCAGGTTGCCAAGCTGGTCATCCAGCTTCGAACGGGCGTAGCCGTAAGAGTAGGTGTAGATGAAGTTCGAATAGGCCGTGACGTTATCGGTGATGTCGTAGCTGACGCGGCCGAAGTAAGCCTGGCGCGTGACGTGGTTCGAAAGCGTCTGGTTGTAGAAGGTCGCATCCGACGTCGCCCAGTCGCCGCCGACGGTGAACTGCGCGTTGGTCAGCGAGCCGTAGTTGTACATGCCCGCGGCTTTGCCCTGCTTGTCGAAGGTCACGCCCTTCAGCGGGCCGGCCGTGATGATGCCGCCCGGCGTGGCCAGGATCGAACCGACCCGGCTGCGGACCAGGAAGCGCGGATTGGCCGCACCGGCGCCCGTATTCCATGCCGGATTTTCGAGGATATGGTGGGTGTCGTAGCCCCAGAATTCGCCGCGGCTTTCACCCGCTCCAAAGATCCCCTTGTTCCAGGCGTGTTCGCCCGAGAACAGGATGTGACCGCGGCCGCCGGCGAACGGCGCACCGGCGGTCAGAGCGACCTTGTAGCTGGGATCGTCGCCGCGCGCGGTGATGCCACCCTGCACTTCGGCTTTGATCCCGGTGAATTCGCGGTCGAGCACGAAGTTCACGACACCGGCCACGGCGTCAGAGCCGTACGCAGCCGAGGCTCCGCCCGTCACGACGTCGACGCGGCTGATCAGCGGCGTCGGCAAGTCGGAGGCGTTAACGGAACCGTTCACATCGCCGGAAACGAAACGGAAACCGTCGAGCAGCACCAGGGTGCGGAAGGAGTCCAGACCGCGGAGGTTCAGGTTGTTCTGCGACTGGCGGCCGGTGGAGATTTCGTTACCGCCCGAGGACGTGCTCTGCGCGCCGGCGAAGGCCGGCAGGCGCATCACGAAGTCGGAGATGTGCTGCATCGGCGCTTGTTCGATCTGCTCGACACCGATCACGGTGACGGGCGTCGGGGCTTCGTAGCCGTCGCGCACGACGCGCGTGCCGGTCACGGTGATTTCGTCGATCGACGGCGCGTCGGTCTGCGCCTGCTGAGCCGGCGCAGTTTGCGCCTGGGCGGCGAAGGACGCCGCAAGCATCGCCACCGTGCTCGCGGTGGTCATGAAACCAAAGCGCCGCGAAACCGCGGTTGTATTTCTGTACGACATGAATTCTCCCCCTCCGGTGATTGATAGCTGGTCATCCCTAGCCGCGCCCGGTCGCGACAGTTGCGCGACCGCCCCGACGGCCGCGCAGACCTCTTTCTAGTCTTCCAGAAACCTGGAGAAAGACAATGACCTCTTACGCTGCCTTATATTGCAGCGCACATGATGAATAGCTTAACGCCGCGCCGGCTCGACCGCCGGTTTCGAGGTGCTCCCGGTCGCCGCCACGGTCCGGTCCGGGTGTTCGATAAAGGTCTGGACCAGCTTGATGGCGATGGACGAGGAAATCGCCGTATTGGCCCCTTTCGCGTCCGGATAACCATCAGCGAGACGGTTGAGCACCCGGTAGAGGGAGGGCTGCGAAAGGCCGCCATAGCTGGAGTGGTGCGTCGACCACGAACGGATAAGCTGGTGGTACCACGTCTCGACGTCGTTGTAGCCGCCGAGAACCCCCTCGGCCGTGTCGCCGCCGGGAGCCAGAGCGACCTTCAGGCGGGCGGCTTTGATCTCGTAGTGACCCGGACGGGCGATGAAGACCGCCCACGGATACTTGATATCAACAGGCTCCGTAATCAGGACGCCGTTCTCGATCCGGCCCTTGGTGCGGGAGCTGAAACGTTTGCCGAAGCGCTCGTCCACACGCACCGAACCGCCGGTAATGATGTTCGCGCCCGTTGCATCGGTGATCAACTTGTCCTTGCCGCGGTACATAGTGACCGTGACATCGCCGTCGTTCACGAGGCTGTCGACGTCGGATATCTCGAACAGGATCCGGTTATAGTTGAACTCGCGCACCCACATATTGGTGAAGTGGGCGAAGGTGCCGTCCGGCGCGCGGAACAGGCGGGTGCAGCCGATGGCGCGATAGAGCTCGTTGTCGATCCCCTTCTCGCCTTCAACCGACACGAAATCGGCCGCGTCGGCCTTACCGTCGAGATCGAGGCCGATGGCGGTTTTTCCCTTCACTTCGCGGTAGGAAAAATTGTCCTCTTTGTCCATCGGATAGCGCGACGCGCTCTCGCGCTCGAGCTGCGTACCTTCGACGGTGCCGCCGCTCGGATAGAGCGCCTTGAACTGTTCACGCGGACCTTCGTTGAATCCTTCCGGGCACTCCATCTTGCCGTCCGGCGTCTGATGAATGCCCCAACGCGCGCCGACCAGAGCGAACCCGATCGTGCGGTTCTTGAGGCCGGGGACGGACGTCTCCTCCGCGAAAGATGTACCGGCGCCGGACATCATAATTGCCGCGCACAGGGTGACGCGAGTCCACGCCCTTGCTTTGGTACGTTCCATAACTTCCTCCCTCACCTTCTTCGCGGTCGAAAAAGGCGCCAGATCGCGGCGCCTTTTTCACTCAAACATTAGAGCACGCGCAACCTAACGACGAGCCGGTTCCACGGCGGGACGCGCCGCGCTGTCCGTCGCCGCGACTTTCGGAGCCGGATGCTCGATGAAAGTTTGCACGAACTTCAAGTTGATCGACGACGAGATCGCCGTCATGACGCCCTTCTCATCCGGCATGCCGTCCGCGAGGCGATTCAGCGCACGGAACAGCGACGGCTGCGACATGCCGCCGTAGCTGGAGTGGTGCGTCGACCAGGCGCGAACGAGCTGCTGATAGAACGTATCGACATTGGTGTAGCCAGCGATCATGCCTTCCGCGCGATCGCCGTGCGGCGCCAAGTTGATCTGCAGACGCGCCTGCTTGATGCCGTAATAGCCCGGATGGTCGTAGAACACCGACCATACCCAATCGACATCGGCTGCTTCCGTCGTGAGGATGCCGTTCTCGATCTTGCCCTTCAGCGACTTGGTGAAGCGCTTGCTGAAGCGGTCTTCCACGCGGTTCGAGCCGCCGGCAATGATGTTCTTGCCGGTCGCGTCGGTGATGAGCTTGTCCTTGCCGCGATAGAGGTTCACCTGAACGTCGCCGTCGTTGGCGAGGTTATCGACGTTCGTGAGCTCCACCAGGATGCGGTTAAAGCCCATTTCCCGGACCCACATTTCGGTGAAGTTCGCAAAGGTGCCGTCGGGGGCGCGGAACAGGCGCGTACATCCGATCGCGCGATAAAGCTGGTTATCGATGCCCTTTACGCCGTCCGGTGAGGTGAAATCATTCGCATCGACCTTGCCGTCGAGGTTCATGCCGAGGCCGACCTGACCCTTCGCTTCGCGATAGACAAAGTTGTCTTCCTTATCCATCGGGTAGCGCGAGGCGCTTTCACGCTCGAGCTGCGTACCTTCGACGGTGCCGCCTTTGGGGAACAGCGCCCTGAACTGCTCGCGCGGGCCTTCGTTATAGCCTTCCGGGCACTCGGTCTTGCCGTCCGGAGTCTGGTGGAGACCCCACGCCGCGCTGGTGAGAACGAAACCGATCGTCCCGTTTTTCAGGCCGACGATGTCGGTCGTCTCCGCCGCAGCGGGAGCCGAAAGTGCCGTACCGGCCAGCAGCAGCGCAGCTCCGGCCAGCAATGTTGATTTCGCGTTTGCCATTTTGTGTTCCCTCACCTGAACCGGTTAACGAGAAAATTCGTCGCGAAGAATGAAGGCCCGGAAGCCGTTACGGTTGGCGATGAACTCGCCGTTGCCGTGACCGTACAGGTCGCCCGGATCCTTGTCGTTTGTGTTGGTGTACAGCGGCTGACCCTTGTAGGCCCACACGCGCAGAGAACCGGGCGAGCCCGGTTCCGCAAGGTGGCCCGTCTTGGTGTCGATTGTCAGGACCTGCCATGTGCGCGATAGCGTCCTCGCCCCGGCACCGGCTTCAACGTAGGGCCAATCGCGCAGGCAACGTTCCACCTGACCGCCGCCGCAGATCGCGAGACGGTAGGCGGGCGGGCTGTCCACCTGATCGCAAGCCAGCTGATCAACCGAGTCATCGGCACAATTGTAGTAGTAGATCGTCCGGCCCTTCGCGTCGGCGAGTACGGTACCGGTGATCGAGTCCTGCACGGTAAATTCGGCCGGCGGCGCGGGCGCCTTCTGGGTATAGGCATTGTGCCAGCCGGGCACGTCGCTGCCCTGCATGCTGCGGATCCCGTCGTCGAGCGTGTGCGTGTAGAGCGGCTTCTTGCGGAAGGCCCACTGACGCACGCCCGGCGAGCGTTCAAAGATCGACCACTCGCCTTGCGCCTGGGCCGAAGCCGCCGCCGTCACGGGCGCCCACTCGCGCGTACATGCGGCGTCGCAATTCGACTTATTCGACCCGTCGCGGTCCGACACGTATACGGAGAGATTTTTGTCGGTCAGAAGCTGACGGCCCGAGACCGAGGAATAGACCAGAAAGCCCGGCGGGATCGCCGACGGCGCGGTCACGACTTCACGCGCCGCAGGGCCGTCGCTACCCATGTTGCCGGTGGTTGCCGCCATCACGTCGCCAGGCACCTTGTCGAGGTAGCTGGTATAGAGCGCGTGCTCGTCGTAGGTCCACTGCTTGCGGCCGTCCTTGCGCGTGATGAGTCCGAACGCGCCAACCGGCTTCGCATCGTCGGCGGCGACATAGGGGATCCACACTTCCGCGCAGCTCTTACGTTTGTCGAGCTCGGGCAGCTCGAGGCCCGGCGGATACGGACTCATCAAGCCCGCCGTATGCGTCGTCTTCTCGTTCGTGCAAGCCGACTGATTTTTGGGGTCGGCGGTCACGCCGTTGCGCATGGTGGTGTGCGGCCAAAAATAGAGGGTCTTGCCCTCGGGCGTCGCAAACACCGGTCCGTCCAATTCCGAGTACTCGACATGAATGTTCGCCGGCATCGGCACGCGCGCATACTCTTCGCGCTCGGCCGGAATAACCGAGCGGGCCGCATCGGCGGCCAGCACCGGCGTGGTCAGGAATGTTCCGACCGCGAGAGCGCCAGCGAGTGTAAGGATGTGACGCATATACAATTCCCTTGAGGAAAGCTCTGCGCCCGCCACGAGGGCGGGCGCAGAAACCGATCCGGCTTACGCCAGAATCTCTCCGATTTCCTTGGTGGTGCCGTTCGATTGGGTGCCCCAGTTGCTGACGTCGAGGCCCATGATCTTCATGCAGGTGAGGC
>CAMDOZ010000152.1 GCA_945903705.1 Fidelibacterota bacterium | reverse complement strand
GACTTGAAACCCGGCGATGTACTTACACGCGAAAACCTGCGTTGCATCCGCCCAGGGCTCGGTCTGCCGCCCAAATACTTCGAGACGCTTCTTGGGCGAAAGGTGCGGGCGGCCGTCAAGAGAGGCACGCCGGCGACCTGGGACCTGGTCTAGTCATCTCCTCCCCACCTCCGAACTCATTTCTCTTTAGTTAGTCGCCGATGTCACAACCGAGATTCGCCTCCTACTCTGAACATATTGCGGCCGCCACGGCGGCCCTCAAAACCAATGACCTTGTTGCTGCAGCGGATCTTTACCGCAGCCTTGCCGAGGAGAATCCCGGAAAAAAGGATGCGGCTGTGCACGCGGCCAACGGACTGCAGGCCTGCGGGCATTGGAGTGAGTCCGTAAACGTCCTTCTCAAAGCCTTGGAGATTCACCCGACCGGCATAATCATCCTTTCCAATCTTTCGCGCGCATGCTGGGAGGTCGGCGACTTTTCCAGGGCGGCGCTGTATTTGCGAAAATTCCTGGACATGGATCCGCGCGATACGTCGCAATGGCTTCAGTTGGGCGATTTCTATTTCCGCGCCGCCGACCTGGAAAGTGCCGCGTTTGCGTACGGCAAAGTGTTGGCGGCGGAGCCGCTGAACGTCGAAGCCACCCTGCGACGAGGCGATGCGTTGAAGGACCTGGGGCGCTTCGACGAGGCCATGGCGGACTACCGCCGGGCAGAAAGAGTTCAACCGGATAACCCGCAAGTGCTGTTCAAACTCGGCTCTCTCACCCTGGCGAACGGAGCACCGCGCGATGCGGTCGATTGTCTCAATCGTGCAATCATTGGCGATCCGCGGAACGCACCCGCTCACGCAACGTTGAGCTTGGCGCTTTCTTCGCTTGGACTCTACGACGACGCCTCGCGTGTAGCCGCGGCAAGTCTCGCAATCGAAACCGCTTATCCATTTGGACAATTCGCGTTGGGAACCGCGCTGCTCGGTCTTGAACGATTTGCAGAGGCTGCGGACGTTCTAAAGCTCGCTGCGGAGGCCGCTTCAACCAGTCCCGATGTCCTCGAGGCGCTCGCGGAAGCGGAAGTGGGCCAAGAAAACCTCTTTGCGGCGGAGCGGGCGCACCTGCAGATCCTCTCGGTCGATCCGGAAAACGAGCGAGCCCGATTCATGATCGCGGCCCTCCACGGCGAAGCCGTAGATTCTCCTCCGTCAAGTTTCGCCGCCGACACATTCGATCGAGTGGCGCAACGCTACGACCATATCGCGGGTTCGATGCGCCGCTATGACGCGCCCGAAGCGGCGGCGATGCTTCTCGAAGAAACGCTCCCCGACCGCGACTCATTCCAAAGCGTCGCCGACCTCGGCTGCGGTACCGGCCTCGTTCTTTCGGCGTTGCGCGACGCTTTCCGCATCGACGCGGCCACCGGTATCGATGCCTCGCCGAAGATGATTGATTTTGCCGCGCAAAAGAACCTCTACGATCGCTTAATTGTCGGCGAGATCCTGCGCGTGATGAGCACATCGAAAGAACAATTCGACCTGATCACGGCGGTCGACCTTGCCCCTTACCTCGGCAATCTTTCGTCGCTCATGAAGGTGATCCCGGGGCGCCTTACCCCAGGCGGACTCTTCTTGTGTTCCATCGAGTGTGCCGACGTTGCCGGATTTGAACTACGACACGGCGGCCGTTTCGCTCACAGCGCCGCCTATTTCGAAGAGACGGCCCATGCCGCAGGCCTGGAGGCGGTCGCACGCCGCGATATCGCATTGCACCGAACCGGAGGGCGCCAAACCGAAGGGCTTCTCATGCTGTTCCGCCGCGGTTAACGGCGAGAGCTTACAATCTTGTAAGCTCGCCGAGGGCAAGAGGTCGCTCCACCCGCCCGCATTTACGCTATTTGGCGGGTGTGTCCTGCCTAGGCCCCGGATTTATGTCATTGTGTTAAAGTCTTTTAGTGAGTTCCGGGTGATACAAAGCGCCCAGAAATCTCTGACTTGGAAGCGCCTTGGAATCGACGATGAACCTTGATGTGCCGACGGCGGCCCAGACTTTCGAAGTCCAACCTCCGCTGGGCCAAATCCTGTTGCAGCGCGGCGCAATTGGCGAAAACGACCTCGCGAAGGCGCTGAACTTCCAGGCAAGCTTTAGCGGCCCCCTCGGCGCCGTCCTTATCCGCATCGGTGCGGTTTCCGAGGACGCGGTTCTGGATGCACTTTCCATGCAGCTCGGATTGGACGTGATGTCCAACGAGCGCATGCCGCAGGATCCGGCGATCTATGCCGCCGCAATCAAGGCCTCCAACCTTGATAGCGACTGGTGGATCGACCAGACGGCGCTGGTATGGGCCGGCGAGCAGGGCGTCATGCACTGTATCAGCCGCGACCCGTTGAAGCCGAGCTTGCAGGAAGCCCTACTGTCGGCCTTCCCCGACAATGAAATTCGCTGGTGGCTGATACGGTCGCGCGAACTCGAATTCATGATCGATCTGGTGCGCCGCGAGTTGAAGTCGGACGGGCGCGATATCGACGGCGACGTCGCGCTGCTGCGCGAGCTCGCCGAAGAAGCTCCCGTCGTCGAGCTTGTCTCAAACGTCATGTCCCAGGCCGTAAATGAAGCGGCGTCGGACATTCACGTCGAGCCGCGCGAACATGAATTCGATATACGTTATCGCATCGACGGCGTTCTTCAGAGCCGCGTCACGTTGCCGCGTTCGCGCTTCGATGCCGTCGCCTCGCGCATCAAGCTGATTTCAGGGTTGGACATCGCCGAACGGCGCCTGCCGCAGGACGGCCGCATCAGTGTGCGAATGAGCGGCAAGGAGCTCGACATTCGCGTGTCGTGCCTTCCCGGCGTCTTTGGAGAGTCGATCGTCATGCGACTGCTCCTGAAGGAGCACAAACAGTTTTCGCTGGCAAAGATCGGCATGGCGAAAGATCACCTGGATGTCTTCGCGAAACACGCGAACGAACCTCATGGGATCATCCTGGTCACCGGCCCTACCGGATCGGGCAAGTCGACGACGCTGAAAGCCACTCTTGAACATATCAAAGACGGCAAGCGTAAGATCATCACGGTCGAGGACCCGGTCGAGTACAACATCCCCGGCGTAACCCAAGTCCAGACCAAGTCCGAGATTGGCTACACCTTTGCCCGCGCCCTGCGTTCGATCCTGCGTCAGGATCCCGACGTGATCATGATCGGGGAAATCCGCGACCTCGAAACCGCGCAGATCGCCGTGCAGGCATCGCTGACCGGTCACATGGTGTTCTCGACCTTGCACACCAACGACTCACTCAGCGCCTTCACGCGGCTTATCGACATGGGCCTCGAGCCGTTTCTCGTTGCGTCCTCGGTCCGCCAAGTCATGGCGCAACGCCTGGTGCGGCGCCTTTGCCCGCATTGCCAACGCTCGCAAGAGCCCGCTCGCGCCATACGCGAGAAGTGCGAGAAACTGCGTGATCAGTTCCCGGAAGTCCTGCCGGGCGAGCCGCAGTGGTTCGAAGCCGTGGGGTGCACGCGCTGTCAAAACACCGGCTATCGCGGCCGACTTGGAATATATGAAGTGGCGGTTCTCGACGACGAAGTCGGCGAAATGATTCTTCATCAACGCCCAATGCACGAAATGCAAGCGGCCGTGCGTAAGAATGGATTCCGCGACCTGATGGAGGACGGCCTCGTCAAGGTTTGGCGCGGCGACACCAGCGTCGAAGAAGTTATCCGCGTTACAGGACAAGCCGGGATCGACGGCGATTGATAGCGCAGGCTGCGATAGGCTCATGGCGCCCCCCTCCACAATCAAACCGACGGCATTCGACGCAGCATTTCGAGATGCCACGGCAATCCATCAAAGTGGCCGAATTGCCGAAGCAGCCGCGCGGTATGAAGAGTTGCTTGCGTCGGCGGCCGAGGACCCGCAGCTCCGCTATCTCCTAGGCGCGGCCTACGTCGAGATGAATCGATTCAGCGACGCGGTTGCTTCCTTGGATCGGGCGCGAGCCTTACGTCCTGGGCACACACCTACGGTCGAGATGTTGGGTTCTGCATGGCTCCGTGCGGGCGCCCCGGAGAAGTCGCTGCCGTATTTCTTGGAAGCAGATCAGCTTGCTGGAGGAACGCCCGAAACCGCCGGCAGGCTTGCGAATGCCTTACGCCTTGCGGGGCGGCTTACAGAGGCGGCCGAGACTTATCGCCGGGTTACGTCACTTCCTCAGCCGCCGCGGCAAGCCTCGGTGGGCCTGGCGATGTGCCTCGCGGCGCTTGGTGATGCGCCAGGGGCCGAGCAGATATTGCGCAAATGCCTTGAGGAGCATCCGGACTATGCGTCTGCGCATGTAACCTTGGCGTCGCTGATGGGTCAGACCGAGCGATTCGTCGAGGCGGAGCGGCTGACGAGAACCTTTCTTTCCGCGAACCCGACGCATCTTGAGACGCGCCGCCTCCTGGCAAATGCGGTTCACAAGCAGGGGCGGCTCGGCGATGCAGTCGCGATTTATCGCGAAATCCTGCGCGATGACCCCGCCGACGCGCGGAGCGCTCTCCAACTCGCCGAGGCGTTGATTGATCTCGCGCGCCTGGAGGAAGCCGAGGAGATATTGAACGGCCTGCGCAACACCGGGCGGGCGCGCGCGGGCGTCGTGACTGCGCTGGGCCGCATTCAAGAACTGCGTGGCGACCTCGAGGGGGCGATCGCGTTGCATACAGAGGCGATCGCGCTGGATCCCGCGTGCGAAAACGCTTACGTCAACCGCGGCAGCGCGAAACGGTTCAACGGCGCCTTCGATGATGCCCTCGCCGACTATAACGCCGCATTGGCGCTACGGCCCGATTTCCCACCCGCGGTTGCCAACCGCGGGCTCACCTTACTTATTCTCGGCCGCCTGCAAGAGGCTTGGCCACATTACCGCTCGCGCATCAAGGCGCTTCAGGGAGCGCCCGACCTTACCGGCGGAAAGCCGTGGGACGGCTCGTCCCTTCGCGGAAAGAAGGTCCTGGTGTGGCTCGAGTACGGCTTGGGCGACGAGATTCTTTTTGCAAGCCTGCTGCCGGAGCTCATCGACGCAGTTGCTCACTGCACGATTGTTTGTTCACCGCGCTTGCGCACCCTTTTCATGCGATCTTTTCCCGAGGCCCGGATCATTGGGTTTGGGGATGAGGTCGAAGACGATGTGGATGTTCGCCTTCCGCTTACGGATGCGGCGCAATGGCTGCGGCCGACGCTCGCGTCATTTCCGGAGCACGGCGGGTACATAAAACCGGATCCACGTCTGGTCGCCGATCTGCGCGCCCGCTACCTCGACGGCGGCGCCGCACGCCTCGTGGGCCTCTCCTGGCGGAGCGAAAGCGGACCGGCCGGACGATTCAAGTCCATAGATCTCGCGCAATGGTCGGAACTTCTTGGACTTCCCGGCGCGACGTTTGTTTCATTGCAGTACGGCGACTGCGCCAACGAAATCGCGGAAGCATCCCAAAAGACGGACCGAAAGATCATTCATGATCGCAGCATCGATTCGACGGGCGATCTGGATCCCTTCGTCGCCCAAGTCGCCGCCATGGACCTTGTCATTTCGGTGAGCAATACGACCGTTCACGTCGCCGGCGCCTTGGGCCGCCCCGTTTGGGCGCTCGTTCCCATGGGTCCCGGAGCACATTGGTATTGGTTCCTGAATCGCGTCGACAATCCATGGTACCCGAGCCTGCGTCTGTTTCGGCAGGACCGCCGCTTTGATTGGAAAGGGCCGCTGACCCGCGCAAGGGACGAGCTCGCGGCGTGGCTGCGCGCATGACGACGCCGCTCCACCTCGTAACCCGCGCCATGGATTTTCATCGCCAGGGGCGCCTCGCCGAGGCCGAGGCCGGCTATCGGGATGTGCTTCGGCGGGATCCGAACAACGCGGACGCGCTTCACTTGCTCGGCGTGATTGTCGGTCATGCAGGCGATCCCCAACAGGGGGTCGCGTTGATCGAGCGCGCGTTGAAGGCGTCGCCTTCGCCGGAAGCTCACTTCAATCTGGGGAACCTCCTCGCTGGACTTTTACGCCATGCCGAGGCGGAAAGTCATTTCCGCGCCGCGTACAAATTGCGCCCGGGCAATGCAGAAGCGGCGAACGGCATCGGCGGTTGCCTCTTGCGCCTCGGCGACGTTGACCAGGCGGAAACGTGGATCGCCAAGGCAATCGACCTCGATCCCCGCTGCGTCAGCGCGCTCGTCAACATGGGCACGCTCATGGATACAACATTGCGGTTCGACAAGACCCTCGCCTATTACGACCGCGCGCTTGCCGCACGGCCGGACTACGACGACGCGCTCCGGAACAAGGCCCTGGCGCTGCTGGCGCGCGGCCGGTTCGCGGAAGGATGGCCGGCGTACGCCTGCCGCTTCAAAACGACGCGCACGTTTCACGGACATTTCGCTTTACCCTATTGGCGTGGCGAGAGCCTGTCCGGCCGCAAGATCCTGGTCTGGACCGAGCAAGGCCTGGGGGACGAGATTCTTACGGCAAGCATGATCCCCGACCTGTTACAGGCGGGTGCGCGCGTCGTGCTGGTCTGTTCCCCCCGCCTTCGCAGTCTATTTGCGCGATCTTTTCCCGGCATCGATATCATTCCGACCGGCGGCCAACCCGAACACCCGAGAGTCATAGCCGATCTTGCGTTTCAAGCCTCCGTCTCGCATTTGGGAGAGTTCCTCCGCCCGACCTTCGAGGCTTTCTCTCGGCGTGAGGGTTATTTGAGACCGGACACGGCGCTCACGCGCACCTTGCGCGAAAAATACAAGGCGGACGCCGACACTACTCTGGTGGGCATCTCCTGGCGCAGCACACGCGAAGGCGGGCAGGACAAATCGGTATCGCTCCTGCAGTGGTCGCCCATCCTTCGGACCCCGGGTGTCACGTTCGTGAATGTTCAGTACGGCGATACAAGGTCCGATATCGCCGCCGTCGAACGCGAGCTCGGCGTGAAGATCGTCACCGACCCGGATATCAATCCGCTTGGAGATCTGGACGCCGTCGCCGCCCAGATCGCGGCTCTGGACCTGACGATTTCGGTGAGTAATACAGCGGCTCACGTCGCCGGCGCGGT
>CAMDOZ010000151.1 GCA_945903705.1 Fidelibacterota bacterium | reverse complement strand
CGCCGAGGGCTCGGTGAAGGGGAAGAAGGACGGACGGAAGCGCGTGGTCAGATCGTCGATGCCGAAGAACGTGCGCACGAATTCCTGCAGGCAGCCTCGCAGGTGCGCCATGTTGGTTTCGGTGTCGATAACCAGCAGCTCCACCTGGTGGAACATGGGCGTGTGCGTCATGTCGTAGTCGCAGCGGTAGGTGCGCCCGGGAATGATCACGCGAATCGGCGGTTTCTGGGTCATCATGGTGCGGATCTGCACAGGTGACGTGTGAGTGCGCAGGAGATAGCGCTGACCGTCGCCGTCGGGCGGCAGGAAGAAGGTATCGTGCATCTCACGCGCGGGATGGCCCGGTGGGAAGTTGAGCGCGGTGAAATTGTGGAAGTCGTCCTCGATATCCGGACCGTCGGCCACTTCGAAGCCCATCTGGCCGAAGATCGCGGCAATCTCTGCGCTCGTCTGGCTGATGGGATGCAGCGTGCCTTTCGCCTCGGGGCGGATCGAGAGGCTCACATCCATGCTCTCGTTCGCGAGGCGCGCATTCAGTGCGGCCGTCTCGAAGGTCGCTTTCTTGGCGTCGAGTGCTGCGGCGACTTCGTCTTTCAGCACGTTCAAGCGCTGCCCCGCGGCCTTGCGCTCGTCGGGCGACATGGCGCCCAGCTCCTTCATCAGCGCGGTGATGCGGCCCTTTTTGCCAAGGGCCGCCACGCGCACCTCTTCCAGAGTGGCGAGATCGTTGGTGTCGCTCACGGCGGCCAGGAGTTCGGCGCGGAGCTTGTCGATGGTGTCGGTCATGCTGTTCTTCTCATCTCGCAAATAGGAAAGGGGCTGCCCGGTGAGGCCGCCCCTTTACCGACGTCTACTCGATGAGAATTTAACCGAGCGCGGCTTGGGCCTGCTTCACCAGACTTTCGATCGCAGCGGGCTCACGGACGGCCATATCGGCGAGAACTTTACGGTCGAGTTCGATGCCGGCCTTCTTGAGCCCGTTGATAAATCGCGAGTAGGTGAGGCCCAGCGGGCGCACGGCGGCGTTGATACGCTGGATCCACAGCGCGCGGAAATCGCGCTTCTTGAGACGGCGGTCGCGGTACTGATACCTGAGCGCCTTCTCCAGGCGGTTCTTGGCCACCTTGTAAGCTTTGGAATGACGGCCCCGGAAACCCTTGGTTTGCTCGAGGACCTTCTTGTGACGGGCGTGTTTGGTAACTCCGCGTTTGACGCGTGACATGGTCGTGCTCCGTAAGGGCTGGGGTTAGGCGTAGGGGAGGAAGTTTTTCTTGATGATGATGCCGTCCGGCTTCGCGAGCACTGACGTGCGGCGATTCTGACGCTTCATCTTCTTGGGCTTCGAGATCAGACGGTGACGCTTATGGGCGGCGCCGGCTTTCACTTTCCCTGTCGCTGTAACCTTGAACCGCTTTTTGGCGGAGCTCTGGGTCTTCATCTTGGGCATTTTGCGTCCTTTCAATCAGCATGACGGTTACTTGGACCCGGCCCAGAGGCATGCCCTAAAAGCCTGAAAGTATTGGCTTTTTAGCCTTGGAACCGGTGGACTCGGACCTTAAGTCCGACCCCTCATCACTGGCCTGTGGATAAGCATCCTTTTCGGCCAGGAAGGCGCGCTTATACCCGCCGGAAGCCCTGTTTGCAAGGCGGCCCCCGGAGGGTGCGAAGAGGGTCTAGGGGAGGCGCTGGAACGCCCCTGAACGGCTTCCGGCGCGGACGTCCGCCGTCCTAGCCGACCGCGGCTTCCGCCCGTCGCTTGGCGAACAGCGTATCCACGCTCAAAGGGCCTCCGCCGGCGAAGAACAAGAAGAGGAAGATGAAGCAAAACAGGATCGCCGCATCGCCGCCGTTGTTCACCGGATAGAAGGTACGCGGGTGGTGCGCGATGAAATACGCCACCGCCATCATTCCCGAAAGAATGAACGCCACGGGGCGCGTGAAAAGGCCCACGAGCAGGAAGGCGCCTCCGACGAATTCGAGCACGCCGGCCGCGCCGATCAGCGAGAACAGGTCGATGGGCGGCGACGCCGCGCCGTCCGGTGAGGGGCGGGCGGGAAAGTTGAACAGTTTCTGAGTGCCGTGCGCGATGAAGAGCAGCGCCGACATGATGCGCAGGAGGCTCAGGAACGAGGGCGCCCAGCGCAGGTAAAACGCTTCTGACATTAGATCCCCCCTTATGCGACTTCGGCGCAGTGGGGCCGGTTTTCCTTCGTCGCGCGTATTCTGCGCCGAATTAGAACCAGACGAGGCCGCTACGGCCCCGCTGCGCCGAGAGTTTTTGCCTTAGCGAGGCGCCAGGACCATGACGATCTGGCGGCCTTCGGACCGTGGTTCTTGCTCGACCTTGCCGTCCGTTTCGAAATCCGCTTTGACGCGCTGCAGAAGCTGATGCCCCAGTTCCACGTGCGCCATTTCGCGGCCGCGGAAGCGCAGCGTCACCTTCACCTTGTCGCCCTCTTCGAGGAAGCGGCGCATCGCGCGCATCTTCACGTCGTAATCGTGATCGTCGATGTTCGGACGAAGCTTGATCTCTTTAACTTCGATCACCTTCTGCTTTTTGCGCGCTTCGTTCTTTTTCTTTTGTTCCTCGTACTTGTACTTGCCGAAGTCGAGGACTTTGCAGACGGGTGGATCGGCGTTGGGAGAAATCTCAACCAGATCAAGCCCTACCTCTTCAGCTTTTTTGAGGGCGGTTTCGCGGTCTACGACCCCGAAGTTTGCACCGTCGTGGCCGATCAGGCGCACAGTGCGATTGTTGATCTGTTCATTGACGCGCGGTCCATCCTTGGACGCCGGCGCCTGCTGGTCAAATCTAGCTATGTATCGTCTCCTGACGTTGTTGATGACGTAGATATCGGTATTTGCGGGGGCGCTTTCAATCGAAAGCTCCTCATGCGTAAAACGACGGTTCAGGCCACCTACGGGCCTGGGACCGTCGCTTCTGATTTAAGTCTATCGGTTGCCTCTTGCAGCGCAAGGACTTCTTGGTTGGCCCCGCCCAGACGGCGCAAGGCCACCGTGCGGCCTTCCGCTTCCTTCTTTCCGACCACTACCAGGATTGGGACTTTGGTCACCGAGTGCTCCCGCACCTTGTAGTTGATCTTTTCGTTCCGGAGGTCGGTTTCGACTCGGAGGCCGGCCGCCTTCAGGGTGGACGCGACCTCCTCGGCGTACGGTGCTGCGTCATCCGTGATGGTGCACACCACCGCCTGCAACGGGTTGAGCCAAAGAGGGAACTTGCCGGAATAGTTTTCCACAAGGATGCCGACGAAGCGCTCGAAGGACCCCAGGATCGCGCGGTGCAGCATCACCGGCGTATGGCGCGCGCCGTCTTCGCCCACGTACTGGGCGCCGAGCCGGTCGGGCAGCACGAAGTCTGCCTGTAGTGTGCCGCACTGCCAGTCGCGGCCGATGGCGTCGCGAAGCACGAATTCGAGCTTGGGGCCATAAAAGGCGCCTTCGCCGGGGTTCAAGGTCCAGGCGAGTCCCGCGGCGTCGGTCGCATCGCGAAGCGCTGTTTCGGCGCGGTCCCAGGTCTCGTCGGACCCGGCGCGCACGGGAGGACGATCGGAAAACTTCACATGGATCTCGGTGAAGCCGAGATCTTTGTAAATCGACTGAAGCAGTTCGATGAAGGCCTTGGTCTCGGACTTGATCTGCTCTTCGGTGCAGAAGATGTGCGCGTCGTCCTGCACGAACGCACGCACGCGCATCAGGCCGTGCAGCGCGCCCGAAGGCTCGTTGCGGTGGCAGCAGCCGAACTCGGCGATGCGCAACGGAAGATCGCGATAGCTCTTGATGCCCTGGTTGAAGATCTGCACGTGGCCCGGGCAGTTCATGGGCTTCACCGCCAGGATGCGCTCTTCCGATTCCGACGTGAACATCGCGTCGCGGAATTTCTCCCAGTGTCCGCTCTTCTCCCACAGCACTTTGTCCATGAGCAGCGGCGTGTTCACTTCCACATAGCCCGCCGCTTCCAAGCGCCCGCGCATGTAAGTCTGCAGCGTGCGGTAGAGCGTCCATCCTTTCGGATGCCAGAACACCGCGCCTTGCGCTTCTTCCTGCAAGTGGAACAGATCCAGTTCCTTGCCGAGCCGGCGATGATCGCGCTTCTCCGCCTCTTCGAGCATGGTGAGATAGTCTTTGAGCTGCTTCTCGTCGCCCCATGCGGTGCCGTAGATCCGCTGCAGCATCGCGTTCTTGGCGTCGCCGCGCCAATAGGCGCCGGCAAGTTTGGTCAGCTTGAAGGCCTTGCCCAGCTTGCCCGTCGACGGCAAATGCGGACCGCGGCACAAATCCTTCCACTGGCCCTGGCGATAGATGCTCACGTCCTCGCCGGCGGGAATGGATTCGATCAGCTCGGCTTTGTATTTCTCGCCGATCTCCTTGAAATGCGCGACGGCGTCGTCGCGCTTCCACACTTCGCGTACGATCGGCTCGTCACGGTCGACGATCTCGCGCATGCGCGCTTCGATCTTCTCGAGGTCCGCCGGCGTGAAAGGTTCGTCCCGGGCGAAGTCGTAGTAGAAACCGTTTTCGATCGCCGGACCGATGGTCACTTGAGTCTTCGGATACAACTCTTGCACCGCTTCGGCCATCACGTGCGCCGCGTCGTGGCGCAGGAGCTCGAGGGCGTCTGGATCCTTCTTGGTGACGATCGCGACCTTGGTGTCGCGCTCGAGCAGCATGTTGAGATCCTTCATCTCGCCGTCGATGCGGATGGCGAGGGCAGCCTTGGCGAGGCCGGGCCCGATGTCGGCGGCCAACTCGGCGCCTGTGATGGGCTTGGGATAGGTGCGAACGCTGCCGTCCGGAAGAGTAATGGCGACCATGGAGCCTTGAAAATAAAGGGTTTCAGCACGTTTTCGGGCCGGAATGTAGAGCACTCGGCCCCGGATTTACAGACCGGACTTGCGAGGGGGATTTAGAGGCGCTTTAAGGCCGCGAGAACTTCCGCGGCGGGGATGCCGCCAAGCTGTGGCCGGCGCAAAATAGTGACCCGGGAGCCTCTCTGGCCCACCAGGGCGGGGTCGGAATTGGCATCGTAAAGCACGACGCTGCGGCACCCGGCTCCTGCCGCAAGATGCATGGTGCCGTTGTCCGCGCCCACGGCGCCGGCGGCGGCCCAGGCCATGAACACCAGTTCGTTGAGGGTCGCCTTGCCGACCAGGTCCACCAGGTCCGGACAGGCGGACTTGAGGCTTGAAAAGTCCTCGGGCGGGTTGAAGCCGATGGCCACCATCACGCGGCCCTGAGCGATGCCTGCGAAATCGGTAAGGCGCGGCCACGTCCCGCCCGGCCCGGGGTCCACGGCGATCAAGAGGTAAGGCTCGTTCATGCGGAACGGCACGTTGAACGCGGTGACGCGGCGCGCCACCCACGACAGGTCCGTGGCCGGAACCACCGGAATGTGAGCGAGGCGAAGTTGGTGCGCCCACTGGTCGCGAACATGCATCTGCGCGCGGTGCGGATCGGTCCAGGCAAGGAATGTGCCCGGAACGACGCCCGACCATGCCAGGCAATTCCGCGCCACCGAAAGCGCACGCCGGCCGTACAGCAGCCAGAAGAGGTGTGTCGAGTGACGATTGCCGTCGAGGTCGTAGACCCGCGCCCAGTCCCGCGAGCGGAGCCGCGCACGCATGGCCCGCCACCGTTTAAAGTTCTTCGATCCCGCGGTGTCGTCGATCCACACCTCGGTGGGGTAGGGCGAGGTGCGCAGGAAGTCCGCAAACTCCTCGCGCGCGAGGATCACGAGCTCGGCGCCCGCGTGCGACGCTCTGATCGCCGCGACGGCGCCGAGAGCGGGAACAAGACGCTCGAGCCCCGAGGTGAGGACGACAAGAATGTTTTCCGCGTTCATGAAGCAGCGCGGCGGGCCAGAACCTCGTCATAGACTTTGAGGGTCTTCGCGCACATTTCGTCCTTGTTGAAGAGTTTGCGCGCGCGCTCGGCGGCCATCGCGGCGACGCGGGTCCGCTCTTCGCGCGAGAGGGAGAGGGCGCGTTCGAGCGCGTCCGCAAGCGATACCGGGTCGCTGGCGGTGAACATCCACCCGGTCACGCCAGGAAGGATGATCTCCGCCGTCGGACCATGGGAGCAAGCGACGATCGGGCGGCCCATGGCTTGCGCTTCCGCGATGACGCGGCCGAAGGCTTCGGGCCGCTTCGAGGCCATAACCACGGCGTCGGTCACCATGTAGGCCGCGGGCATGTCGTTGCAGTCCTCGATCACCTGGACGTGACCGTCGACCCGGCGCGCGGCGGCATAGCTCATGATGCGCGCGCCATATCCCGAGGACCCTTGCCCGACCATCAGGCAGCGCAAGTCGAGGGCACCGCCACGTCTTTGCTTTAGCTCGGCCAGCGCGTCGATCAGGACGTCGTGACCTTTCAGCGCGGTGAGGCGCCCCGGCAGCATGATCACCTGGCCTGCGTCCTGCAGGCGCCACTTCTGCGCCACCTGGATCAGTCGCGTCGAGGTTACGTTCTTCTCGTCGTAGGCTTGCGCGTCGATGCCGCGGTGGATGACGCGGATACGATCCGCGGGCGTCTTGTAATTTTCGAGAATGTGGTCGCGCACGAAATTCGAGACGGCGATGACGATCTCGCCGTCCGCCATGACGCGGTTATAGAATTTTTTCAGGCCGAAAGGCCCCAGGCTATAGATGCCGTGGAAGGTCGTGACAAAGGGAACGCCGGTTTCTTTCGTCGCTTCCCGGGCGCTCCATCCGGGTGCGCGCGAGCGCGCATGTACCAGCGAGACTTTCTCGCGCCGGATGACCTCGGCGATACGCGCGATGTTCTCCTTCACGTGTTTCGGATTCTTGGTGTTGAGCGGCAACGCGATGTGTTCGGCGCCGGCGCGATCCAGCTCGCGCACCAAAGGGCCGCCTTCCGACACCACGAGCGCGCGCCACCCGGCCCGCACCAAGGCGGCCGCGACGTCGATGGTGCCGCGCTCGACTCCGCCGCTCACAAGGCTCGGCAGAACTTGAAGGACAGTCTTTTTCGATTGTGGAAGGTCGGTCATCGCCTGCTTAAGTCACTCTCACTCCTGCGGGTCGCACAATTCTTGTGGCCGCATCAC
>CAMDOZ010000150.1 GCA_945903705.1 Fidelibacterota bacterium | reverse complement strand
TTGAGTGCGCGACCGCTGTCGGCCCGTGACAGACCGTCGATCACCTTGATCATCGCGCTCACACTCTCGCCGACGGGCAAGTCACGCGACGCAACTTCGACACCAACGGCCGCGCGCCGCATGTCGGTGTTGACCGCGCCGGGCGCAATCATGCTGACGATGATTCCCTCGCCCGCAAGGTCGCTGGCGAGTGCGCGAAATACCATATTTAGCCCTATTTTACTGGCTTTATAGAAGTAGGAGCCCCCGCCCACCGGCACCGAAATCTGGCCCGATCCGCTCGTGATTCCGACGATCTTTTTCTGCTCGCTGGCGGCGACATGCGGGCGAAATGCATCGCTGACGGCGAGCGGTCCGAACGTGTTCACACCCATCACGGTCTGGAATTCGTCGTAGTCGAATGAGCCGAGACGCTGACGATCGAGCGCGCCGAGAACGCCGGCATTGTTGATGAGCACGTCGATGGGAGTGCCCGCGTACTTTGCGGCGAGCGCCTTGAGCCCGACGGGGTCGACCACGTCCAGTCGCTCGATCCGCACCAAGGGAAGTTTCGCCGCGACGGCTTTGAGCTCGGTCGCGCTCTCGGGGGCGCGGGCCGTCGCGATGACGGTCCAGCCGCGAGCGGCGTACTGCTTTACGAACTCGAGTCCGATTCCACGATTCGACCCGGTGATCAGCACGGTCTCGGCCCGCACCGAAGTTATGCACAGGCTCCAGAGGACGACGGCAAGGATATGCGCGGTTTTCATAGCTCACCTCATACGGGCGGAGACTAGCGACCAGCCCGCGGCTGCGCCTGTGGAAAACTTGCCTTGGGCCGGTCTTCGCCGACCTCTTCCCGCGCGCGAAATTCGATCTCGGCGTTGATCTCGGCGCCTACGCAAACCGCATACGCGCAAACGTAGAACCAAAGCAGGAGGATGATGCCCCCGGCCAGGGATCCGAAGGTCTCGTTGTACTTCCCGAAATTGGCCACGTAGAGCGAAAAGCCGACGGAAGCCACGAGCCAGAACAGCATGGCCAGGAGTGCGCCCGGGGTCAGCCACTCGACGTGGGCGTGCGGTCGGCTCGGTCCGTAGCGGTAAAGGAGGGCAAGAGAGATCAGAACGAGCGCCCCGAGGGGTGGCCAGCGCAATAGCAGGACAAGCGTCTTAAGCCACGATGGCCAGGCCAGGGACTCCAAGAGGGCCGGCAGACCGCCCAGCAATGCCATGGCCCCCAACATCACGACCACCGCCGCCAGGGTAAAGGCGACGGCCATGAGATTGATGACCACAAAGTTCCGCTCCTCGGCCTCCTCGTAGGCGATGTTCATGGCCGCAATGAGGGCTATGACCGCCCGCGACGCGCTCCACATGGATATGGCCACTCCGACCAAAAATCCGAAGCCGAGCTTGACGTCCTCCCCGGAGGTCAGTTCGCGCACCTGGTCGGCCAGCAGCTGATAGGCATCGCGCGGGAGGAAGCCCCGTATGAAACTGAGGTGCTCGCCGATGGTGGCGCGATCAGCCATCAGTCCGTAGAGCGCCACGATCGCTCCGACGGCCGGGAAGATCGCGAGCAACGAATAAAAGCCGATCCCGGCGGCCACGAGCGAAAGATTATCCTCCCGCATCTCGCGCCAAACGGCGCGCGCGACGGCGCGCCAGTCCTCACAAAGAACTCTGAAGAACGTGCGCGCAGTGGTTTTCCCGGCTTCGGCCGGTGCCGCGGAAGACATGCAAAATCAACGTGTTGTGTCGGCCGTTGTTCCGGCGGCTCCGGCCCCGTCGCCAAAGCAGCGCCCCCTTTGACGACCGTCAATGCGCCGGACATCGTCCTGGCACATCAAGGACTGCGTTAAGAGCCAAGGGGGAAACCATGGACTCAATTTTCAACGTCGCGCGGTCTTGGCAGGTGCGCGAGGACGCTCAGCCGCGAATGGAACTCGTCGAATACGATGAGTCCTACACAGTTAAGGCCGACATCCACGGCTGCGACGCTGAAGGCGTCGCGGTCTGTCTTGAGGCCGGCGTGCTCACGATCACGAGCGAGGACCGCTCCGGATTTGCCGACGGCGTCTGTGTACTGCCGCGGCTTAATTCCTTCCGCTACACCCTGGCTCTTCCCGACGACGCGGACGAGACAGGCCTGTCTATCGCCTGCGAGGGCCGGGTTCTGGTCCTGACTTTTGGTCGCCTCACCTAGACAGCGGCCAACAACATATTGAATATACTTTTCTTTTCAATTTATGCGAATGATTATTAACATCGTTGCGAATCATTATTAACTAAGGTATTGCTCTTTCAGGTTTAGATCGCCTGTCCTGGGAGAGCGCATGTCGTCACCGATTTCCACGCGCCGTTTGTGTTCGCTCAGCACTCCCGAACTCTTTGTCCTCTGCTCGCTGCGTCTGATCTTGCAGGCGATACGCGAGGGCCGCGAGATCGACGCGCACTGCCGCGAAGGCTTCGAGATCGCACGTCTGAGCATGGCCCACGCTCAGCACCTCGCCGCCGCCGCGCGCATCATGGACACGGCCGCCGGACGGCCGCTGGACATGCGAGGAACGCGATGTGCCGAAGTCGGCCAGGACGAGGAGCTCGTTCTGCAGGTTCTCCTCCTCCTTCAGCACGAGAACGAATTCGGGGCGCGGCGCGTGTTGTGGAAGGTGCTGCCGCCCGCCGCCGCGCGCATCGTCATCAGTCATCTCGACGCGGTCGCCCTCGGCATGGTGCGGGCGGGTCTACTCCTGCCCCAGTTTCCCTACGCGCTGCGCCCCTGTCCGGCCGAAGCTCTGGCGGCGCGGCGCCTTGGCGCACCGGCGGACCCGGCTCTTGCGGAGACCTTCTGGCTTAACTAGCCGCCTCCCCTTGCACGACCACGCCGAGCCCTATTCAATGGTCCGGGGCCACCAAGCTGGGGAGAGACTTCCGTGTTCAAGACCGGACTTATCGCAGCGCTCGTCGCGCTGGTTCTGTTCGCCGCGCCGGCATCGGCCGCGACCAAAGCCATCAAATTCGGAAAACTTGTCGACTCATCGGGACGCGTTCAGGAGAACGTGACCGTCGTCGTCGAAGACAACCGCATCACCAGCGTCTCCGCCGCCGCACCGCCGGCCGGCGCCGAAGTGATCGACCTTTCCGGCTACACCGGAATCCCCGGCCTCATCGACGCTCATACGCACATGACCTATGGGCCCGATCCGCTGACCCGGGCTTCGCGGTCGAACGCAGGGAACATGGTCCTGGGCCAGGACGCCCTGATACAGACCCTCGAGTCCGGCGTCACCACCGTGCGCGACATGAACGCGTCCGAGTACATGGACGTTACGATGCGCGATCTCATCAACTCGGGCCGCTGGGTAGGCCCCCGCATGTACGTGGTTGGCTGCGGCCTCAGGGCCACGCGCAGCCGTTACAACGTCGCGGGCAATCCCTTGGGCTGCGGCGAAGGCAACGGCCCCGATGAATTCACCCGCGCCGCGCGCCAGCAGATCGCCGCCGGCGTCGACTGGATCAAGATCTTCGGCTCTACGGGGAGCGGCGAGGACGTCACGGGATTTCAGACCGTCACCTATGAAGAGATGAAGGCCGCCGTCGACGCCACCCACGCCATGGGAAAACGCATCGCCATTCACAGTTACGGCCCGACCGGCGTGCGCGATGCAGTGCGCGCCGGCGCGGACTCCATCGAACACGGCGCGGATCTCGACGACGCCACCATCGCCGAGATGGCCAAGAAGAAGATCTTCTTCGTGCCCACCATCGACCACAACCGGTACTACTTCGACAACGCCGAACGCTTCCGCTATCAGCCGGGTGCGAAGGAGAACCTGACCAACTACATCGGACGCAACCTCGAGAGCACGCGCAAGGCCATCAAAGCGGGCGTGCAGGTGGTGATGGGCTCCGACGCGATCTTCTCCATGTTCGGCCAGAACACGCGCGAGCTCGAGTGGTTCGTGAAGGCCGGCATGACGCCGGCGCAGGCGCTGGCCTCCGCCACAACGACAGCCGCGCGGATGATGGGCATGGAAAAAGAGATCGGCAGCGTGGCGCCCGGCTTCTACGCCGATATTGTCGCGGTTGAAGGCGATCCCCTGAAGAACGTCGGCGTCATCATCAACAATGTACGTTGGGTGATGAAAGACGGCGCGGTGGTGGTCGACAAGAGGAAGAAGTAAACATGACGCGCATCGGTCGCCGCTCCGCTCTGCTCGGCTTGGGCGCTACCGCCCTTGCCGGAAACGCCCAAGCGCAAGTCTTTGGAACGACGGAAGGCGGAGGGACCGTGCCGTTGCGCCTTCCCTCGGGCGCACTCGATTACCTCGACCGCAACCAATACATATCCAACATGGAGATCATCAATTATATCCCCGGCGCGGCCGTCAGCGGCGGCGAACCCATGTCCGCCATGTGGGCAAAGGGAAAGCGCCGGCTCATCTCCGGCGGCGGACAGTGGCTCGATGTCACCGAGCCCAAGAAAGCGACGATGGTGGCCAAGGGCGCCTATCAGGGCAGTTCCAACGTCACCTACAACGCGAAACTGAAGAAGTGGATCCTGATGGCCTCCGCCCAGGTGCCCCTCACGGAACCCAGCGTCAAATTCCCCCGCGGGAAGTATCACCCGGAGAACATGGAGCGCTCCACCTCCTACACCGGCCTCAGGGGCTTGCGCACCTATGACGCCACCGACCCGATGAACGTGAAGCTCTTGCAGGAATACGACACCGGCAAGACCGGCAGCGGCACGCATATGAACTTCTACGACGGCGGCCAGTACGCCTACCTCGATTGCGGCTGGGACAACCAGCTGCGCCAGGAGAGTTCCGAGCGGCCCTACTCCAACGCGCTCATGATCGTGGACATGAGCGATCCGGCCAACGTGAAGGAAGTCTCGCGCTGGTGGGCGCCCGGCCAGCGCCTCGACGAAGAGGCGGTCTATCGCCGCTATACCTTCGCCGGCGATCAGTCCTCATGGACAGGGAATCACGGCGGCTGCGTTGTTCCGACGCGCGTGGAAGACGGAGGCAAGATCGGCTACACCGGCTGGGGCGTCTTCGGGATGTACGTGCACGATCTCACGGACATCAAGAACCCCAAGGTGCTCGGCCATGTCGCCCATCAACTTGAGAACTTCGGCGGAATCCCGTTCCACACGGTCTATCCCGTCGTGGCCGACGCCGCCAAGTATCCCAAGCTGCAGAACCTCGTCATCGGCGTGTTCGAGGCGCTCGAGGGCGATTGCCGGGAGCCGTGGCACACGAGCTACGTCGTCGATGTGAAAGACCCGCGAAACCCGAAGATCGTCGGTCTGTTCCCGCGCCCAATGCCTGATCCCAAGGCGCCTTACGCCGACTTCTGCATGGCGCGCGGGCGCTTCAGCGCCCACAACATGCAGACCTGGATCGCGCCCGGCGAGGCGCGTCCCGACCTCGTCGCCCTCACTTACTTTAATGCGGGCATACGCATCTACGACATCAGCGATCCGACACAGCCCAAGGAAGTGGCCTACTTCGTGCCGCCCCGCGACGGCGAGATGAACGACTATGCGACCTGGCGCCGCGGCACCACCGAGAACGTCTTCATCGAATGGGACCGCAACCTCATCTGGGTCGGCGTGCACGCGGGCGTGTACTGCCTGTCGGCGCCGTTCTTGGGCAAGCCCGCGCTTGAGCCCGTCGAAGTCAAGCGCTGGACCGTGCCGCACGCCAACCGCGGATGGGACGCTTAGGCGAACTACTTCGCCACGGGCGCCGGCGGATAGGTGATCCCGAGTTGCTGCAAGTACGTCTGGTGCTTGCTCGGGTCGTAATAGAATTTCTCCATCTGCGGCCGCAGAAGCAGCATCAAGTCCTTGTTGAGGTGGATCGCCGGCTTGTCGCTCGCGACCAGCACCGGCGCGTACTTGGTGTCCTTGGTCTGGACGTTCGTGAAATGATCCTTGGCCGCCGTCACCAAGGACGGCGTCGTGGCGATGTCGAGGATCGTGAGCGCGAGCGCCTTCGCTCCCACCACCGCGCCCTTGTGCGCAATGGGGGTCGTCATGGCCATGGCCGCCGTGACGTGATGCCCCGTGGTGTTGGGGATGTTCGAGGGATACCGCATGGTGATGGTCGGCACTGTCCACATAATGTCGCCGATGTCGTCCGATCCGCCGCCAGTCGAGGGTCCGCGACTTTCCGGCGTTGAGATCTTCGCGACTTCGGCCGCAAGCGGCTCCAGTTTGAAACCGTTGGCTTCCTGCACCTGCTTGGCGAAGGCCTGATCCTCCGCCGTCCACTTCGGCATGCCGACGCGGGTCATGTTCTGGTGCGCAGCTTCCGCCAGCGGCCGGTTGCCGTAGTTCGGCGCTGCATAGCCCATCACCTGACGCGTGACCGTAGTCCCTGTGGCTTTCGCTGCCGCCTCGGAGATCCCGTTCGCCATGTCGTAAAGGTCCTGGATCTCTTTGAACGTACGTTCGCGGAAGTAATACCAGACCGACGCTTCGCCCGGCACGACATTGGGCTGACCCCCTCCGTTCGTAATGACGTAGTGCGAACGCTGCGTCACCGGCAGGTGCTCGCGGCGCATATTCCAGGCGATGTTCATGAGCTCGACGCCGTCGAGCGCGCTGGCGCCGAGCCACGGGGCGGCGGCGGCGTGCGAGGTCTTGCCGTGGAAACGGTATTCCACCGAGACCATCCCGGTGTTTCCTAGATCCCCCCAGCCGACGGTAAATCCGCTGCCGACGTGGGTGAAGATGCAGACGTCGACGTTCTTAAAGAGGCCGTCGCGCACATAGAAGGCCTTGGTGGCGAGCAGTTCTTCGGCGACGCCCGGCCAAATCATCAGGCGAGCCTTGATGCCGTTCTTGACCATCACGTCGCGCGCGGCGAGCGCCGCAGCGATCACCATGGGCATGCCCGAGTTGTGGCCTTCGCCGTGACCCGGCGCGCCTTCGATCATTGGCTTGATCTGCGGCGAGCCCGGCGTTTGCGAGAGACCGAGCAGCGCATCGATATCGCTGCCGAGCGCGATCACGGGGCCGGAGTCACCCCAGGTCGCCGTCCAGGCCGTAGGGATGCCCGCAACACCACGAGTAATGGTGAAGCCTTCCTTCTCGAGGATGCCGGTGAGATAAGCCGAGGTGCGGAACTCCTGGAAGCCGGGCTCGGCGAAACTGAAGACGGAATCCACCATCTCTTGAACCATTTTCGCCCGGTCTTCGACTCCTT
>CAMDOZ010000149.1 GCA_945903705.1 Fidelibacterota bacterium | reverse complement strand
GTGACCGACAGGTCGATGTGTTTTGCTACCGCCGTTGATAAGGCGCTCGAGAATATCGATTGCATGAGTGCGATCCTTCGCTGCCAGACAAAGAATCGCTTTTATGAATCAACTCAACGCCTTATCCAACTGCGTCGAGTACTATGGTCTTGAGGAGTACCTTTGCCTGTTTGCAACAGGACAGCCAGTTCATATTGTGCATCGATGTTTCCAGCCTCTGCGGCTGTTCGAAAGTGGGAGACGGCAGAACGGACGTTTTGAACTGCGCTCTTTCGTTCGTCCCCGCATTCGAGAAAGGTTATATGCCCGGGGTACGGATCACACGGGCGGTAGAGTAGTTGGCCAAGCATGTAATGAGCCGATGCGATTGACGGCTTCCATTCCGCCCCCAAGCCTTGCTTCAAGAATTTCGAAAGCCACACAGCCGCTTGTAGTGGGTCACGTTCTCCGTACAATTCGCCAAGTTGCAACTGTGCTGCTGGAAGTCCTTGGTCAGCGGCCTTCGTCAGCCATTTAATCGCCAAATCTAAATCCTGGTTGACGCCGCTTCCGTCCCGCTCTCGAACCACACCAACACTGTATTTCCATCCAAGCTCATGTTGAGCTGTCGCGTCTCCGCCCTCGGCTCGTTTAATTAGTCCGTCTATCGCGGTCTGAGCGTTAGCAATACAAACAGCCAAAAACAGGAACGGTACGAACGTCCAAAGTCGGAGCATGTAAGACACCGCCGATAGATGCGCTGCCAATAATATACGGGATATAGCCAGTGGTTTAATAGCCGTCGAGGTGGCCGCTTGTCTCGATGGATGGCCGGTCCCTAGTAGCCTGGAATTTACGCAGGATCAGGACAATGCGCGGGCTCTCACAAGAGCGCCTTGCGTATGATGCCGAGGTAGATCGGTCTTATGTGGGTGGGCTCGAACGCGCTGAAGAGAACCCGACTGTTGATGTACTTACCAAGCTCGCTCACACGTTGGACGTCCCACTCGCCGAGTTGTTCAAAGTACCCCGCCCTGGCGCTGCTAGACCGAAAGCGTTGAAGCCTGGACGCCGTCCTGATCGATAGTTCTGCTGTGTAAAGTCCGGATCGCGGATTTTCTGTTAGATATTTTTGAGGGCCGTTCTACCGCTTGAAGGGTACCCCCGTCCCCCCTGATACCCCCGCCCCCTGGGGGCTATTGCAGGGCGCAGAACAAATCGAATGGCTGCGAGTACGGTACCGCTACAGTGAGCGGCTCCGCCGCTTCATGGAAAGGCGTTCTCCGAACTACAGTGGGCCTAGCGGTATGCGATAGCGGCAGAACAAATTGGTATCGAGGAAACGCCCTCGATAGTTGCCGCTAGATGGTGCCGCCGTGACTCACAGGGCCTCACGCATCGCGTTCTACGGCGGGGCTAGCGGGGAGACCACCGGTGGCCTAAAAAACGAGTCAGCGGACTCGCTACGGGCGCTAAATGGCCTTCTAGGAGCGGTCACACTAGGGTCACAACTGACACAGCGAACGGCTCTAAAAATGTGATTGGCCGTAGCTTGGTAGAAGATCGTAAACTGCGCAAGCAGTTGGGATTAAACGATCTTCGTCGAGGGAGCAAAGCGACCGTCTGGGAGAGCGCCTCGTTCGCAATGAGGAGGTCAGCGGTTCGATCCCGCTCGGCTCCACCAACCCCAAGTTCCGCGAAATCGGTCTTTTTGAGCCTCCATCCGGCAATCGGCGCCCCGCACCTTTTGGAATGCCGTCCTCGCAGGCGTGGGCGTTGTATGGTGCAAAGGCCGATGGCAGTGTTAAACGGAGAATAAGATTCCAAGGAGCGTCTCCGGCGACGCTTGAACGGTTTCTTGGGCGACTTCCGGGGCGTTTCCTGAACCGCCCGGGGTGCGGAGAGCGGCGCGATGGGACATCACGAACCGGACATCGCGCTGTCCGAGCCATCGGCCGACGAGATCAAGACCACCACCTGCTACATGTGCGCCTGCCGCTGCGGCATCCGCGTGCATCTGAAGGACGGCCGCGTCCGCTACATCGACGGCAACCGCGATCATCCGGTCAACAAGGGCGTGCTGTGCGGCAAGGGCTCCGCAGGCATCATGACGCACTACTCGCCGGCGCGGCTGCGCGCGCCGATGAAGCGCGTCGGTCCCCGCGGCTCCGGCGAATTTCAGGAAATCACCTGGGACGAGGCGCTGGAGACGGCGACCGGCTGGCTTAGGGACGTTCGGGCGCGCGACCCCGGCAAGCTCGCGTTCTTCACCGGCCGCGACCAGAGCCAGGCGCTGACCGGCTGGTTCGCGCAGCAGTACGGCACGCCGAATTTCGCCGCGCATGGCGGCTTCTGCTCGGTCAACATGGCCGCGGCCGGGCTCTACACCTTCGGCGGCTCGTTCTGGGAGTTCGGCGAGCCGGACTGGGAGCACACCAAGTACTTCATGCTGTTCGGCGTGGCCGAGGATCACGCCTCCAATCCGCTGAAGATGGCGCTCGGCAAGCTCAAGGAAAAAGGCGTCAAGGTCGTCGCCATCAATCCGATCCGCACCGGCTATGGCGCGATCGCCGACGAATGGATCGGCATCCGCCCCGGCACCGATGGATTGTTCGTAGGCTCCCTGATCCACGAATTGATGCGCGCGCAGAAGATCGATCTCGAATACCTGGTGCGCTTCACCAACGCCCACTGGCTAGTGATCGACGACCCGAAAGCCGCCGACGACGGCCTGTTCGCGCGTGACGAAGCCGGCCAGCCACTCGCCTTCGACAAGACCACCGCTGCGCTGGCCGACGCGGCGCGCACCGACATCTCGCCGGCGCTGGTCGGCACGTTCAAATTGCCGGACGGACGCAGCGTACGCCCGAGCTTCGCGCTCATCGCCGAACGGTTTCTCACCGACGAATACAACCCGGACAAAGTGGCTGTGGCGACCGCGGTCCCCGCCGGGACGATCCGGCGCATCGCCCGCGAACTGGCCCACGCCGCATTCGAGCAGGAGGTCACGCTCGACATTCCGTGGACCGACACCGCGGGCCGCCGCCATGAGAAAACCACCGGGCGGCCGGTGTCGATGCATGCGATGCGCGGCATCTCCGCCCATTCCAACGGCTTCCAGACCTGCCGGATGCTGCATCTCCTGCAAATCCTGCTGGGCTCGATCGATTGCCCCGGCGGCTTCCGCTACAAGGCGCCGTTCCCGCGGCCGACGCCGCCGCCCAACAAGCCTGCGCGTGCCGTCGGACCCAACGCGCCGCTGAAGGGCGCGCCGCTCGGCTTTCCACAGGGGCCGGAGGATCTGCTGGTCGATGCCGGCGGCAAGCCGCAGCGCATCGACAAGGCCTATTCCTGGGACGCGCCGCTCGCCGCCCACGGCCTGATGCACATGGTCATCACCAACGCGGCCACCGCCGACCCTTATCCGGTCGATGTGCTGTTCATGTACATGGCCAACATGAGCTGGAATTCGTCGATGAACATTCCGGCGGTGCTGCGCCATCTCACGGCGAAGGACGAAAAGACCGGCGAATATAAAATTCCGAAGATCATCTACTCCGACGCCTATTCCTCCGAGATGGTCGCCTATGCCGACCTGATCCTGCCGGACACGACATATCTCGAACGCTGGGACTGCATCTCGCTGCTCGACCGGCCGATCTCCGGCGCCGACGCACCGGCCGACGCGATCCGCCAGCCCGTGGTCGCGCCGGACCGCGACGTGCGAGGCTTCCAGACCGTGCTGCTCGATCTCGGCGCACGGCTGGGATTGCCCGGCTTCGTCAATGACAACGGCACGCCGCGCTATCCCGGCGGCTATCCGGACTACATCGTGCATCACGAGCGCAGCCCCGGTATCGGCTCGCTCGCCGGCTTTCGCGGCGAGGACGGCAAGAGCTACGGCCGCGGCGCGCCGAACGAAAAGCAGCTCGATTCCTACATCGCCGGCGGCTGCTTCCACGAACATCGTCTCGCGCCGGAGCAGCGCTACTACAAGCACGCCAACAAAGCCTATCTGGATTGGGCGAAGGACGCGGGTTTCATCGGCGCGTCCGCGCCGATCACGTTCCAGCTTTATCTGGAGCCGCTGCAGAAATTCCGGCAGGCGGCGCGCGGCCACGGGCCGGTTCAGGCGCCGGCGACGCACCGCGCACGGATCGATAAATATTTCGATCCGATTCCGTTCTGGTATGCGCCATTCGACAACGCCGCGAACGAGACCGAGTCATTCACATTCTCGGCCATCACGCAAAGGCCGATGCACATGTACCACTCGTGGGGCTCGCACAATTCATGGCTCCGCCAGATCACGGCGGAGAACTGCCTCTACATGAATCGCGAGCGCGCCCGGAAACTCGGCATCGCCGATGGCGACTGGGTCTGGATCAAGAACCCGCTCGGCCGCGTGAAGGGCCGCGTCCGGCTGATGGAGGGCGTCAATCCGGACACGGTGTGGACCTGGAACGCGATCGGCCGCCGCGCCGGCGCGGCCGCGCTCGATCCCGATGCACCGGAGGCGACGCGCGGCTTCCTGCTCAATCACCTGATCAATGAGTTGTTGCCGGAGCGCGAAGGCGGCTACCGCTTCTCCAACAGCGATCCGATCACCGGCCAGGCGGCGTGGTACGACCTCCGCGTCAGCATCGAGAAGGCCGCGCCGGACGAGCAGGGCGAAACCTGGCCGCAGTTCGTGCCGCTGAAAGCGCCGAGCCTCGCCGGCGCAGAGGCCGCGCCATGACCAGTTTGCCGGAGACCACTTCGAAAAAGCTCGGGCTGGTGATCGACCTCGACACCTGCGTCGGCTGCCAGGCCTGCGCTACGAGTTGCAAGGAGTGGAACGCCGGCGGCTACTCCGCACCACTGACCGACCAGGACACCCGCGGCAGCGATCCGCACGGCACCTGGCTCAACCGCGTCCATTCCTACGAGGTCGGCGATGGGCCCGACAGCCGCACCGTGCATTTCCCCCGCTCCTGCCTGCACTGCGAGACGCCGGCCTGCGTCACGGTGTGCCCCACCGGCGCATCCTACAAGCGCGCGTCGGACGGCATCGTGCTGGTCAATCCCGACACCTGCATCGGCTGCAAGCTGTGCTCCTGGGCCTGCCCCTACGGCGCGCGGGAGTACGACACCGACGACGGCGTGATGAAGAAATGCACGCTCTGCGTCGACCGCATCTACAACGAGAGCTTCGCGCCGGAGGATCGCGTCCCGGCCTGCGTGCGCGCCTGCCCGACCGGGGCGCGGCATTTCGGCGATCTCGGCGATCCCGGGAGCGCGGTGTCGCTGCTCGTGAAGGAGCGCGAGGGCTTCGATCTGCTGCCGGGCATGGGCTTCAAGCCGGTCAACAAGTACCTGCCGCCACGCGACCGCCGCGACTTGACGACCGCTTCGGCTCCGCGAGCCGCCGAACGGACCGTGGCCGGTTCCGGCTCGCTGGCCGACCGGTTCTTTGCCTGGGCCGACAAGACCCTGGCGCGTTGACCGCACGACACAATGCATCCCGCCTATTCGGTCATCGTCTTCACCACGGCTTCGGGCGCAGGCTACGGCCTGCTGATCTGGCTCGCCGTTGCGGCTGCGCTGAACCTCGTCCCGCGCGATCCGGCGCTTGGGTTCGTCGGGCTTGGCGTGGCGCTCGCGCTGATCACCATCGGCCTTCTCGCCTCGACCCTCCATCTCGGCCGGCCCGAGCGCGCCTGGCGGGCGCTGTCGCAGTGGAAATCGTCGTGGCTGTCGCGCGAGGGCATCGCCGCGATCGTCACTTATCTCCCCGCGGGCGCGCTCGGCCTCGGCTGGGTGTTCGGCGAATTCGTTCCGGGCCAGATCGCTACGGGCGCTTGGCTATCGGTGCCGTGCGCCCTGATCACGGTGTGGTGCACCGGCATGATCTACGCTTCGCTGCCGACCATCCGCGCCTGGGATCAGCCGCTCGTGGCGCCGGTCTACGTGGTGCTGGCGCTGGCGACCGGGGGCGTGCTGCTGAGCCTGCTATTGGCAGCGTTCGGCTATGACCCGCGCTGGGCGGCGATCCTCAGCGTGGTGACGCTCGCTCTCGGCTGGTTCCTGAAGGCGCGCTATTGGCTTGCGATCGACACCGCGCCGAAGACCCACACCGCGGAGGCCGCAACCGGCCTTGGCCGCTTCGGCACCGTGCGTCCGCTCGACCCGCCGCACACGCAGCCCAATTTCGTCATGCGCGAGATGGGCTACCAGGTGGCGCGGCGTCACGCGGAAAAGCTTCGCCGCCTGTCCGTCCTGCTGCTGTTTGTTCTGCCGATCGGGGCCGGGCTGTTGCTGCTACTCGATCTGCCCAGCCCATTTCAGATCGCCATCGCGTCGCTGGCGGCGCTGAGCGCCGCGGCCGGCGTTCTCACCGAGCGCTGGCTGTTCTTCGCCGAAGCCGAGCACGTCGCCATGCTCTACTACCGTGGCGGCGTGGCTTGAGCGCGATCCCTACGCGGGACCGGTCTCGGCATCCAGTGGGATGGACTCCAGCGGAATCTTCATCGTGCAGACCAGGCCGGCCCGGTCGTAGTCCAGCGTGGCCTTGCCCTGGAGTTCGCTCGCGACGCTGCCTTCGATAAAACGCGTGCCGAAGCCCTGCCGCGCCGGAACCTCGACCGGCGGGCCATCGCGCTCGCGCCATTCGATCCATAGCAGCGAAAGCTGGGGCTGACGCTCGATCCGCCAGCGCACCTCGATGCGTCCTGCCGGCACCGACAGGGCGCCGTACTTGGATGCGTTGGTGGTGAGCTCGTGCAGCCCCAGCGCCAAGGTCAGCGCCACCCGCGGCGTCACCGTGATGGGCTCGCCCTCGATCGCGATCTGGTCCTGCGAGCGCGCGAGATGCGGCGACGTCGCGCCCATCACGATGTCGCGCAGATCCGCGCTGGTCCAATGGCGGCGCGTGAGCTGATCGTGCGCCTGGCTGAGCGCGATCAGGCGGCCCTCGAACGCCTGGCGGAAGGCTTCGGGCGAATCCGTGCCCCGCGCCGTCTGGGTCGCCAGCGATTGCACCGTGGCGAGCGTGTTCTTCACCCGATGATTGAGCTCGTCGATCAGGAGCTTCTGGCGCTCCTCGGCTTCCTTGCGCTCGGTGACGTCCTGCACCACCCGAACGCCATAGAGAAATTGGCCGGCGACGTCCCGCACGGTCGACGACCGCACGCCCATCCAGATCACCCGGCCGTCACGGCGAACGAAGCGCTTTTCGATTGAATAGAAGCCGATATCCCCGGCCACCTGGCGCCGGTAAAGCTCCTCGTCCACGTCGC
>CAMDOZ010000148.1 GCA_945903705.1 Fidelibacterota bacterium | reverse complement strand
AGTGCACTCTTGAGCTGTTCGTACCCCGCAGGATCGGCGACGGCCACGATGGCCGGCTTCAGGCGTTTGGCCTGACCCGCGAGCTTTTCCCAATTTCCGTTGGCGGTGAGCGCCACCACCTCATAGGCGGACGGATTACGCTCGATGAGATCGATGGTGCTGTCGCCGATGGACCCGGTCGAGCCGAGGATCGTGACGCGCCGCCGGCCGCTCCCCGAAGTCTCGTTCATCTCCGTCACCATCGCTGAACACCGCCGCCAAGAATAACGCAAAAGACGGCCGTGATAGGAGCCGCTGCCCAAAGGCCGTCGAAGCGATCCATGAACCCGCCATGACCTGGGATCAGGGTTCCAGAGTCTTTCACGCCATATCGTCTTTTTAATGCAGATTCAAATAGATCACCGGCTTGGCTTACAACTGACATTAGGAAAGAAACGCCAATGTGCGCGGGCTTGATGGGGACGTCGAACGCCCATAACAACAGCGCCGAGAAGCCAACGGCGCAGACGAGACCTCCGACCGCCCCGGACCGCGTTTTTCCCGGGCTGATGGACGGCGCCAACTTCGGCCCACCGACCGTCCGGCCGACCGCGTAGGCGCCGATGTCCGTGGCCCAAACGACCGCGAGCACCCAGAAGATCGAGAAAGCACCGCCCGCCAGCTCGTAACCCCCCGGTGCGACGAGTGGCACCGCCTCGTTCGCTCGCTGACCCGCCTCCCAAATGAAGGCGAGAGTCACCGCCGGAAGGACAGCGTAGGACGGTGCGAGATAAACGGGATCGCCGCGCTTGAGCATCAGTCCCAGCATCGAAAGCGCCACAACGATCATCGCCATCGGCGCAGCCACCGGAATGAGGATGGCCCCTAGCGCTCCCGCCGCGAAGAGAAGCCGGCGCGCGCCAAATCCAAGCTGGCTATCCATATGGATGAATTCCCACGTGATGAGGGCCGCGATAATGCCCAGCGCCACATGGAAAGAGGGATACCCGAGGACCACGAGAACCAGGAAGAAGGGCCCCAGCACAATGCCGGAGGCAATACGGGTCCAGAGCATGAAAAGACCGCTAGCTGGTTACGGCGCCGTAGCGGCGCTCGCGGCTGCGGTAGATCGCGATGGCCGCTTCCAGCTCCTCTTGACCGAAGTCCGGCCAAAGGGTGTCGGTGAAGACGAGCTCGGTGTAGGCCAGCTGCCAAAGCAGGAAATTGCTGATCCGCTGCTCGCCCGATGTCCTGATCAAAAGGTCCGGGTCCGGCGTGCCGGCCGTAAATAGGCGCCGGGCGAAGGCTTCCTCGTCGATCGCTTCGGGGGCGAGGCGCCCGTCGGCGCACTCCCTGGCCAGGGACCGGGTCGCCGCGATGATTTCCTGGCGCCCGCCGTAGCTGAGCGCGATCGTCAGATCCATCTTGGAGTTGGCGGCCGTCTTGCGTTCGGCCTCCTCGATCAGAGCAACGGTCTCCGGCGAGAACCGGGACCGGTCTCCGATGACATGCAGCCTGATTCCATTGTCGACCAGCTCGGCGATATCGTTCTCAAGATAGTACCGCAGGAGTCCCATGAGGTCGCGGACCTCGGTCTCCGGACGTTGCCAGTTCTCGGATGAGAACCCGAATAGCGTGAGGTAGCGCACGCCGAGGGCGCCCGCGCCCTTGACCACCCGCTTCACGGCGTCGGCGCCGCGCTTGTGGCCCGCCGTGCGCGGCAGCCCGCGCGCTTTCGCCCAGCGTCCATTCCCGTCCATGATGATGGCCACATGCAAGGCCGCGCCCGTTTCGGGACGTTCGTCGGCCGGCAGCAGGGGCTGGACGGGATTAGTGCGCATCAGACCTGCGTGATTTCCGACTCTTTATGTTTCAGGGCCTCATCGACCTTGCCGATGTACTGATCGGTCATCTTCTGGACTTCGTCGTTGTATTTCTTGTGCTCGTCCTGAGAAATGACGTGGTCCTTTTCCATCTTCTTCAGGACGTCATTGCCGTCGCGGCGCACGTTGCGGATAGATACGCGCGCGTGCTCGGCGTACTTGTGCGCCACTTTGATGAGTTCGGCGCGACGCTCGGCGGTGAGCGGCGGGATGGGGACGCGGATGAGCGTACCGTCGGCCATCGGATTGAGGCCCAGATTGGCGTCGCGAATGGCCTTCTCCACGGCCTTCGTCATGCCCTTGTCCCATACCGAGACGGAAAGTAGGCGCGGCTCGGGGACCGAGACGCTCGCCACTTGATTGAGCGGCATCTTGCTCCCGTAGGCATCCACCATGACCGGCTCAAGGAGCGCGGTGGTTGCGCGGCCGGTTCTTAGCCCCGCGAATTCCTTCTTCGCGTGCTCGTAACTGACTTCCATTTTGTGCTGAAGGTCTTTTTTCAGTGCCGGATAGTTCTGGCTCATGTCCTCACCCCTGTACTCTAGGCCGCCGCTTTAGTGGCGATCACCGTAAACTGACCGCGGCCTTCAAGAACCTCCGCAAGCGCATTGTCCCGGTGCATATCGAAAACGACAATGGGCAAATGATTGTCGCGGGCCAGCGCTATGGCGGCGGTGTCCATCACCCGGAGATCGTCGGCGATCACTTTGTCGAAAGTCAGGCGGTCATAGCGCTTGGCGCCGGCGTTCTTCTTCGGATCCCGGTCGTAAACGCCGTCGACCTGAGTGGCCTTGAGCAGCGCATCGCAGTTCATCTCGACGGCCCTTAGGGCTGCTGCGGTATCGGTGGTGAAGAAGGGATTGCCGGTGCCGGCGGCGAAAATCACCACCCGGCCCTTTTCCATATGGCGCACGGCGCGGCGGCGCACATAGGACTCGCACACTTGCGCCATGGCGATGGCGGACTGAACGCGGGTCGGCACGTCGACGGCTTCAAGCGCGTTCTGGACGGCCAGAGCGTTTATGACGGTTGCGAGCATGCCCATGTAGTCGGCGCTGGCGCGGTCCATGCCCTGGGCGGCGCCGGAAATGCCGCGGAAGATATTGCCGCCGCCGATGACAAGGCACACCTGCTTGCCCATCGCGGTCACGTTCTTCAGGTCGCGCGCGAGCTTGATGACGGTTTCGTTGTGGAGCCCGTAGTCGCGGGGGCCCATAAGCCCCTCGCCCGAGATCTTGAGCATGATGCGCTTGTACGGGAGCGGGGCCATTCGTCACCTTCGCGTCTTGTTCGGGCCCTGACCGGCCTAAACCTATGAAAAAGGGACGGTTTTGCCGTCCCTTGAGTTTCAGCCCGGGCGCGGGGTCATCATATACCAAACCCAGCGCACGGGAACGGGGAGAAAGCGTGCCTTAGCGGCCTGTACCGGCCATTCCCGCCACTTCCGCCGCGAAGTCGGTTTCCTTCTTTTCGATGCCTTCGCCGAGGCCAAAGCGCACGAAACCGGCAAGCTTCACAGGCGCGCCGAGCTCCTTGGCGAGCTTTTCGACCACGGCGCTGACCTTCATCTTGTCGTCCATGATATAGGCCTGCTCGAGCAGCACCACTTCCTCGTAGTATTTGCGGACGCGGCCTATGAGCATCTTTTCAATGATGTCGGCGGGCTTGCCGGACGCGATCGCCTGATCGCGGTAGATGCCTTTTTCGCGCTCCAGAACGGCCGGATCGACCGACGCTATATCGAGCGCGTCGGGCTTCGAGGCCGCGACATGCATGGCGATCTGCTTGCCGAGCTCGGCGAGTTTCGCCTTGTCACCTTTGGACTCCAGGGCGACCAGCACGCCGATCTTGCCGAGACCCGGACGGATTGCGGTGTGGGTATAGGAGGCAACGACGCCTTCGCTGACGGCCAAAGCGGCGGCGCGGCGGATGGTCATGTTCTCGCCGATGGTGGCGATGAGGTGCGTGAGCTGCTCGCCCACCGTACGGCTTTCGCCCGGATGCGGCTTGCCCTTCAGGCTTTCGATATCGCCCTTCACTTCATGGGCGATCTTCGCGGCGGACTCCACGAAATCCTGGAACAGGACGTTGCGCGCGACGAAGTCGGTTTCAGCATTGATTTCGATGACTGCGCCGGCGTTGCCCTCGGTCGCGATGCCCACGAGGCCTTCGGCAGCCACGCGGCTCGACTTCTTGGCGGCCTGCGAAAGGCCCTTCTTGCGCAACCAATCGATCGCCGCTTCCATATCGCCGTCCGTCGCGTTGAGCGCGTTCTTGCAATCCATCATGCCCGCGCCGGTCTTCTCGCGCAGGTCCTTTACGAGTTGGGCAGTAATAGCAGCCATGTGATCCTCGGAATCATATTGAGAGCGGCGTTGAGCCGTGAATTCAGCCCGCGGAACGAGAACACCTCTAAGGCGTATTTCGTTCCGCGGGGTTAGAGACGCGAAGCTCTAAGCTTCCGCAGGAGCCGGAGCGTCGTCTTTCTTGCGGGCGCGGCTGCGCGGCTTCTTCACCACGACCGGGCCGTCCTTGTTGCCTTCTTCTTCGGCGGCGGCCGGGAGCTCTTCGCCCGCAACGGCTTCCTGCGCGCCGATATCGACGCCGGCGGTCTTCATTTCGTCCTTGATGCCGGTGAGGACGGTGTTGGCGACCAGTTCGCAGTAGAGCTTGATCGCGCGGATGGCGTCGTCATTGCCCGGGATCGGATAGGTGATGCCGGCCGGATCGGAGTTGCTGTCGAGCACCGCGACCACGGGGATGTTGAGGACGCGGGCTTCGGCAACCGCGATGGCTTCCTTGTTGGTGTCGATCACGAACAGGATGTCAGGCAGGCCGCCCATGTCCTTGATGCCGCCCAAGGAGCGGTTCAGCTTTTCCTGCTCGCGCGCGAGGGTCAGCTGTTCCTTCTTGGTGAGGCCATGGAGCTGCACTTCGTCAGCGAGGCGGACTTCGAGGTCCTTCAGGCGCTTGATCGAGTGCGAAACGGTTTTCCAGTTGGTGAGCGTGCCGCCCAGCCAACGGTGATTGACGAAGTACTGGCCGCAACGCTCGGCGTATTCCTTCACCAGATCCTGCGCCTGGCGCTTGGTGCCCACGAACAGGACGCGGCCGCCGGCGGCGGTGACGTCATGGATCGCCTGCATGGCGCGCTGGAGCAGAGGAACGCTCTGCTGCAGATCGATGATGTGAACCCCATCGCGCACCCCGAACAGGTACGGCTTCATCTTGGGATTCCAGCGGCGGGTGTTGTGGCCGAAGTGGGCGCCGGCTTCGATGAGCTGACGCATGGAGAAAGCTGGCAGTGTTGCCATGTGGTCCTCTTTTCTTCCGGTTATGCCTCCCCAGGTGATGGAATCTCCCCGAAGGGAGACACCGGAATGGACCTTTGGAACTCCCAAAGCGCCCGCACCCAGGTGTGGAATGGGGTGGGGTATAGGCAATTACCTATTTCAGCACAAGATAATAGGTAAATACCTATCGCCGGCCTCTAACGGTTGAATAAATAACAATCTTTTCAAGGTGTTGAAACACGCCCCAGACATGCTCAAATAGAGTGAAGAACGTCATTCCCGGGAATGCCCATGCAGATCGATCAAGCCACGCTCCAGCGCCTGTTCCGGACCGGGATTCGCAACATCAAGAACAACGACATTCTAAGAGTGATGCGGCGGTCGAAGAGTCTGCGCCGCCTGATCAACGGTTCGCTGGGCGAGATGGGCGCGGAAGCCGCCCAGCTTCTCAGCATGGTGAAGGACTACGCGAGCGGCACTTATAGAGACCTCCCGCGCACCACGGTCCTCGCCGGCGCCTTTGCACTCTTATATGTGCTCAATCCTTTCGACCTCATGCCTGATTTCATTCCCGGGATCGGCTATCTCGACGACATGTCGATGATGGCCTTGGTCATCGGCTCGGTCCGGCGCGACGTCGAGAATTACGCCCGCTGGCGCCGGTCCCGCGCGGCCATCGCCCGCCGCCTGCGGCTGACCTTCGGTGTCCGCACCCGGCAGATGTTCGCCGACTAAAATCACGAGGCCCTCCCGAGCACCTGCGCCACCATGAACCGGTGGCCGTCGGGTAAGCCGACCGCCATCTCGCGCAGGCCCCAGGGTTTGTCGGCGGGCGGTTTGCGGATGATCGCTCCGGTCTTCGACCATTCGGCGTAGAGCGCGTTCACGTCATCCACGTGCATGTAGCCGAAGAAGTTGTGATCGCCCAAGTCCTCCGGCGGGATCTGATCGGGGCAATGGCCCATCATCACGCGCACGCCGTCCCGCGAAAGGGTGTGCCAATTGTCGCCGTCGACCCAATCTGTCTTGAAGCCGAGCGCCGATTGGAAATAGGCGGCGGCCTTCGGGAGATCGGGGACCGCGAGGACAAAAGCGTAGGTGCGGAGTTCAGTCGTCATGTCACGGCCTTTCGAACGCGTGCTGAGAGGGCTTCCGCGGCGAGGACGGCGGCGAAGATGAGCACCAGGATCACCGACACGCGGCTCCACTCGAGGGCGTTGATGCTGGCGTTCAACTGGATGCCGATGCCCCCTGCTCCGACCAGACCGAGCACGGTGGCTTCGCGGATATTGATGTCCCAGCGGAAGAGCGAGATGCCGGCGAAGGCGGGCAACACCTGCGGCCAGATGCCGTAGCTGACGACCTGGAGCTGCGAGGCGCCGGTGGCGGTGATGGCTTCGGCGCTGCGCGGGTCAGATTCCTCGAGGGCCTCGTAGAGGAGCTTTGCGATGAAGCCGACGGAGCGAAGCGCGATGGCGAGCACGCCCGCGAGCACGCCGGGACCGACGATGACGACAAGCACGAGCCCCCAGATGAGCGAATTGATGGAGCGCGAGGCGACGATGAGGAAAAGTGCTACGGGGCGGACCGTCAGCGGGTTCGGCGTGGTGTTGCGCGCGGCGAGGAAGGCGAGCGGAACGCCGATGACGATGGCGAGCAAAGTGCCCAGCGTCGCCATGGTGACGGTGTCCCACATGGGGCGCAGGAGCTCGTCGCTGTAGGTCCACTCCGGCGGAATCATGCGGGTGAAGATGTCGGAGGCCTGCGCAGGAGCGTCCCAGACGAATTCCCAGACTGTCTCGGCGGCGATGCGCTGGAGACAGACGACGGTGATGGCGAGGCCGGCGAGCCAGCCGAGCCAGAGGGCAGTTTTCTTAGCGGGAGTATGAAGGGACCAGGTGCGCGGGGTCATTGCGGCACCAACTGGCAGAAGCACTCGGAACCCTGGATCCCCGGGACAAGCCCGGGGATGACGAGAAAACAAAAGGGCGATTGCGTGCACATCATCACTTCACCCAATGCCGTACACGGCCGGAGGCGATCTCGCCGGCCATGACGATGGCGATGATGATGAGCAGGATCGCGGCGGCGCTGTCGTATTCG
>CAMDOZ010000147.1 GCA_945903705.1 Fidelibacterota bacterium | reverse complement strand
ACCGCCGCGTAAACCTCCACGACATACATCCCTTCGGCTTCCCTTCGTCCCGAGGACAAAGGAATGCCTTACCACTGGCTGGATTTTACTCCGCCGCAGCCGCAAATCGCCGCCGCTCCAGTGGAAGACTTTGTCACCGCCGCCTCCACGCCGATGAAATCCAGCACCTCGGCCGTAAAGCGGCCAGCCTTGCGCATGGCGGCAAAGGCGTCGGCGCCGTGGATGGCGGGTTGTTGGGGTTGCTTAAGCAAAGGTCAGGCTGCTTCGGGACCGTAGGGCGGGCAGGTGTAGCCCTTGGGCGAGAGCGTGAAAATCTCAACGCCCGTGTCGGTGACGCCGACCATGTGTTCGAACTGCGCGGAGAGCGATTTATCGCGGGTGACCGCGGTCCAGCCGTCTTCGAGGATCTTGGTGTCGTAGCGGCCCGCGTTGATCATCGGCTCGACGGTGAACACCATGCCGGGTTCGAGCACCATGCCTTCGCCGGGGTCGCCGAAGTGCATGACGTTCGGCGCCTGATGGAACACGCGGCCGATGCCGTGACCGCAGAAGTCGCGCACGACCGAAAACCGATGCGCTTCCGCATAGGACTGAATGGCATACCCGACGTCGCCCAAAGTGGCGCCCGGCTTGATGGCGGCAATGCCGCGCATCATCGCTTCATAGGTGACCTCGACCAGGCGGCGGGCTTTGATCTTCACGTCGCCGACGTAATACATGCGGCTGGAATCGCCGAACCATCCGTCGAGGATGGGCGAGACGTCGATATTCACGATGTCGCCGTCGCGCAAAATCTTGTCGCCCGGGATGCCGTGGCAGACCACGTGATTGATGGAGGTGCAGATCGACTTCGGGTATCCGCGATAGTTCAGAGGGCCCGGAATGGCGCCGTGTTTTACATGGAAATCGTGGCAGAGCCGGTTGATCTCGTCGGTGGTCACGCCGGGGACGACATGCGGTCCGATGAAATCCAGGATCTCGGCCGTCAGGCGGCCGGACCGGCGGAGCGCCGCAAAGGCCTCCGGACCATGAATTTCAACATCCCTGGGACGCTTGATGGCTTGCTCTCTCATCGCACTTTCTAACTGCACCGAATCTCGACCTTATGTATGGCGCTAGACCGGTAAATCCAAGGTCAACGGCCGGGCGACGGTTATACCACCCGGGGTAATTTCACAACTATAGCCGATGGCCTCGACGCCCGCGGCCAGGGCCTCCCGAAGCTCTTTTTCGTAAGCAGGATCAATGTCCCCGGCGACCCGGAACGCGGAGCAGTCGGTCCGCTGGACCAGGTAGAATATGACCGCCCGGGCGCCTTTTTTCACCATATCGGTCATTTCGATCAAATGCTTGGCGCCCCTGACGGTGACGGAATCCGGAAACTCGGCCTTGTGGGCGGGGGTGAACCCCCGGCGCATGGTCACGTTCTTGATCTCCACATAGCAGGGCGGCCGACCCGGGCATTCGAGGAGGATGTCGATGCGCGAGTTCTTCCCGTACTTCTGCTCGCGCTTGAGGCTTTCGTAGCCTGTGAGCTCGGGGATCTCGCCGGCGGCGATGGCTTCCGCCACGATCCGGTTGGGAAGGCCGGTGTTGATCCCCACCATCGCGCCGTTTACTTCGATGAGTTCCCAGGTGTAGCGGAGCTTGCGGAGAGGATCGGCCGCGGGCGAGAGCCAGACTTTCGATCCCGGCTCCTTCACCGAGAGCATCGAACCCGAATTGGCGCAGTGGGCGAGGACGATTTCTCCGGTCGACAGGCGCACGTCGGCAAGGAAGCGCTTATAGCGCTGGATGAGGACGCCTTCGAGAAGGGGCGCATGAAACTTCATGGCTTCTTCGGTTGCTGAGGCACCGCCTCAGGCAAAGAAATTTCCTTCGCCTGCAAGGCGTCGGCGAGGCGCGCGGTGGCGCTGCCGGGGCGCAAGGGTTTCTGCTGCGAGGCGTGCGGCGCCCAGGCGGTCATGGTGATGATCTGGAAAGTGGCGGTGATGCGCCCGCGCTCATCGGCGAAGCGCTCGGCGTAAAGGGCCGCCGCCCGCAGGAACACATCGGACCGTGTAGGCGCGTGGCGGCGCTCGATCACCGTGTTGGTCTCACCCATCGCCCGCAAGTCGGCCATCAGCTTGAACATGTCGCTGTACGTGACGGTCACGGTCTCGGCATCGACCACCGGGAGCGCGAAGCCCGCGCGGGTGAGGAGGTTCCCCGCGTCGCGGACGTCGGTGAACGGCGAAACACGAGGCGCGACACCGCCGGCGATCTCCGCCTCGGCGTCGATGAGGACGCTGCGCAATTCCTTGAGCGTTTCGGTGCCGAAGAGTGTCGCGAGGAGAAGCCCGTCGGGCTTCAGCGCCATGCGGATCTGCGCGAGCGCGCCCGGCAGATCGTTCACCCAGTGAAGGGAGAGATTGCTGAGGACGAGATCGAGGGACTGCGGCGCTAAGGGCAGGAATTCTTCGTCGGCGCAGATCGCTGGACGGCCGTTTGCGATCGCGGCGGCGCGCGCCATGCGGGGAGAGAGGTCGGCCTGAAAGAGGCGTTCGATCTTGGGCGAAGTCTTCAGCTCCTCACCCATCGCGCCGGTGTGACATCCGAGATCGAGAGCGAGGGGAAAGCTGCGGGTGACGTCCAGGAGGCGGTCGGCAAGGCGCGCCGCACTCTCCCGAATGAGGAAATCGGCGCCGGCGAAACCGGGTGCCGCGCGTTCGCGACGCTGCCGCACCAGCTTCCGGTCGAAGACTTGCATGGTATCTGTCATGGGGTGGCCGTCCTGGCGCGTTTTATGGCATTTTATGTCTGAGGTTTCTATTCCTCCCCCTGAAAGGGGGAGGCGAGGAGGGGGTCGTTTGCCGATGAGCTGTGCGTGCGGAAGTAAAACAGATATCGACCCCTCCCTAACCCTCCCCTTTCAGGGGAGGGGATAATGGGATTGAGCGCTTTGATGACGACCACGGTCGCCGCCGGCCGGCTGCTGCTCAACGCCGTGCTGCCGCCGCAGTGCCTCGCCTGCAGCACCGTGGTCGACACGCCAGGCCACCTGTGCGGGACCTGTTTCGGACGTTTCACCTTCATCACGCCGCCCCACTGCGGCATCTGCGGCCTGCCGCTGGATCAAACCGTGACGGAGGATCTTATCTGCGGCGCCTGTGTCGCCGAGCGCCCCTCGTACGGCCGCGCGCGGGCGGCGTTCATTTATGACGATCACAGTCGGCCCCTGGTGCTGAAGCTCAAACACGGCGACCGCACCGATATGGCGGCGCATCTTGCCAAGTGGCTCGCGCGTGCCGGCGCCGAGGTGATCGAGGCCGCGGACGTGATCGCTCCCGTGCCGCTCCATCGCTGGCGGCTTCTCATGCGCGCCTACAATCAATCCGCACTGCTCGCACGGGCTCTAGGACGGCTCACGGGGAAGGCGGTCGTGGCCAACGCGCTTACGCGCACGAAGGCGACGGTGAGTCAGGGCGGACTCTCGCGCACCGAGCGGCGGCGCAATGTGGCGAAGGCCTTCGCGGTCCATCGGGCGGCGGCCATCGATGGAAAACGTGTGCTGTTGATCGACGATGTGCTCACCAGCGGCGCGACGGCCAACGCCTGCGCGCTCGCGCTCATTCACGCCGGCGCGAAATCGGTGGATGTGCTGGCGCTTGCGCGGGTGCCGAACCCGGCGGGTGCGGCGTAACGCTGAGTGTCATCCCGGACAAGCCGAGCCAAAGGCGAGGCGCGATCCGGGATCCAGGGTTTTCGAGCGCGAGACATGTGGCGAAAGCGGAGGGTGCTGCATTCATCGGTCCAAGCAACCCTGGATCCTCGGGACAAGCCCGAGGATGACGAAAAAACAAAAGTCGAACCTAACTCTTCAGAAGTGACCCGCACGCCTTTTTTCTGATCTCGATCTCGGCCTCCGATAAGTCCGGCGTGATGCGACAGATGGCGTCGCACTCGGCTTTGGTGCGTTTGGTTCCGCTCCAAGGGAAGTAGACGCGCGGCAGCGCGCTCGGATTGACGGCAAGAAACGGTGCGAGGCGTCGGAAGACCATCACCATGCATTCAAGCACAAGCGTCTCGAGAGCGACCACGTCGGCTTCGGGAGAGACGGGGAACCATTCCGCCGCGACGATCGGCCCTGCGTCGACCTGTTCCGTCATTTCATGAACGGTGATGCCGTAGCGGTCGGCCTTTTCATAGATCGCAAAGACGGAGGGAAAGCGTCCCGGGCGATCCGGCGGTCCGGGGTGGAAGTTGTACGAGGGGCCGGGAAAGGCTTTGAGCAGGTCGGCGGGAACGATCACCGGTGAACAGAAGGAGAGAAGCCGCGCGTTCGCCAATCCATCGCGTGGAAGGGTGTCGAGCGCCGTCTTGTCGGACACGACAACGGTGTGGAGAAGGGGATTGTACTCGCGCAGGATTTTCCCGAGCACGGCGCCTTCGGCGGACTGGGTCAGGAGTACGATATCGGTGATTGTCAACGCCGCCCGCCGCCCCCATTTAGGGTGTTAGAATTGCCCGCCTAACCAGGACAGGATCCCGTGCCCAATATCGAAATCTATACGTCCCCGTACTGCGGTTATTGTACCCGCGCCAAATCGCTTTTGAGCAGAAAAGGTGTGGGTTTCAAGGAAATAGACGTGGCGGAGGACGGCGGCCGGCGTGCCGAGATGTTGCAGAGATCCGGGGGGCGGCGGACGGTCCCGCAGATTTTCATCGACGGAAAACACGTGGGCGGGTGCGACGACCTCTATGCACTAGATGCTGCGGGCGGGCTCGATCCCATGCTAAAACCAGGGTCATGACGCACACATCCCAAAACCAAGCGGGCCCCTTCAAAGCGGCCTGCATCCAGGTCAACGCCACCAACGACATGGCGGCGAACATTGCCGCCGCGACGAAGTTGACGCGCGACGCCGTCGCTTCCGGCGCCTCCTTCGTGCTGATGCCCGAGAACGTCTCCATGATGGAATGGGGGCGCGATAACATCACCGCGAAAGCTATGCCGGAATCCGAGCACGCGGCGCTCAAGGCGTTCCGCGCGCTGGCGCAGGAGCTACGCATCTGGCTGCATTGCGGCAGCCTCGCGATCAAATTGCCCGATGGAAAGATCGCGAACCGGACTTACGTTGTGACTCCCGAAGGCAACGTCGCGGCGAAGTACGACAAGATCCATATGTTCGACGTCGATCTCGGCGGCGGCGAGAAATACGTCGAGAGCGCCGTGTTCAACGCCGGCAAGCAGGCGGTGACGGTCGATCTGCCGTGGGGCCGGCTCGGCCTCTCCATCTGCTACGACCTGCGCTTCGCGCATCTTTATCGCCATCTCGCGCAGGTTGGCGCGGACTTCCTGACCATCCCCGCCGCCTTCACGCAGCTCACGGGCGAAGCGCACTGGCATGTTCTCCAGCGCGCCCGCGCCATCGAAACCGGCTGCTTCGTCCTGTCGCCGGCGCAGACAGGCACGCATGCAGGCGGACGCAAGACCTATGGCCACTCGCTGATCATCAATCCCTGGGGTGAAGTGTTGGCGGATGCCGGTACGGAGCCGGGCTTCATCACGGCGACGATCGATCCCGCCGAAGTCGCGAGCGCGCGCGGGCGCGTGCCGGCAATCACCAAGGACACCGGCTTCGCTCCGGCAATCGCACCGGCGGCCGCGGCCCAATGATCCTTTACGATCTGGTGTGTCAGCGCGAACACCGCTTTGAATCGTGGTTTCGCAACAGCAATGTTGTCGAAAAGCTGATCAAGGCCGGCGACGTCGCGTGCCCGTCCTGCGGCAGCACGAAAGTCCAGAAGGCGCCGATGGCGCCGCGCCTCGCCAAATCCGACGATGCGTCGCTGGCGGCCTCGGCGGAACAGCGCGAGATTGAAGCGGCGATGGAGAAGGCCGCCGTTGCGCTGAAGGAACTGCGCGACGTGATCGAAAAAAACTTCGAACACGTGGGCGACCGCTTCCCCAACGAAGCGCGCAAGATTCACTACGGCGAAGCGAAGGCGCGCGGGATCTACGGCAATGCGTCGATGGAAGATACGAAGGCGCTGTTGGACGAGGGGATCGAGATCCAGGCGATTCCCGGGAAGAGGCGAACGAACGCTTAGTTCGTTTTGCTTTTTTGTCATTGCCGGGCTTGTCCCGGCAATCCAGGGCTGCGAAGCGCGCTGCTTCCAGCGAACACCGTTCTCTCCGCAGAATTCACCTCACAACCCTGGACCCTCGGGACAGGCCCGAGGGTGACGACCTGTGTTGTGGAGAGCGCGTGCCCTACGCCGCCGCCTTGGTCGCGTACGCCATATAATTGACGCCGAGGTCGTGTGTGACCTCCCAGCGATCCAAGAACAAATTGTAGCTGACGCCCGAGAGGCCGCCGACATGAAGGCCGTTGTGCCTGAGCGCGCGCACGAGCTCGCTCGGGCGCACGAACTTGCGCCAGTCGTGGGTACCCGCCGGCACCCAGCGCAGGACGTATTCCGCGGCGACCTTGCCAAGGGCGAAGGATTTCACGGTGCGGTTCAGCGTGGCGGCGATGAGCGCCCCGCCTGGTTTCACGCGCGCTGCGGTCGCGTGCCAGAAGGCGTCGACGTCGGCGACATGCTCGATGACTTCGAGCGCGAGCACCGCGTCATAGGCGCCGGCAATTTCCTCGGGCATGGCGGCACGGTAGTCGATGGAAAGGTTCGAGCGCTCCGCATGGATGCGCGCCGTGCCGATATTCTCCTCCGAGGCGTCAACGGCGGTGACGGCGAACCCAAGGCGCGCCATGGGTTCGGCGATCAGCCCCCCGCCGCAACCGATATCGAGAAGGCTAAGGCCTGCGAATGGCTGGGCGGCCTCGGGGTCGCGGCCGAAGTGGGTGAGGAGGCGCTCGCGGATAAAGCCGATCCGCGCGGGATTGAATTTGTGGAGCGGCCGGAAGGCGCCGGCCGGGTCCCACCATGAATCGGCCAAGGCCGAGAACTTCGCGACTTCTTCGGGGGAGGCGGTCGTTTGCATGGAAGCGACTATAAGGCCCTGAAAACCGGCGGCAAATGGCCCATTGCTGGGATCCAAAAAAGGCGGGTCCGCACCCTTGTTCCCCCACCCCCCTTTGGCTATCTATACGCGCCCTTTGGGGCCGGGAATGGCCAATTCCTGGCTGGCTGAATAACTGTTTAGAGAACTGACGAGAATGGCGCGGATTGTTCAAAAGTTCGGCGGAACCTCGGTCGGCGACATCGCCCGCATCAAGAATGTGGCGAAGCGCGTGAAGGCCGAGGTAGACCGCGGCAATCAGGTGGC
>CAMDOZ010000146.1 GCA_945903705.1 Fidelibacterota bacterium | reverse complement strand
CGTTTTTGCGGCTCTCGCCGTTTTTCTTGGTCACAACGCCCATGGCGTTTCCTTCGGGAGAAATGATGCGAAACTCGCGCCCGTGGATGCTCTGCGCCAAGACGCGGACGACGCTCGCCACAAAGCCAATCGATCAGCCAATTGACCTTGCCGCCTGAAACTGTACCTTCATGTTACCGGAGAGCGCGCCACACCGAATTCCAACCACTCCCGCTACGGCACCCGATCCGCAGCTGCGCGAGACAGTCGAATTCGTCGGGTGAGAGCGTTACGAAATCGCCGACGACGTTCGAGACCAGATAATCGTTCGTCCGGCGCTCAAAGCGAAACGGCAAGAGTTCGAGGGGCTTTGTAGGGGCCTCGAAAGCATCCGCGGGCAAAAACTTGGCCATGCTTCCGGCCTGCGGTTAGGGTTTATCCGGAGCTTGTGAAGCCAGAGCGCCGAACGCTAGCGAAAGAATGAGATTGCGGACCGGTTCAGTTCTTGCGCGCAGGTTTTCCCGCACGTTCTCATCCGTGACCAGATTGAGGTAGCGCGAACGGAGAGTTTCGGGATCACTCTGGTTCGTCGGCGAGAGTCGGCAAACATAACGACCGGCATCTGTGTCAATGTGGCAGGTCGCGGTGCCGATCAGGCGGTAAGCGGCGGCATTAAGCGCGACGAGCGATTGGGTGGCGGCATCGAAATCAACAACGATGTCGCCCGCCATGCGTGGTCAGCGGCTGGAATGATGAGAGGCGTGGGACGCGTGTGAGGCGTGGGACGCGTGTGAATTGTGAGCCGCGACGATCGTGCCGTCGGCGCGTTGGGAAATCGTGAACCCCAACAGGTCCTGTCCGGTTGAAACCAGCAGGTTCGGCGGGGCGGATTGAGCCACGTTAGTTGGCTGGATCATCGTGGTGTCGGCGGGGGCGGCTGATGCGGCAGGTACGGCGGTCAAAGCGCTCAAGGCGGCCGCAAGAGGAATAATCAAGTTGCGACGATCAATCATGTGATCCCCCCATTACAATCGCTCTATATATATGAAGCTTACAACAGGACGTGCAGCCTGTCCACACCCGCTATTAACGGTTGTAAGCGCTCAAAAAGCCTTCACTTTTTTCGCGAGCAGTTTGACGGCCCGCTTACGGCTCCGTCTCGGGCCCACGGGCCGCTCCTCATAATATTCAAAGCGAAAACGCGGCGAGAGCAGTTCTAAAAGCTCTCCTGCTCGCGGAAGCTCAAGGTGATTTTGTCCCTGGCCGCCAACCGTCTCGATGTAAAGATGACCGCCTCGAATCAGCGACGCGTTCATGAGGGAAATAAGCGCCAGATCAAGGAAATGGACACATACGACCGCGGACAAGCAGCGCGGTCCGAACGGCCAAGACGCCAGACCAAGTTCGGCCCATACCGGAACAACGGCTGCGGGCAGGTCACAAGGCATGGCAAACGCCTTGAGCTGATCGATGCGTTGGCGGTCACGGTCCACACCGACGACGGTCAGGCCCATGCGCGCGAGCGCGATGGCATTTCGACCGGAGCCGCATCCGAGATCAAGGACAGGACAATCCTTCGAAAAATCCCGCGCGAACTTGAGGAGCAGGCGCGAAGGAGAACCGGGGTCGACTATACGCGGTAAGTAGTTACTGGACGGCTGCGGATTTCTCGCTGGACTCATCTCGATCCCTTGCGCAGGCGTCGTGCTGGCTGGGCGCGCCAATCCTTCCGCGCTCAGCGGCGTCCACGTAGCTTGACCCACTCAGGTCGCAGAACGGGGTTTCGGCGCGGCATCGCCTGGCCGCTGATCGTGACAGGGACGCGGCGCATGGCAACCGTCCGCCCTCCGACCTTCACGACGCAATCCATGTAATGCGTTCCGCGATAGGCGGAGCGCTCCGTCGCCGTGAGGCCCTTGCCTGCTTGATGTCCGAGGTCATTGATGTTCTCGGCCTCGCGGCCTTCGTTGCGTACCATCCAAAGGATTTGTGCGTTGGCAGGCAGCGCGTAGGCGTTTGTGATCTCGAAGGTGATGTCGCAATCTTTGGGAATGGAGCCGATCTGGTTCACGCCGCTGAACCGGCCTGCCGCAGAGTTAGTGCGTGACACGGCCGTGACCTTGATCTCCGGCATGGTGAAGCGCACGGGAAGCTGATAGGCTGCTTTGGCCACGGCCTCTTTGACATCGGGCATCGGGAAGAGATGCTCGAACGACTCCTGCCAGATGTCGGCCGCCGCGATCTCCTCATCCTTTGCGGTCGCACGCTCGGCCACATCCAGGAAGGTATTGAGGCGCTCAATGAACGTCGTCATTTGGGCGTCGGTCATGCGTGCAAGGTTTTCGGATTTATCGACCGGGTTGGGCACTTTGGTATCGTCGTCAAGCCGCGCGACAATCTTCTTCAGGATGTCGCGGAGCGTGTCGTCGTCCGAACCGATGTTGGATGCGCCAAGAGCCTTGGCGGCGTCTGCCACAAGCACTGTAAGAAGAATGGATGCTGGCCGCCCGTCATCCAGCGCGAATTTCAGACCGGCCCAAGCCTTCGCATACTTCACCTGCCGCCGAACCTTGGCGCGTGTGAGATCGTCGAAGCGGTCGCGGAACCAAAGATAGATAGCCTTCGGATCGCTACTCTCCCAAGTGCCACTTGCCGTGGCCAAGCTGCGCGCGTCGCGCTTCGGGTCGAGATGATAGGCGGGGACGTCGATGTGGAAGCTGTTCTCGAACCGGATACGGCAGCACCGTTCCTTCGGCGGTGTGACCTCGTCGACATCATCCGGGTTGGCGCGGGCGTAGGCCTTCAGGCTGTCCTGCACAAAACCTTTCAGCGTGCGGGGGCCATGCCGCCCGTCCTCCGGCTTGCCTTCCCACCGAAAGTACACGCCAAGATCAATGTCGAACTCTTCGCCAAGCCGAACGGGGCGAATCTGCGTGCCGAATTTGTAGGAGCCTTGCAGCCAAGTGCTGACGGTATAACCGCTACGTTCCTTGAGGTCTGTGGTCAGGTGATCGGCCAGCGCGTTCCAGCGGTCCTGCTGCTCCTCGAATTGTTCATCAGAGGGGGTGATGCGACGGTGAAGTGTCTGCTTATCGGTGTCGTTGGCGCTATAGAAGAGGGAGGCGGCGGAGCCCATACAAAATCTCCTCAATCGACAATACGGTGGTGGAAAGCAGATGCGGCGGTATGGGCTAAAAACCCCTTCAGTCGGGCGTCGTTGATGTGGGATTGGACCGTCGCGGCGGCAAGGCCCCGGATGGTCCTCTGCGCATGCCCGGTCGCTACATCGAGGGCAAGATGGCGTTCCTGCTCCTTTGACTGATCGGCGTCGAGACGCAGATATCGATCGCCAAGCCGATGTCCCACCATGTAATCCACGGAGTGCTGCTGTGAGGCGATGATGACGTTGACAAGCCGCTGGTCGCGCCACCAGCCGAACGAGCCGAGCTGGCGGCCCGCTGCGTGCGCGAAGGAAAACTGCGAGGTTGTCGTGCCGATGCTCAACAGGTGCACGCTTCCGTCAGGCTGCGCGAGGAAGTGCTGGGCTTCGTGAAGCGCGAGCAGGTCGGGCGAGTTGGCGTAGAGTCCGCCGTCCGCATAGAGCGCATCACCGATTTCCGCGATCGGGAAATAGGTCGGCGCAGCAGACGTGGCGAGCGCCACATCCACGATCTTTAGGTGGAGGTCGGTGCGGAAATTTTCGTGGTGCGGCGTCTTGAAAACCTGCGGCTTGCCCTTGGTCAGGTTGACGGCTGGCACAATGACCGGGTGCTTGAGATCGCCGATACAGGCATCTTCACCGACCAGTTCGACGATCGTGCGGCGCAGGGCGTCGCTCTGGTACTTGGGCTCGCGCACGAAACGTGCGAGGTCTCGGGCAGTGCCCCACCACGAGGTCGGTGCCGGGCGGTCCGAGAAAATCGCCGTGCCGTTCCGCTCAAAGGCCGCCTTAATCGTCGCCGCCGGAACCTCCGCAGCAAGCCCGAGAGCAATGATCCCGCCTACCGAGGTGCCAGCCAGCAGGTCGCAATGCCGCGCGATGGGGCCGCCTGCGGCCTCCTCAAGCCCCGCCAGCACGGAAACCGTGTAGAGGCCGAGGAAACCGCCGCCGCTGAGTGACAGGATGTTGAACCGCTGAGGCATGGCCGGGACGTAGCACAATTGAGAACAAAGATCGAACAAAAACCTGGCTTTATTCATCTAGATGAGGGCAGAATGGGGTCCGATTCGCTGCATGGCGGCCCGCACACCATCGTCGAGTCGGATGCAATTTTCTAAAAATGCAGTGGATTCAATGGCATAAATTCGAATTGCCTTGAGGACGGCTTTCGGTTGTTCGTACAATAAGAATCCGGGGATAAGGCTGACGATAGCGTGGGGCGTAACAGGGATTGTCGGCGCGATGTTATCGGCGAGGGGAAGACGTGGATGGCACCAGAGCTCGCACTCGAGCGGAATGATTTTGAAACGCGGGCCATCTCGCCGCTGACGGAGATGGGCGCCTACGAGGCGCTGTGGGACAAGCCCGAGACAACGTTCAAGACGCTCTCCGAGAAATTCGCAGCGCGGCCGGATACCGTGCCGTCCGATTTTGTATCGCCGACGAAGGCACGCGAGTACGCTGACTTCGTGCAGCGGCGCTTTCGCGAGGCGGAGGTCACGCGCTTCGGTGTGCGCGTACACGGCGCGGGCGACTATCCGCAAAAGCTTCGCGACGCCGCACATCCGGTTGAGCTGCTCTATTACCGGGGCTGGTGGGATCTCGCCGAGTCCCGCTCCGTGGCCGTGGTCGGCACACGCAAGCCGACCAGCGAAGGCGTGGCGCGAACGCGCAAACTCGTCAAGGCGCTGGTGAAGGATGATTTTACGGTTGTGTCCGGCCTTGCGACTGGCGTGGATACGGTCGCGCACGAAACAGCGATTGCGGAAGGTGGGCGCACTATCGCTGTGATAGGGACGCCGCTTTCGCATACCTATCCGCGCGAGAACGTCGAACTTCAGCGCAAGATTGCCGATGAATTCCTGCTCATCAGTCAGGTTCCCGTGAAGCGTTACGAAGGGCAGGATTACCGGCGGAACCGCCTGTTCTTTCCCGAACGCAACATCACCATGTCAGCGCTGACGGAAGCCACGATCATCGTCGAGGCTGGCGAGACCTCGGGCACGCTGATCCAGGCGCGCGCCGCGCTGCATCAGGGCCGCAAGCTGTTCATCCTCGATAGCTGTTTCCGCCGGGGCCTGACTTGGCCGCAGAAGTATGCGGAGAAAGGCGCAATCCGCGTAGTGGATTACAGTGACATCCGACAGCACCTTTCCCCAACGGCTCACTAAGGTAGACGATCTGGCGCGACCGGATCACTATTACCTGACGGCCACGGACGACTGTTACTTCCTGGGCGAATACACGGCCCGCAAGGGCTACGCCTTCAGCACCACGAACCAGCTCATCCTGAACTTCAAGAAGCCGGTAAGCGCTCGTAACACGCCACAATGGAAGTACAAGGAGCGAGCGATCGGAGAGGCGGCCGCCGCGTTCCGCACGGCGTTGACGGGCGACCTGCTGAACGCGCTGACGCTGGTGCCGGTCCCACCCTCGAAGGCCAAGGCCGATCCGCTCTACGATGACCGACTGCTGCGCATGCTGAACGCGATCCGGCCAAAGCCCGCTCCCGACATCCGCGAACTCATCGTGCAGCGGGCGAACATGGCCGCGGCGCATGAACAGGCGATCCGACCAAAGCCCGACGAGATCGCCGCGAACTACACCCTCGACCCGGCGCTTCGAACCCCGCCGCCTCAAGCCATCGGCCTGTTCGATGACGTGCTCACGAGCGGCGCGCACTTCCGCGCCGCGTCGGGCGTGTTGCAGCAGGCCTATCCCGGCGTGCGAATCATCGGACTGTTCATCGCGCGGCGCGTTCCCGAGGCCATCGATTGGGGTGAAATTGAACTGTAACTCGCCGCAGATCACCGCATGCAATAACAACCCATACAGACACGCGTGGCCGGGTTCGAATTCCCGCACAGCTCCTCCGGGTGGGTGGGAGCCTTCCGCTATAGACGCGACCGGAGTTCGCCGCTGCCAAGCGGCGCTCGTCCGGTAGAGCCGCCTGTTCGCCCAGGCTCCGCCCGCGTCTTGCCCCGGCTTGTCGCGACTGGTCGTGACGGGACGGGACATGCCGAGGACAGACGCAGCCTGCGTCGAATGTGCGGGGGCAATTCGCCGCGGCGGCTGGAAGTCCAAGGTATAATGCGCGAAGCGGATCGCCGCGGCGGTGCATCGGCCTGGTGGAAACATGGTTCACCCGACGCTTTCGCGTCGGGTGAGTGTGAGCTAGTAGCTCGCCACGATGAGACACGGTATTCCCGTCTCGTCTTCCTTTCGCGCGCACAGTGCCACGAAGTCGCGATACTGCTTTTGCACACGTTGAACGGCCGCTTCGGCTTCCTTCCCGAAGCCGAAGCACAGCTCGCGCGATTCCACCATGTAGAGCGCATCGGGCAGCCGCTTTTGCAGATCGGAGGCGGCGATCCGTGCCCGCCCGTACCGGAAGGCTTCCGGCACGAGGGCTTCCGTCGGATACGGCGCACCGAGATACGGCTCGCTCAGAAAGCCGACTTCGCCGCGGTCGCCATTGAACTTGGCCGACACCTGCGCCGCCGCATCCTCCATGCTCATACGATCCCACTGCGCACAGATATCAATACCCATACGATAGTTGATGATGAGAGCTGATAAGTTCGACCTCTCGCGGTTGCTCCGCGAGACGCTCTCATGCGAGCGGCCGTCACAGCGCGCGGTCAAGGGGGAAAGCCTCCGCGCGGGTCGCCGTGAGCCACGGCAGCGACGCGACCCTTGACGGCACGCTGCGGTCGCTATCATGAGGAGAGCGTCGCGGAGCAACAGGGAAGTACGGGGCATTTGGCTGCCCGTGGGATCCTTTTCAGTGACGACGAAATGCCCGCCGCCGAAGGCGTGCCGGCATTTGTCGGAGCGCTCTGCTCGGCGCAGGCTCCGCGTGCGGCTCTCGCGCGAGCGCTTGCGGTCGCGCCTTCGCCGCACGCGTCTCCTGCGGCGGGCAGACTTGGGTGGGTGGGTGGCAGCCCTTTTGGCAGACCTTGAACGGAACGCCACCACCGGCCTCGGCCTCGCCCAGCCGTCAACGCATAACGCGACGCCTGCGGAGGACTTATCGGACGGCTCTGCTGTCCGATAGCCCGGACGTGGGTGTTCGTTATGCCGGTGGTAGGGGATAAGGGAGCGACCCTGACGCGAAGCCGGCCTGCGGTACTCCGCGGGCCGAGCGCCA
>CAMDOZ010000145.1 GCA_945903705.1 Fidelibacterota bacterium | reverse complement strand
AATACGGCCGGAACAGAGGCCTCGGCTCCTTGTCGCAATTTCTTGCGGTGTGGCAGTTCGTGAAAAACTCTTTGCAACTCAAATGCGATCTATCTCGCGATGTGAGCGATAGTCGTCGCCTGCCGGTCAATGATCCGCTTGCAGCGTGTTAGTGAGCGCCCGTGCCCCCGCACCCTTCGGCCGCCGACATCATCGCCCTCTACCAACGCCACGCCGATAAATGGGACCAGGACCGGGGCAAGACCCTGTTCGAGCGCCCGTGGCTGGACCGGTTCAGCACGGCCCTCGCCCCTGGCCTGCCGATCCTCGACCTCGGCTGCGGTTCCGGCGAGCCCATGGCGCGGTATCTGGTCGACCAGGGACACGCCGTCATGGGTGTCGACACCTCGCCCGGCGCCATCGACCTCTGCCGCCGGAGGTTTCCGGACCAGCGCTGGCTGGTCGCCGACATGAGGACCCTCGCCTTGCCCGACCGGTTCGGTGGGATCGTTGCGTGGCACAGCTTCTTTCACCTGACGCCCGACGATCAGCGCGCGATGTTTCCCATCTTCGCGCGGCATGCGGCCCCCGGCGCGGCGGTCATGTTCACCAGCGGACCGGAGCACGGCGAGCGTATCGGGGAGTACCACGGCGATCCGCTCTATCACGCGAGCCTCGCGCCGGCGGAATACGAAGCGCTGCTCGCGGCCAATGGCTTCCGGGTGCTCTCCTACGTGCCGGAAGACGCCACGTGTGGTGGCGCGACCGTCTGGCTCACAAAGTTCAAATGAGCTTGGGCACGGACGAGATGAGGAGCGCGATGCCCGTGGCCGACAGGATAATGAGGATGAGCCGGCGGAAGGCGACGTCGCTGATCTTGGTGTAGAGCTTTGCGCCCAAGAGCGACGGGATCACCATCGCCGGAATCGCCACCAGCAACCACTTCGACCGCTCGACGGTGATCAGCCCGCTGATGCCATAGCCGGTGATCGTGACCACGTGCATAGTGATATTGAACCACTGGATGATCGCGCGTTGTTCATCCTTGGTCCACGCCTGGAGCGACGCCCACAGCGTCGGCACTGCGCCTGTGAAGCCGCCGATCCCGCCCAGGACGCCGCCGATGAAACCTATCCCTGAGTTGGCGGCCGGCCGCTCCTTGGCGAAGTGCGCTCTGCCGCCGAAGGCCAGCATCGCCGGGCAAAACATCGCGAGGAGCCCGCCGACAATGGCCCGGAAGGTGATTTGGTCGACCAAGGGCAGGATCGTCACGCCGACCGGCACGCCGAGCACACCGCCGACGATGAACGGCAGCGTGCGCTTTAGGTTGAACCCGCGCCGGGCCGCGACGATGGTGATCGCCTGCCCTACGACCGAACAGCCGACCACGACGACGGCCGCGAGCTGCGGGTCGAGGGTCCACGCCCAGAAGGCCATGGCGCACATGGCGAAGGCGAAACCAGACAGGCCTTGAACGAAGCCAGCCGCGGCCGCGCCGACGATGATGATGAGGGTTAGGGAGTCCATGAGGGCGGAAACAAATACAGACCGTCACCCTGGGCCTCGTGCCCAGGGTCCAGGGTTTTCAAACAGCGATCAATGCCACGACATTGGTACCCGCGGCACGAGCCGCGCTTCGCAACCCTGGATCCTGGGGACAAGCCCCAGGATGACCGAAAAAACGAAAAAGCCATCGCCGTCACATCTCCGCCGCCGCGGGATCCTTCTCGGGTACGGGATCGCGCATGGTGACGAATTCCTCGGCGGCGGTCGGGTGGATGCCGACGGTGGCGTCGAACTGGGCTTTGGTGGCGCCCGCCTTGAGGGCGACGGCGAGGCCTTGAATGATCTCGGGCGCATCCTCGCCCACCATATGGCAGCCGAGCACGCGGTCTGTCGCCTTGTCGACCACCAGCTTCATCATGGTGCGTTCATCGCGGCCCGAGAGCGTATGTTTCATCGGCTTGAAGCGGGTGATGAACAAACGGACTTTGTAATCCTTCCGCGCTTGTTCTTCCGTGAGGCCCACGACGCTCACCGGCGGTTGGCTGAACACCGCCGAGGCGATGTTGGTGTAGTCGAGGGTCATGGGTGTCTTGTTGAAGAAGGTCTCGGCGAAAACGCGGCCTTCGTTGATGGCCACCGGTGTCAGGTTGACGCGGTCCGTCACATCGCCCACGGCGAAGATGCTTTCGACACTGGAGCGGTTCCACTCGTCGACCACGACGGCGCCTTTCTTGTCGAGCTTCACGCCGGCTTCCTTGAGCCCAATGGTCGTTGTGTTCGGCGTGCGGCCGGTGGCGTAGAGCACGCCGTCGGCGATCATCTCCTCGGACTTATCGAAGGCGACGGAATAGCCCTTCGGTGTCTTCTCGATGGAATGGACGACACAATCGCGGCGGATCTTGATGCCCTGTTTCTCGATCTCGTCGGCCAACGTCGCGCGCACGTCCTGGTCAAACCCACGCAGGAGCTGGCCCGAGCGGAGCACGAGCGTCACCTCGGACCCGAGGCCCCTGAAGATTCCGGCGAACTCCACGGCGATATAGCCGCCGCCGACAATGACGATGCGTTTCGGGCGTTCAGGAAGATCCAGCGCCTCGTTGGAGGTGATGACATGCTCCTTCCCCGGAAAGTCGGGGATTGCGGGCCAGCCGCCGACGGCCACGAGAATCTTTTCGGCGGTGAGGCGCTTGCCGTTCACCTCCACCGTGTGCGGATCGGCGATCACGCCCCGCCCGGCAATGAGATTCGCGCCGGCATCGCGCAGGATCCTGCCGTAGATGCCCTCCAGCCGATCAAGTTCCTTGTTCTTGGCCGCGATCATGGCGCCCCAGTCGTGGGTGGCGCCGCTCACATGCCAGCCGAAGCCGAGGGCGTCCTCGAAATGGTTTGCGAAGTGGGCGCCGTAGACCAAGAGCTTCTTGGGCACGCAGCCGCGCATGACACAGGTGCCGCCGGGCCGGCTGGCTTCGATGACCGCGACGCGGCCGCCGTACTTGGCGGCCAGGCGCGAAGCGCGCACGCCGCCGGAGCCGGCGCCAAGCGTGATGAGGTCGTAGTCGTAGCGGTGGCCGGTGGTCATAACATCATCAACTCTTTGGTTTTTGCGGCGCGCACTCGAAAAATATAGCCGGATTACAACCGAAAGCGGGGAACTTTTGGCGAGCCCAGCGTTCTAAGGTCGCGGGTGAAGTGTACCAAGAGTTTGTTCCCCATGAGTTCCCTTACAGGTTTGCGTATTTTGATTGTCGAGGACGACGCCCTTGTCGCCCTTAACCTTCAGGAGTTTGTAGAAAGCCTCGGCTGCAGTGTCGTCGGCCCGACCGGCCGGCTCGGCGAGGCCCTTGCGATTCTCGACGCCGAGCATATCGACGGCGCGATGCTCGACATCAACCTCCATGGCGAGATGGTTTATCCCCTGGCCGAGCGCCTGGCGGAACGCGAGACGCCTATGCTGTTCTGCAGCGGCTACGCCTTCACCTCGGCTGTGCCGGATCGGTTCGCCCACTATCCGCAAGTGTCCAAGCCCTGCGCCGAGCACACGCTGCATACGGCGATGATGGAGACTTTCGGCTATCTGAAGGCGCCGCCGCCTTCGCGCGGACGCGCCGCCGTCCGGGCCTAAGCCCTACTCGACAGTGACGCTCTTGGCCAAATTCCGGGGCTGATCCACGTCCGTGCCGCGCAGCACCGCCGTATGGTAGGCGAGCAGCTGGACAGGAATGGCGGCGATGATCGGCACCACGAAGGGGTCCACCGTGGGCAAGCAAATGGAGTGAGACGCAAGGCGGCCCGCGCGTTTCACACCCTTCTCGTCGCTGATCAGGATGACGCGCCCGCCGCGCGCGATCACCTGCTCGAGATTTGACAGCGACTTATCGAACAGGAAGTCGCTGGGCGCGATCACGACCACCGGTACATGCTCGTCGATCAGCGCAATGGGACCGTGCTTCATCTCGCCGGCAGCATAGCCTTCGGCGTGGATATAGGAGATTTCCTTGAGCTTGAGGGCGCCCTCCAGCGCGATCGGATAGGACGATCCGCGGCCGAGGTACAACACGTCCCGTGCCTCCGCCAGCTCTGCGGCGATGTGCTTGATATGGGCGTCGAGGTGCAGGACGTCGGCCACGCGCGAGGGAACGCTGAGGAGCGCCGAGGACAGGCGCGCTTCCGCCGCGGCATCGATGGTCCCGCGCACCTTGCCGAAGTTGATGGCGAGGCAGGCAAGCGCCATGAGCTGGGTGGTGAAGGCCTTGGTCGAGGCAACGCCGATTTCCGGGCCGGCTTGTGTCGGCAGCACCGCGTCGGATTCGCGGGCGATGGTGCTTTCGGGCACGTTGACCACGGAAAGGATCTTCTGGCCCTTGGATTTGCAGTAGCGGAGCGGCACTAGGGTGTCGGCGGTTTCGCCCGACTGGGAGACGAACAGGCCGAGGCCGTGCTTGGACAAGGGCGGTTCGCGGTAGCGGAACTCGGACCCGACATCGCAGTCCACCGGAACCTTCGCCAGCATCTCGATCCAATATTTGGCGACGAGGCTGGCGTAATACGCCGTGCCGCAGGCCACGGCCGTGACGCGGTCGATCTCGCGCAGATCGAAAGGCATTTGCGCAAGGGTGATGGACTGTTCGGCAGGGTTATAATGCGTGCGCAGCGTGTCGCCGAGCACCTGGGGCTGCTCGAAAATCTCTTTCAGCATGAAGTGGCGGTACTCGCCTTTGCCGGCCAGCGCGCCGGACACCGCGCTTTGAACGATCTTGCGGTGCACCACCTCGCCGGCCTGGTTGCGGACCGTGGCGCCGTCCTTGGTGATGACAACCCAATCGCCGTCCTCGAGATAGGAGATGCGGTTGGTCATGGGCGCCAGCGCAAGTGCGTCGGAGCCGAGATACATTTCGCCTTCGCCGTATCCGACGGCGAGCGGCGGTCCTTTGCGCGCGCCGACGATAAAGTCGGGGCGCGGCGCCATCAGGATGGCGAGGGCGAAGGCGCCTTCGAGCCGGCGGATCGCTTCAAAGGCGGCCCCTTCGGCCGGCAATCCCTGGTCGAGATAATCGGTGACCAGATGGACGACGACTTCGGTGTCGGTGTCGCTGGAGAACTTGTGGCCCTTCTCTTCCAGTTCGGCGCGAAGCTGCTGGAAATTCTCAATGATGCCGTTGTGGACGACGGCGACCTTGGAACTGGCGTGGGGGTGGGCGTTGGCTTCATTGGGGATGCCATGGGTCGCCCAGCGGGTATGTCCGATACCGACCGTGCCGCTCAACGGCTCGACCTTCAGGCGCTCTACTAAGTTTACGATTTTGCCCGGTGCGCGGCGGCGTCCGATCTTGCCGTCGACCAAGGTCGCGAGGCCCGCGGAATCATAGCCCCGGTATTCCAGGCGCTTCAGGCCCTCGATCAAACATTCCGCTGCGTTCTCGCGGCCTATGACGCCGACGATTCCACACATACGTGCAATCCCTTATGAACCAACAACCACTCTTAACGCTTCGGCTCGGCTTTTGTCGCTTGCTTGAGCTTGCGAAAATTCGCCGCAAAACCCGCCTTGGTCTCCTGGCGCGAGGAGTTGACGGCAAGAGCATCCGCCGGAACGTCCTTGCGCACCACCGCCCCGGCGCCGGTCATGGCGCCGTCGCCCACTTTCACCGGCGCCACCAGCACCGAGTTGGAGCCGATGGAAGCGCCCGCGCCGATATCCGTGTGGGATTTCGAGAAGCCGTCGTAATTGGCGGTGATGGTGCCCGCGCCCACGTTGGCCTTGGCGCCGACGCGCGCGTCGCCGACATAGGAGAGATGGTTCACTTTCGCGCCGCTCTCGAGCTTCGCGTTCTTGATTTCGACGAAATTGCCGACATGGGCGTCGGCGCCGATATCGGCGCCCGGGCGCAGCCGCGCGTAGGGACCGACGATCGCGCCGCCGGCGATATGGGCGCCTTCGATATGGCAGAAGCCTTTGATCACCGCGTTGTCGTCCACGCGGACGCCGGGGCCGAACACGGTGAAGGGTCCGATCTCCACGTCCATGCCAACCTTCGTATCGGCGGAAAAGTAGACGGTGTCGGGTGCGGTCAAGGTCGCGCCGTTTTCCATGGCCTTGCGGCGGGCGCGGCGCTGGAAGATCGCTTCGGCTTCGGCGAGCTCAATACGACTATTGATGCCGAGGAGCTCCTCCTCGTCGCCTTCGACCACGGCGCAGGACATTCCGGCCTTGCGCGCGAGCCCGATGATGTCGGTGAGATAGAATTCGTTCTTGGCGTTGTTCGGGGTCACCTGCGCGAGGAGTTGCCACAGCGCCTTGGCGTCCGCCAGCATGATGCCGGAGTTGCAGAGCTTGATCTCGCGCTCGGCGGGGCTCGCGTCCTTCGCTTCGACGATACGCTCAAGGCCGTCGGCGCCCGTAACAAGGCGGCCGTAGCCGCCGGGATCGGCCGGCGTGAAGCCGAGCACGACGACCGCGGGTTTCTTCGCTGCGCTGCGCGCGGCCCTCATCCGGGCAATGGTCTCGCCGCCGATGAAGGGCGTGTCGCCGTAGACCACGACGATATCGCCGGAGAAATCCTTGAGGGCGTTCTGGGCCTGCTGCACGGCGTGGGCGGTGCCGCGGCGGTCGTGCTGGAGGGCGGTGGCGTGGGGCGCTACGGCCTGCGCGAGGCTCTCCATCTCGGGGCCGATGACCACGACCACCGGCGCGATCTTCTGGTCGGACAAGGTGGCGAGCACATGATTCACCATGGGCCGGCCCGCGATCTTGTGCATGACCTTCGGAAGCGCGGACTTCATACGCGTGCCGAGGCCGGCAGCGAGGACTATGGCGGCGGTCGCCGTCGGGAGGGAGGTCATGGAGAGCCGAGAGCTGGAAGGTCGGGGACGGGAGCCGAAAATGACACGGCGGAGCGGTATGATAAAGAGAGGGCGAACAAAGAATGTTCCCACAACCGGTGAAATAAGTGTCACGATCAATGAGTTAGGGGCCGGAAGCGGTTTCGGCGCGCCTTGACAGGCGAAAGGCCGGACTTTAAGAACCGGCCTTCCTTTAGAGACCTCTGGGCGACCCTCCAGGGGCTCGGAGACCGGGCGGTTAGCTCAGCGGTAGAGCACACCCTTCACACGGGTGGGGTCGCAGGTTCAATCCCTGCACCGCCCACCATTCTTTTTTCAACGTTCTCAGTGCGATGAGTCAGCGCCGCGACTGCGCGGGTAACGCATGGGTAACATGCGGCGGTCATTTCGCGCCTGTACCGGCTTGGTCGCTTCAATAGCCTTTCGCGTCCAGGCCCGCTGGTGCCGGGCACAGCAACTTTCTGAAACTATCCTGCAAGATTATCGTGCAGCGATTAGTCGCGCCCCGATCCATTCTCGATAATGCACGCGCCTGCTTAGGCG
>CAMDOZ010000144.1 GCA_945903705.1 Fidelibacterota bacterium | reverse complement strand
GCGGAGCAAGGACACACGAACGCACAAGTGTTTCTCGCCAACCTGCTCTCGTCCGACGACGATATTCCGCGCGACCATGTCGAAGCGGTGAAGTGGTACCGTGAAGCCGCGCAGACCGGCCACCCGGAAGGGCAGCTTGGACTGGGCATGGCTTACCGCGACGGTAACGGCGTCGAAGCCGATATCGTGATCGCCTATGTATGGCTCTCCATCGCCGCGAAGAACCCGCATCTCGACATTGTCGATGTGAAGGCGCGCGAGCTGGTCGTCGCGGATCTTCGGCGCATCAGCGCGAACTTTCCGGACGCCGTCCGCGTGCGCGCCGACGATCTCGTCACCAAGTGGACCACGAAACGGAATTGACGCGAGGTTTTTAACCTCGCGTCACCCCGGCGAAGGCCGGGGTCCATCCAGCCGTTGAGTGCCTGGATGAATGGATCCCGGCTTTCGCCGGGATGACAACTCAGCGTGCGACCGTGACGTCCGTCTTCACCGAATTGCTGATGAAGCAGAACTTATGTGCCTGGTGGTGGAGCTCTTCTTCTTCCGCCGGCGTCGGGCGTTTGTCACTCGCGTAGGTGATCTGCGGATTAAGGGTCACGCCCGAGATCCACATGGCGCCGTCGGCGTTCTTGGCGAGGTGGCCGACGGCTTCGTCGCGATAGTGTTCGATCGTAAATCCTTTACGCCGCGCGAGGTCGAGGAAGGTGAGCATGTGGCAGCTTGAGAGCGAGGCCACGAAAGCTTCTTCGGGGTCGACACCGGCGGCGTTGGACATAGGCACCGGCACGACGGACGGCGAGGAGGACGCAAGTACCACGGCGCCCCCATCGAAACTCCAGGTGTGTTCGCGGGAATAGCGGCCCTTGAGATAGTCGAGGCTGGGCTTCGCCCACTCGACGATGGCCTTGTGCTCGGACATGGGGGCTCCTTTCGGTCTCGTAAGTATTAAGCCGCCGAGAGATGAGTATAACAATCTAAACTGGCAATCCCGCCGGAGCATGGCGGCCATGCAACTTCCGCACTATATTCCGGGACCATGAGCACAAAAACCGTCACCATCGGCAATGTCACCATCGGCAACGACCGGCCGCTCACGATTATCGCGGGGCCGTGTCAGATGGAGAGCCGCGCGCATGCCCTGGAAGTGGCCAGCGCCCTCAAGGAAATCGCGGCCAAGGCCGGGCTTGGCCTCATTTATAAGAGCTCCTTCGACAAGGCGAACCGGACCAGCGTCAGCGGCCGGCGCGGCATCGGCCTCAAGGACTCCCTGCCGGTCTTTGCGGAAATCAGGGAAAAGCTCGGGCTTCCGACGCTTACGGATATTCACGAAATCGAACACTGCGAGCCGGTCGCCGAAGCAGTCGATGTTCTGCAGATCCCGGCGTTCCTGTGCCGCCAGACAGACCTCTTGCTCGCCGCCGGCAGAACCAAGGCCGCGATCAACGTCAAGAAGGGCCAATTCCTGGCGCCGTGGGACATGGCCAACGTGGTCAAGAAAGTAGAATCCACCGGGAACGAACGGATCCTGGTGACCGAGCGCGGCGTCTCCTTCGGCTACAACACGCTCGTGACCGACATGCGTAGCCTGCCGATCATGGCGAAGACGGGGTATCCGGTCGTCATGGACGCCACACACGCCGTGCAACAGCCGGGCGGGCAGGGGACGAGTTCCGGCGGCGACCGCGCTTTCGCACCGGTGATCGCCCGCGCCGCAGTCTCCGTCGGCGTGGCGGCGGTGTTCATGGAAACCCATCCCGATCCCGACCATGCGCCCTCGGACGGTCCCAATATGATCTATTTGAAAGACATGCTGGGAATTCTGAACACCCTTAAGGCCCTCGATCAGGTGGCCAAGGCCAATCCGGTCGTCGTGTAACGCGCGCGTTACCCGGTCGCACTTGAAAAGCCCGCGACGCTGCGCCACTTAACCGGTCTCTTTCCCTTCTCGGTTTCCCCCATGTCCGATCCCGCCGACCGCCAACGATTGCGCCCGCTGCCCGCGCTGATTTTCGCCTCACGCTGGCTGCAGCTTCCGCTCTATCTCGGACTCATCGTCGCGCAATGCGTCTATGTACTGCTCTTCTTGAAAGAGCTGTGGCACCTGGTAACCCACGCCATTTCCTTTGGCGAGCAACAGATCATGCTGCTGGTGCTGGGCCTGATCGACGTGGTGATGATCTCGAATCTTCTCATCATGGTGATCGTCGGCGGCTACGAGACCTTGGTCTCGCGCCTGCGCCTCGGTGGCCATCCGGACTCGCCGGAATGGCTGGATCAGGTGAACGCGAGTGTCCTGAAAATCAAGCTGGCCATGGCGATCATCGGGATTTCGTCGATCCATCTGTTAAGGACTTTCATCGAGGCCGGCGGACTTGGCGGCCCCTCAGCGGCCTTCACGGAAACAGGCGTAATGTGGCAGACCATCATTCATTGCGTGTTTATCCTGTCCGCCGTCGGGATTGCCTACGTCGAGAGGCTCTCGCACCCGGCCGACGCCAAGCACTGACGCCATGGCGGAAACCTTCGTCGATAATTCCGAGAAGGGGCGGTTCGAGCTAACCGAGAGCGGCCACTTGGCCTATGCGACCTATCGGATCACCGACGGCCGGATGCAGATTCCTTATGTGGAAGCCGCTGTTCCTTTGCGGGGCACCGGTGCTGCCAGCCGGCTCATGGAACAGGTGGCCGCCACAGCTCGGGCCAGAAGTCTTAAAGTAGTCCCGCTGTGCGGCTATGCCTCAAGCTGGTTCCGCCGCCATCCGGAACAGCGGGATCTTCTGGAGTAGCTCCGCCTTCTTGACCTGCCACCTTGACCAAGTGTGGCTTTTCCCGCATCAACCGAGCATCTTTTGCTTAAGGGGATGTCGTCATGAGCGCCATTGTCGAGATCATCGGTCGGGAAATCCTGGACTCCCGTGGAAACCCCACCGTCGAAGTGGATGTGACCCTGGAAAGCGGCGCCTTTGGGCGCGCGGCCGTTCCGTCCGGCGCCTCCACCGGCGCCCATGAGGCGGCCGAACTCCGCGACGGCGACAAGTCGCGCTACGGCGGGAAGGGTGTCCGCAAGGCAGTCGACGCCGTGAACGGTGAACTGTTCGCCGCGATCGGCGGGCTCGATGCCAGCGATCAGGTCAAGATCGACCGCGCGATGATCGGCCTCGACGGAACACCCAACAAGAAGCGCCTTGGCGCGAACGCCATACTCGGTGTTTCGCTCGCTGTCGCGAAAGCGGCCGCGATGGATGCGGGCCTGCCGCTCTACCGCTACATCGGCGGGGCCGCGGCCCATGTGCTGCCGGTGCCGATGATGAACATCGTCAACGGCGGCGCCCATGCCGACAACCCCATCGACATCCAGGAATTCATGGTCATGCCGGTGAGCGCGCCCTCAGGCGCGGACGCCATCCGCATCGGGTCGGAGATCTTCCACGCCCTGAAGAAGCAGCTGAAGGACGCCGGCCACAACACGAACGTCGGGGATGAGGGCGGTTTCGCGCCGAATCTGGTCAGCGCGGACGCGGCACTCGCCTTCATCATGAAGGCCATCGAAGCGGCCGGCTACAAGCCGGGCAGTGACGTCGTTCTTGCGCTCGATTCCGCCTCAACCGAATTCTTCAAGAACGGCAAGTATGTCATGGAAGGCGAAGGGAAAACCCTCGACGCCGGCGGCATGGTGAAGTTCTACGAGGACCTCGTGAAGCGCTATCCCATCGTCTCCATCGAAGACGGCATGGCCGAGGACGACTTCGAAGGTTGGGCAGCGCTGACCAAGGCCCTCGGCGGCAAGGTGCAGTTGGTGGGCGACGACCTCTTCGTCACAAATCCGAAGCGCCTTGCGGACGGCATCGACAAGGGCCTCGCCAACTCCATCCTGGTGAAGGTGAACCAGATCGGCACGCTGACCGAAACCCTGGCGGCGGTCGAGATGGCGCACAAGGCGGGCTATACCGCCGTGCTATCGCACCGTTCGGGCGAGACCGAAGATTCGACCATCGCCGATATCGCGGTGGCCACCAACTGTGGACAGATCAAGACCGGCTCGTTGTCGCGGTCGGATCGGCTCTCGAAATACAACCAACTCATCCGCATCGAGCAGGAGCTTGGACCGGCAGCTGTGTATGGCGGAGCGGACTTCAAGCGTCGGCGCGGACTCAAGGTGTAATCATCAGTTGTCATCCCGGCGAAGGCCGGGATCCATGCACCAGCGAGCTTGATGCTCGATGGATCCCGGCCTTCGCCGGGATGACAGGCTTCATTTTTTTCGGCTGTTACGCACTCCAGTTGCCGTTTACGGCGGATCGGAGTTCAAGCGCCGGCGCAAGATCGGCGGCTAAGGCCGAGTCACGACTCAGTTTTTCGCCGGGCGGCGAATTCGGCCGCGGTGATTTCATACCAGGCGCAAAGTTCGTCTCGCTCCCGCGACGGGGCGTAGATCATCCTGTCGTCGATGTGGCGCATGCCGCAGGCCTTCATGACCGCCAGCGAAGCCGCATTGCCCAACTGTGCGCCGGCTCCGATCAACACGAGGCCCAGACGTTGGAAGCCATGCGCTAGAGCGATCGGCGCTGCTTCGCGCATGAAACCCTGGCCGTGGAAGGCCTCACCCAGCCAGTAGCCGAACGTGCCTTTTGCTTCCGGCCCGCCGTTGACGGCGATCCAGCCCACGACGGCGCCATCGGACTTGCGTTCGACGATCATCGGCAGCGCCTTCCCATCCTCCGCGGCCTTCCGCGCCCGGGCAATGAGTCCGCGCGCTTTGTCGACCGGAAGGGGAGACGTCCACGATGCGACCCAGCGGCTCACGCCCGGCGACATCAGTGCGGACAGGTGCTCCGCGTCATGTTCGGCGACGCAGCGCAGAATGAGGCGAGGCGTATCGATCGCGGGAAAGATGTGCTGCACGGAAAACTCGTTTGGCCTCGAATCGCTGGTGAGTCAATTCTGCCACACTTGACCCCCGGACTCGGGCGTGATTCGATTCACTTCGCATGAACCCACGCAACGACATCCGCCAGAAAGTACGCCAGGTGCTGGGCCCGCTGATGGGCACGGCGCTCATCGCCTACTTCGGCTACCACGCGGTGCAAGGCGACCGCGGCCTGATTGCGTGGTGGAACCTGCGCCACGGAATCGAAAAGGCGGACTACGAACTCGCCGCCGTGACGGCGCAGAAGAAGACGCTCGAGCACCGCGTCACCCTCCTGCGCCCGGAAAGCCTCGACCGCGACATGCTGGAAGAGCGCGCCCGCGCCATGCTCGGTGTCGTGCATAAAGACGATCTGATCGTGCCCGATCCTTCCGCCGAAACGCTGTCCGCCGCCCCATAATAGTTAGCTTGCTATCTAAAATGGCTCGACGATTCGGGCAGAAGAATAGCAAGATATTATTACCCCGGTCATGCGGCGTAAGAAAATTCTAAAAAAATTACTCCCTACGCAACAAAAATTTCGCTGCAGCGCGAAATTGGCGTTGTAACAACCACTTAGGGCTCTTTCCCCTTGGCCCGCCGCGCGAGGCGCTGGCACTATTCGCCGCAATAATGAGATTACGGGGAGGAGAGTCATGGCGACAAAGAAGCTGGCGCCCAAAGGCGCTACCGAAAAGCCCTCGGCCGAAATGCTGATGGGCTTTTACCGCGACATGCTTCTCATCCGCCGGTTCGAAGAGCGCGCCGGCCAGCTTTACGGCATGGGCCTCATCGGCGGTTTCTGCCACCTCTATATCGGCCAGGAAGCGGTCGTCGTCGGCCTCCAGTCGTGCTGCAAGCCGGGCGATTCCATCATCACCAGCTACCGCGACCATGGTCACATGCTCGCCTGCAAAATGGACCCCAAGGGCGTCATGGCCGAACTAACCGGCCGGCGCGACGGATACTCCAGGGGCAAAGGCGGCTCGATGCACATGTTCAGCCGCGAGAAGGGATTCTACGGCGGTCACGGCATCGTCGCCGCGCAGGTTCCCATCGGCGCCGGCCTCGCTTTCGCGCACAAGTACAAGGGCGATGGCGGATTGAGCATGGCCTACATGGGCGACGGCGCATTCAACCAGGGCCAGGTCTATGAGTCGTTCAACATGGCGTCGCTGTGGCAACTGCCGGTGCTGTTCATCGTCGAGAACAACAAGTACGGCATGGGCACTTCGGTCGAACGTTCGACGGCCGGCGGCGACCTCGCCGCGCGCGGCGTCCCATACAAGATGAAGACCATGGTCGTGGACGGCATGGACGTGATGGCCGTGCGCGAGGCCGGTCTCGAAGCGACCGACTACATTCGCGCGGGCAACGGGCCTGTGTTGATGGAAGCCAAGACCTACCGCTATCGCGGGCACTCCATGTCCGATCCCGCCAAATACCGGACCAAGGAAGAACTCGAGAAGATGCGCGCCGAGCACGATCCCATCGACGGCCTGCGTATGAAGCTGATCGCCATGAAAGCCGGCGACGAAGAATCCTTCAAAGCCATCGACAAGGAGACCAAGGACATTGTCCTCGCGGCCGCCGAGTTCTCGCAGACGAGCCCGGAGCCCGATCCGTCGGAGCTTTGGACCGACGTGCTGGTCGCTTAAGGGGAGGGTGCAAGCATGTCCGTTCAAATCCTGATGCCCGCCCTGTCTCCCACCATGACCGAAGGCAAGCTGGCCAAGTGGTTGAAGAAAGAGGGCGACAAGGTCAAATCCGGTGACATCATCGCGGAAATCGAAACCGACAAGGCGACCATGGAATTTGAAGCGGTCGATGAAGGCGTCATCGGCAAAATCCTGATAAAGGAAGGCACCGAAGCCGTGGCCGTTAACTCACCCATTGCGGTCTTGCTGGGCGATGGCGAAACCGCGGCAAGCATGACGGCGCCGGCACCGGCACCGGCGGGGAAACCCGCGCCGACTGCGGCGAAACCCACGGCAGCGCCGGTGCCTACCGCCTTCACGCCGCCGAAACTGGCGGAGGCAGCTGCCGGCGATCGGATTTTTGTGAGCCCGCTGGCCAAACGCATTGCCAGCCAAGCCGGCGTTTCCCTCGAGACCATCGCCGGAAGCGGCCCCAACGGCCGGATCGTCAAGGTCGATGTGGAACGCGCTTTGTCTGGCGGCGCGGAACGCGCCATGTCCGGCGGCGCGGTGCGCGCCACAGCCGCGCCTCGTCCGGCCACACCCGCAGGCCCGGTGCCGGATTTCGGCCAGCCGTTCACCGCGGTACCCAATTCGTCGATTCGGCGGATCATCGCGCGCCGTTTGCTGGAAGCCAAGCAAACCGTGCCGCACTTCTACCTGACCGTCGATTGCAACATCGACGAGTTGCTGTCACTTCGCCAGAAGTTAAACGCCCGCGCCGGCGCCGACTACAAACTCTCGGTCAACGACTTCATCATCAAGGCCGTGGCGTTGGCGCTGAAGAAAGTGCCGGCCGCCAACGCGACGTGGACCGACGAATCTATCCGCCGGTATGACAACATCGATATTTCGG
>CAMDOZ010000143.1 GCA_945903705.1 Fidelibacterota bacterium | reverse complement strand
GTGAGGGCGGCGCGCGCTTCCGAAGCAATTGCGGGGCGCTCGGCCTCGGGTGTTTTGGGCAAGGATTGTTCAAGGCAAACGCCGAGATTGTAGAAGCCGCGCGCCTCGGTTGGCGCTGTTTGCGTCATCAGGCGAAAGGCCGCGATGGCTTCCGCGGTGCGCCCTATGGTGTGAAGCAGGAGCCCGGCGTTGAGGCGCGCGTCGGCGTAGTTCGGCCTGAGCGCGAGTGCGCCGAGATAGGATTGCAGCGCCTCGTCGTTGCGGCCGAGGGCGGCAAGGACAAGGCCGCGATTGAAGCGCGCATCGGGAAAGTTCGGAAGCGCTGCGATGGCGCGATCGAAAAGGGCCAACGCATCTTCGCGGCGTCCCTGGATGCTGGCGATCACGCCTTTGAGGTTGAGCGCATCGGGGTTGGTCCGATCGAGCGCGAGGATCTGATCGTACAGCCGCTCGGCTTCGGTGAATTTGCCGGCCTGGTGCAGGGCGACGGCTTTTTCCAGCCGTGTATTGATCGGGCTTTTGGCCATTGCGCTAACCTTGGCCCCGGACCCATTGCGCAAGCTGCGCGCCGGCGCGGCTGACTGCGTCGATCTCCCACGGCTGGCCCATGACCGCGCCGGTGGCGCGGAAGATTTTCATGGACGGATACCATGGACTGTCCTCGCGCTGCAGGAACCAATACCACAGGGCGCCGCGGCCATGGGGGAGAAGGAGCCAAGTGGGGATGTTCAACGCGCCGGCCACGTGCGCGGCGGAGTTGGACGTGCTGATCACGAGATCCATGGCGGCGACCAGGGCGAAGAATCCGTCTATGTCGGTAAGGGCGTCGATCTCCGGATCCTGATGGATCTCCACGCCGAACTTCTCCTTGGCCGCTTTGATCTCTTCCGCGCAGTCTCCGTACTGGAGATTGACGAACAGCGTTCCGGGAACTTCGAGGATCGCACCTAAATCGGAAGGCGTTGTGCTTTTGCTTTTTCCGTACACCCGGCGCCTGCTCTTCCAGGCCACCCCGACGATGCGCCGCCCGCGCGCGATCTCCTCGTATTTTCTGCGCAGCCGCGCGGTCTTGTCGGGATCGGCCTTCAGATAACCTTCGTGCTTCGGGAAGCTCGCGAAATCCCGGCGCAGATAACGTCCGAGGCTGCCGACGGAAATCTGGACGTCGGCGCGCGCCGCTTCGGCGAGCGCTTCGGCCAGTCCGACCCGCGGGACCACCTTGGCCTGAGGGAAGGATCGCGCAAACACAGGCACCATGCGTTCCGAGCTTTCGATGACGCAGGAACCGGCCCGCGCGATCATTTCAGGAATCATGCCGGCGTAAAGTGCTTCATCTCCGATGCCCTGCTCCGTCCAGATGAATAGCTTCTTGCCGGTTAGATCCTCGCCTTGCCAAAACGAAGGAGGGGAGGGACGCCCGGGAACCATTTCACTCGGAATTTCGAATCTCAGGTCGTAATCCGGCCAGCCGGCGGTCAAACGGCCGGTCATGAGAAGCGAGATCGATCGAAAGAATCGCGTGCTCACATCGTCGCTCTTCAGCGACACGGCCTTGTCATGGAGAAGCAGGGCGGTGTTGAGCCAGCCCTTCTCGGTGAAAATAGCCGCCATGGTCGAAAGGGCATGACGGCTCGTCTCGAGCAAAAGTGAGTCGTCGAGAAGGGCAAGCGCTTCATCGGGGCGGTTTTCGTCACGATGGATATTGGCGAGGTTGACGTACGGCTTTGCAAAGCCGGGATCGGACTTGATCAGCCCTTCGTAGATCACCCGCGCCTCCTCGGACTCCAGGTTATCGCCAAGCGCGGTCGCGAGATTGAAACGAATGATCTTGTCGTCCGGACGGAGCGTCAGCGCCTCGCGTTGAACGGCGATAGCGTCGGCGAATTGCTTATCCTTGCGCAGGTATTCGCCGATGTTGCTCAAGGTTTCCGCCCTAAAGTCGGTGGTGGCGTCGGGTCTTAGGGCGAGTGTGGCTTTGAGACGCGCGATGGCGTCTTTGTATTCGCCGAGGAAGGACTGGAGATTGGCGAAGGCGAAGTGAACGTCGGGATTGTTGGGATCGAGAGTCGCGGCGCGGGTGAGGGCGGCGCGCGCTTCCGAAGCAATTGCGGGGCGCTCGGCCTCGGGTGTTTTGGGCAAGGATTGTTCAAGGCAAACGCCGAGATTGTAGAAGCCGCGCGGATCAGCCGGAGCCATCTGCGTCATCAGGCGAAAGGCAGAGATGGCTTCCGCTGTGCGCCCCACGATGTGAAGCAGGAGTCCGGCGTTGAGGCGCGCGTCGGTATAATTTGGCTTGAGCGCGAGCGCGTCGAGATAGGACTGCAGCGCCTCGTCGTTGCGGCCGAGGGCGGCGAGGACAAGGCCGCGGTTGAAGCGCGCATCGGGAAAGTTCGGAAGCGCTGCGATGGCGCGATCGAAAAGCGCCAGCGCTTCCGCGCGGCGTCCCTGGATGTTGGCGATCGCGCCTTTGAGGTTGAGCGCATCGGGATTGACCCGATCGAGCGCGAGGATCTGATCGTACAGCCGCTCGGCCTCTGCGAGCCTGCCGGCCTGATGCAGGGCGACGGCTTTTTCCAGTCGTGTATTGATCGGGCTTTTGGCCATCGCGCTAACCTTGGCCCCGAACCCATTGCGCCAGCAGCGCGCCGGCGCGGCTGATAGCGTCGATCTCCCACGGCTGGCCGGTGACGGCGCCGGTGGCCCGGAAGATTTTCATGGACGGATACCACGGACTGTCCTCGCGCCGTAGGAACCAATACCACAGGGCGCCGCGGCCATGAGGGAGAAGCAGCCAGGTGGGGACGTTCAGCGCACCGGCCACGTGCGCGGCGGAATTGGACGTGCTGATCACAAGATCCATGGCGGCGACCTGGGCAAAGAAGCCATCCATGTCGGCGAGGGGGTCGATCTCCGGATCCTGATGGATCTCCACGCCGAACTTCTGCTTGGCCGCTTTGATCTCTTCCGCGCAGTCTCCGTACTGGAGATTGACGAACAGCGTTCCGGGAACTTCGAGGATCGTGCCAAATTCAGCCAGCGTCGCGCTCTTGCTTAGCCCGTACACGCGATGCGCGCTCTTCCAAGCCAGCCCGACGATGCGCCGGCCGCCCGCGACCTCTTCGTATTTCCTGCGCAGCCGCGCGGTCTTGTCGGGATCGGCCTTCAGATAACCTTCGTGTTTCGGGAAGCTCGCAAAATCCCGGCGCAGATAACGCCCGAGGCTGCCAATTGCGATTTGAAAATCGAAGCAGTCGCCAGCGCGCACTGGCAGTTGCATGCCATCCCACGCGCGAACCTCGGCGCCAGGAAAGGAGCGCGCGAAGATCGGCGCCATGCGTTCGGAACACGCAAGAACGCAATTGCCGGCTCGTGCGATCAGATCGGAAAGAGAGTTCGCATAGAGCGTTTCGTCTCCGACGGCCTGCTCATTCCAGACGAGGATGTGCTTATTCGTCAGATCTTCGCCGTGCCAGTAAGGCGGCGGCGTAGGGCGGCGCACGATACCCCTATCGTCGAGCGTGAACCGGTTTTCGTCGAACAGATCCCACCCGCCCGCCAGATCCCCGCACAAAAATTTCATTTCCCCGTAGCGCCGGTTGACGTCCCGATCCCGCGGGGCGGTCGCAGCGGCCTTTTCAAGAAGTAAGAGCGCGGTGCCGGGCAGCCGTTTTCGAAACATGAGATCGGACATACCGATATAGACGCCCGGATGCTCCGGGGCATAAATCAGCGCCTCTTCGAATGCGGCCATAGCCGCTTCGTAATCTCCGAGTTCCTTCAGCGTGTCTCCGAGTGCCCCACGCCCCACACCGTCGGTAGGCCGCAGACGCAGATAGCTCTGATAGGCCTGCAGCGCGTCCTTCCAATCGCCAACCTGCCGAAGGGCCTCGCCCAAATTTAAGTATGCGGCTGCGACGTCGGGATTGAGGCGGATTGCGCGTCGACAAGATTCGGCGGCGTCGGCAAAGCGGTCAACCGCGTGATAGACGCCGCCAAGATTGATGTGCATATCCGCTTCGCCCGGCTGGTCGCGGATGGCGCGCTCGAGTTCGTCGATGGCCAGCGCCGAATTGCCCGCCTGGTGCAAAAGTGTTCCAAGAAGCGCGCGCGCGCGGGCGAACTTCGGGTCTGCAGCGAGCAGGCGGCGGTAGCAGGCTTCCGCTTCGGAAAGGCGCCCGGCCTTGTGCAGATTGAGCCCCTCGGCCAATAATTCGCCCTTCGGCACCGGCCGCTTCCGCGTCATGGTGCGGCCTGGTGCGCTTCGGCAAAGTCAGCGAAAGCGGCCGACGCCTCGTCGAGCGGCGATTGCCAATCTCCACGCAGACTCTGTCGAAAAAGACGAACGGACGGATACCATGGACTGTCCGCGCGCTCGAGGAACCAATGCCAGAAGGCGCCGTACCCGCTGGGTACGAACGTCCATGTGGGCACGCTCAACGCGCCGGCGACATGTGCGCTGGTGTTGGAGGTCGTGATCACGAGGTCCATCGCCGCAATCTGCGCCGCTAGGGAATCGAGATCCAGCATCGCGTTGACGGCATCGTCCCTGATGATCTGTATCCCGAACCTCGATTCCGCCGCACGCACCTCTTCTTCGCATTCGCCGTATTGGAGACTGACAAACGTCACGCCTGGCAGCGACAGGATCGGCCCCCAACGATCCAACGGGATGGTCTTCTGGGCGCTGACCTTCGCGCCGTGAATCGTGCGCCATGAGATGCCGACAAGCAGCCTACCCGGCTGACGGGCCGTGTATTTCGCGCGCAGCACGCCGGCCATGTATGGGTCGGCCTTCAGATATCCGCCTTGATGCGGAAATTCGGCGAAGCTGCGGCGAAGCCATCTCGCAGTATCGCCAAGGCTGACCTGATAGTCCGCGGGTGCGGCAAGTGGCTCGGATCTTCCTACTATTCGAAGGCTCGGAAAGGATCTCTGGAAAAGTGCTACGAGCCGTTCGTCGCAGGTGACGGTAAGGTCGGCGAGCGTTCTCGCAAGATCGGGAAGGAGGCTTGCAAACATGATCTGTTCGCCGGGCCCTTGATCGGTCGTAATCACCACGCGCTCGCCAGGAACAGGCAGGTGCTCGAGCGCCGGCAGTCCGGGCAACGGATCTTGTCTGTGCGCCGTGCTTCGCGCGGCGTAGAAGGGCCATCCCTCGTCGAGCCGCCCCAATGCGAGGAGCGCAATCGCCAGCCCGTATCGCATATTCGCGTCGCCCGGAGCCGCGTTCAATGCCAGCCGGTATTGGTGCGCGGACTCGGCGTAGCGACCCACGCGATTGAGATGAAGACCGAAATTGCTGCGTATCTCGGCGTCTTCCGGTGTGAGCTTGAGGGCGCTGACATAGTGATACTCGGCGTGCTCGTAGTCTCCCCGGCGTACAAGGGCATCGGCTATGACTCGGTGGCTTGTTGGTAACGCGGGATTGATAGCGATTGCCTTCTCCGCCGCTTCGAGGGCGCGTTCGAAATCATTGACGCGTAAAGCGGTGATTGCCTGAACGTCCCAGGCTTCCGCCGATTGTGGCCTCAGGGCCAATGCCGCCGCGATGGAGCGGTCCGCCTCTGCAAATTCCTTGCGTGTGGCGTGCGCGGACGCCAGCAGCAGCTGAGCTTCGAAATTTAATGGATCAATGCGCGTTGCTTCGCCTAGAGCGCTCACCGCCTCGTCCCATCGGTTCAGCGCCTTCAAGGCTATGCCGAGATTCACGTGCATCACGCAGATGCCGGGAGAGTGAAAGATCGCCCGCAGGATATATTGAACCGCGCGGCCGAAATCCTTCATGTGGATCGCCGCAACGCCGCGATAGTGCCACGCCTGGCCATTCCCGGGATTGACGGCGATTTCTTCGCGGCAGACTCGGTCGACCGCCGCGAAGTCGCCCTTGCGAAAATGACCGGAAACTGATCTTGAGGAAAAGCTCATGCCGCCTGCGCTAGCCCGCGAATAGCATGCGGTCCCGCTCGGCATACCACAGGTCCGCATAGCCGCAGTTCTTGTAGGCGTCGAAATAGGGGCCGCCCTCGGTGAAGTGAAGGAACGAAATGTCCGAGGCCGGCAGCACCGGATCGTAATCCACGAGATGGTTCCATCGCGCCGGCAGGTCGCCGATCAGCGAGTCGTCGTTTAGCCACTTGAACTGATGCAGTTCAAGCCCACTCGCGCGATTGACATAGTCGATCGAGAGCGCGGCGCATTTGGCGTTGTTGAAGAGCATGACGCTCGACCAATTCTTCTTCTCGTACGGGCGCTGTGGCTCGTTGAGGAATTTGGTTCGATCCGTCGGCTTGTGATCGTGTTTGACGACCTGAACCGCGAAACGATCGTCACGCAAATCCCAGAGCTTTTGAATATCGTCCAGCATCAGCATGTCGGAATCGCAAAAGAGGCTCCAACCGCTATAGCCCGAAAGAAAGGGGGTGAGAAAACGGCTGAAAGAAAAGTCGGTGGATTGCAGGGGATGCCGTTCGCGCCACAACTCCTTCTTGAGCTGCGAAAGCATCAGGGGTGCGATGATGACAGGCGTCGACGCGCGCGCGTGTATGCTGTGGGAGAGAACGCTGAAGGCGACGGCTTCCCGGGGATCGTAGCCGATAAATACTTGGATCATGAGTTGCCGATCTTTCTCCGTGTGTGCATCCAGGCGCCGAGGTCCTGGCCGCAGCGGGCTATGATGCTGTCCCAGCCTCCGTCCCGCGCGCCTTGAACAAAGCGCAGCGAAGGATACCAAGGGCTGACGTCTCGATTCTTGAACCAATACCAATGGCGTCCACGGCCCTCCGGCGCAAGAACCCATGTAGGTACGCCCAGCCCGCCGGCGCAATGGACGGCGGAATTGCTGGTCGATATCACGAGATCCATGGCTGCGACCTGAGCCGCAAAAGTATCCATATCCCTGAGCGCATCGACTTTGGGATCGGTGAAAATCTCGATGCCCAGCCGGTCCCGGACGCGCGCAATCTCGGCCGCGCAGTCGCCGTACTGCAGATTTACGAAGACAATGCCCGGCGTAGTAAGAATCGGCCCCCAGGCTTCGAGATTGTTGCTCTTAAGCCAACCCATTTCCGGATTTCCGTGGCTCGACCAGGCGATCCCGACGATCAGTTTGTCCGGAATCAGTTGAAAGACCCGCCCACGCTGCGGCCCTACGCTACGTTTGAGGCCGTCGCGGAACGGCTGCGCAAGAACAATGCGCGTCTCACCGCCGAACAAGCGGCCTTCCTCGCGCAACATTGGGCGCTGCGAGCGGACAACGGCGAGATCGTGCTGCGCTTTGACCCACGCCACAAGACCGTGAACCCGGTAATGAACCAGGTCGATCAGCTCATCGCGTGCTGGCAGCGCATTACCTGCCCGGCGCTGTGGGTGGTGACAAACGAAATCGACATGCGCAATTGGCGCAAGGACACGACTGAGCAATTAGCGGAGCGCAAAGCCGCATTCCGCGACTTCAGCGAGGCGTTGCTCGAAGACTGCGG
>CAMDOZ010000142.1 GCA_945903705.1 Fidelibacterota bacterium | reverse complement strand
ACGAGCTTCGCGAAAATTCACGCGCTGGACGGCATTCCGGTGTTCCTCATCGGCGGGGCTAATGGCCGCATGAAAACCGGGTACCACATCGCGGCCGGCGGTCAGCCGATCAGCCGTGTCGGTCTGACGATTCAGAAGGCGTTCGGGCTCCCCGTCGACAAATGGGGGCAGGCATCGCTCGAGACGTCGAATCCGTTTACCGAGCTTCTCGCCTAGCCGCGACTGCCAAGACCCTCATGGTGTCACGTTTGCGGGAGGGCAGAGTGACGAAAAGGATATACGCCGCCGCTTTGGCTGTTTCGATGGTTGCAGTTGCGCATGGCGCAACGGCTGCCGAAGCGCAGCGTCCAGATCCGAAAGTCCCTCTGGCGGCCGACCACCCGCGTCCAGCCCCCAATGAGATCGTGTCCGTTCCTGCGGCTGCGCCGGGCGTGTTTTCGGCGCGCAAGGAGAAGGGCGGCACTCGGTTGGTCGTCAAAGGCCGCAAATTCACCTCGCGTGCCGCAATCGAAAACTACCTCGCCTATCGCGCGGCCGAGGAGATCATCGCTCAGGACGGAGAGTGGTTTATGTTCGTCGAGAGCCGCCAGCCCGGCGACGGCGCGCCGGCACTTACCGTCGATGCGCAATTGCGCAGCTTCAGCTTTCGCATGCCGAATTTCCGCCCGGTGTGGCGATACAAGACAGTGGGCTCCGGCGATTGGCAAACCTGGAGCCCGTTTTCGGGCGCCGCGTTTTTCGGGAACGGAATCGATCCCGCGACAGTAGCTGAGTATGAAGTGACCGCCACAATTGTACCCGGCAAGGGGCTGATGAACGGCCGCGATCCGCTGGCGTTCCATGCCATAGCCGTTTCCGATTTCCTGGTGAATCAAGTTGCGCCTCCTCAATAGGATGAAGTCATGAAGCAGGCATTTTTGGCTGGTTCGATCGTTGCAGCGCTGGGACTCTTGAGTCCGGCTGCTCAGGCGGTCCCATGGGAGCGCGGCTTCGTCATTAGCGACTATGTCTTCGGCTTTCACTACGGCGGCCGACCCGACTTCATCAAGGAAGGCAGGATCGAACCCGGGATTGATTGCCCGACCGGATCGACGAAGAACTTCACCTACGACGACGGAAGCTTTTATGAGGCGTTCAAGCTCCAGCCGTGGCGGACGGAGGAAGAGATCAAGCTGATCATGGATCCGCCGGGGACGGATGTGAACAACTACCTGATGATCCGTTCGTGGGTGAACCGGCGGGCGATGGGATACCGCGGCTACGCCAAAGGGATCGGGACGTATGTCAATCCGTTCGCTGCCGCGGATCCGGGGCAGCCCGAAGTGACCGGAATCATTTCCGAAGGCTTCGATCTCGACAACAATCCTGAAACCGGGGGCTTTACCTCGCCCGACGGCCAGAAGGGAATCGACAACGCACTATACCGGGCGTGGGGATGTGCCCGTCCGTACCGCGGCGAGACTGCTACGCTGAACAAGCGTGCGACCAGCCAGATGCTCGAGGGGCTTTACACGGCCGTGATCCGTTTGCGCGGCGTGCAAGATCCGATGAACGATTCCGATGTGACGCTGGAGATTGGGTACTCGCCGGACAAGATCCAGAAAGACGTCAACGCCGGTGTAGCGCGCAACTACTCCTATCGCCTCTTCAACGGCACGATGTATTCGAAGGTGAAGGCGACCATCAAAAACGGCGTGGTCGAAACCGAAATCGTCGATGTGCTGCACGCGCCGACTTACGGCTGGTTCGCAAACCAGATCGTCGACGGCGCCTTTCATAAGGGGCGTATTCGCTTCACGATCGACGCCAAGGGAGCTATCGCCGGCCACATCGGCGGTTATCGCGACTGGCGCGACGTCTATGCGGCCAATACGTTTGGCCAGGACGGCGCGCAGCAGGATAACCGCGAGCACAAGGATTCCGTTGCGCTCTACCACGCTTTGATCCGCCACGCCGACGGCCTGCGTGATCCGCAGACACGCCGAAAGATGGGGATCTCGACGGCCTATCGATTTAGCGCGGTCCCCGCCCAAATCGTGGAACCGCTGACTCCGATCACGGTCGAATGGCCGGGGAACCGGCAGAACGACGTCGAGTCCGGCAAGATTATCCGGGCGGCCTTTGTCAAAGCCATCTGGACGCGGGCGATCCAGGAACTGCCGTGGCAGACCGGCGAAGCCGTCTACCCCGGGCTTGAGCGCGTCATCTTCGACCTTCCAAACGGTGTAGACCTTTGGAAAATGCTCGACCGGCCCCGCAACCCCAATGAACCGGACTGGTACAAGGAATGGGCCGAGCAGAAGGAAGCCGAGAAGAAGGGGATTGTTCTTCGCCGCCGCGGATTTGACGATTCATCGCGAACCGCAACCGGTAACGGGACGAACTGAAAGCCGGGGAGGGGGAATTGCGGTTCGGTCTGGTTTTAGCGCTCGTCAGCGCGGGGATTGTCGCGAATAGTCCGATGAGCCGTGCCGCCAGCTCTCTTTTCGGGGAAAGAGAGCTGATCCCCAGTCACGAGGATCTCGTTCCTCCGAGCGAAGCCGGCCAATTCCTCGTTGAACCGGTTGGCCCCGATGAACTTCGCCTGACGGTAAAAGGGCGCACCTTCACATCCAAGCCCGCGGCAGAAAAGTATCTGGCCTACCGCGCCGCAGAAGCCACGCTTGAACAACGAAAGACGTGGTTCACGGTCGACGGCCCGCAACACGGCTCGGATGGTGTCGTTCGAAGTTTCCGCCTTGAGAATTGGCGCCCGGCGTGGAGATACAAGTTGTCGGGAGCGCCGGAATGGAAGTCGTGGGCGCCGGGTTCGGCGGAGCCGTTTTTCGCTGACGGGAAGGATCCCAAGCTCATTACCGAATTCGAACTCACCGCCGTGATCAAACTGCGGAGCGGCAAGCCTAACACCCGCGATCCGTTAGCATTTGAAGCCGAACCGCTGGCGCACACCTTGGCGCCGCAGGTCTCACCACCTCAATAGAGAGAGCCCATGACCCTCGATCGCCGCCTGTTCACAAAGCTGCTTGCTGCGTTTGGAGTTTCGACAGCTGCGCCCGCACTGGCGCAGTCCAAGACCGTCGAAGTGACGATGCGTCAACAGCCGAAAATGATCTTCGTGCCGCAGAATTTGACCGTAAGCGTCGGCGATACAGTGCGGTGGACCAATCCCTTCAGCATTCCCCATACGGTCACGTTCGACCCGTCAATGGGTGCTAGCGCGGGAAATGTAGTGCTGCCTGCCGGCGTCGAACCATTCGACTCGGGCGACATTGAAGAGAGCGGAACCTTTATGCATACGTTCACTGTCGCCGGCGAATACAAATACATTTGCAAATATCACGAGTCTCTCGGGATGGTGGCTACGCTCACAGTGAAGTGACGGCGTGGGATCCGAGGGATCAGGGGGAATCATGAAAAAATCTTTTGTTACTTGCGCGCTCTTGGGCTCGCTCGCGTTCACCGCAACCGCTTACGCACAGGCCGCGCCGGCGCCAAGCGTTGATCCTTACGCGAACACTCCGCCGGCAGCGGCGGCGAAGCCGGCGGACGCCGCGAAACCCTCGTTTCCGCTCGCAGCTCCGGCCGGAAAAGACAGCGGTGCCTTGAAAACACCGCTGCCCGGCGCTGTCAATCGTGGCCCGATTGACGATGCGACATGGAAGTACGGACCGCAAAATCAGCTCGCCGGCGCCCCGATCATCTGGAATCCGGTCAAACTCAAATTGATGCAAGGCGGCAAGGTCACGGGGGGAACCCTTTTTTCCGCTACCGATCCGGCCATCTACTGCGCTTTTGCGAGTGCGGGATACGATTTTACGTGGGCAGAGATGCAGCATGCGACCCGTGACTGGGAAGCGCTGGCGCGCATGTGGCGCACATGTCCCAACCCATCGGCCGTGCCTGGCGTTCGTCTGGCTTATGCCGACGAACGCGAAATACAGCACGCGACGGATGCCGGGGCGATGGTCATCGTCATACCGACTGTGGATACGGAGGAAGAAGCAATCCGCGCGCGTGACTTTGCGTTTTTCCCGCCGCTCGGGAAGCGCAGCCAGGGCGGAGGCAACGCGAACGACCCGGCAATGTGGGGCAACGTGCCCGGTGGGTATCGCGCCACGTACAACGACAATCTCGTTCTCATTCTGATGATCGAAACCGTCGAGGGCGTGAAGAACGCCCAGAAGATCGCCAAAGTGCCAGGTGTGACTGCATTGTTTGCAGCAAGCACCGACCTCGGCAATTTTTCGGGCTATGCGCAAGGAACGCCCGACTACGAACGGCTGATCAATGCGGTTCATGACGCCGCCATCGGCGCTGGCATCCGACTGTGTGGCCCCATCGCTTGGCGTGACCGGCCCGACTTCACATGCTTTCAAGGAGCGAGCGAATTGGTTGCGATTGCGCGAGGGGCGGCAGTTGACTTGGGACCGCTCGCGAACACGCAGCCAAAAATGGACCGTGGTCCTTACGCGCTGCCCAATAAGCCCTAGCGAAACGAATGGAGCGGGTCGTCGGAACGCCGACTATCTATCGATCTCCCATCCAGCCCGGCGGAGACGCTCGGAACCGACGGGGCCGGTTATGAACTCCAGAAACGCGGCCGCTGGTTTAGAGTCCTTCGATCCCGTCATCATCGATGCGGAGTAAGCCGTCGTAAGATTGAGCGGCTCAGGGATATAGCCCGCGAACTTAACTTCGGACGCGCCAACGATTTCACTCGCCTGCGTCATGCCGACTGCGGCCTTTCCGGACGCAACCGCCTGTACGACTTCTATTCCGGTCTTACAGAGGATCGCCTTTGCATGCACGTTATCCGCAATGCCCAAGGAGATGAGCATCTTCTCGAAAAACGGCCCGGATGTGCCGCCTCCGTTAGGGTCGATATAAGCGATGCTTCGGGCAGATAAGAGCAGGCTTCGAAACGCCTCCGGCGATGTGAGATCCGCAGCCGCCCCGCTCGGCACGGCGACGCCAAGACGCATCTTGCCGACCGCGACCTCATTGGGAACCAAAAAGCCCTGCTTCGCGAGGGTCTTGATACTTGCGGAAGATGTCATAACGAGATCAGCGGGTTCACCCGCGGCAACGCGAGCGGCGACTTCGCCTGCGTTGGCAAGTGATACCTGATATTTATGGCCGCTCGCCGCGTTGAAAGGTTCCGCAAGCGAACGCAAAGTTGTCGCAAACACGCCCGTCGCCAAAATGCGAATGGGCTCTTGGGCCATCGCGGGACGGTGCGCAGCTAGGCTTATCGTAAGGCTTGCCAAGACAACGAAGACCCGAGTCCACATCGCCGCTTCCTTTTCCCAAATACGCGATCGTTTCTCTATATCGCTTTGATCGTCTATCGTAGCTGTAGTGTGCCGAAAATCTGGAATGGGGGTCCAGTGAATATCACGCGCGACATCGCCGTGCTCTTTGAGAAGGGCATAGCCGCGCTCAATGTGGGGCAGTACGCCCCGGCGGCCGAAATATTCACCCAGGTTCTTGCCCGCGTGCCGGCGTTTGCGCCAGGGCACAACGCGCTTGGCCTTGCGCTTGCGGGGTTGGGGCGCACCGCTGATGCCTTGGCGAGCTACGACGCGGCGGCGCGCGCCGATCCGTCCTTCGCCGCGCCTTATATCAACGGGGCTACCCTGGTGCGCGACCTGGGGCGTCTCGACGCGGCCCTCGCCAGTCTCGACAAGGCCGTCGCGTTGGAGCCAGGGGACCCAGCCGGCCACGGCAATCGCGGCAGCCTGCTCATGGAGATGGGCCGGCCGGCCGCGGCGGTCGCCAGCTTCGATCGCGCCCTCGCGCTCAATCCGGCTTTTCCCTATGCGCCGGGCCTCCGGCTGATCAACAAGGCCTATACCTGCGACTGGAGCGCGATCGACCAAGAGCTTGCCGACCTCGCCGATAAGATCGGCCGCGGCGAGCCCGTCGCGCCGCCATGGACGTTGCTCGCCTTGATCGATTCACCAGAGCTGCAGCGCAAGGCGGCGGAAGCTTGGGTCGCGGCGAAATTCCCGACAAATACTGACCTGGGACCGGTCGCCAAATATCCGAACCATGAGCGGATCAAGGTTGGCTATTACTGTGCCGATTTTCATCGCCATCCCACGGGTCATTTGATCGCCGGGCTTTTCGAGCGTCATGACCGGAGCAAGTTCGAGGTCATCGCGTTTTCTCTCAGGCCCGTCCGCGACGACGATATGCACAAGCGGATCGTCGCGGCCGTCGACCGGTTCATCGATGTCCGCGATCGCAGCGATAAAGATGTCGCGGCGCTGTCGCGCACGCTTGAAATCGACATCGCCGTCGATTTGAATGGCCTCATCACGAATAATCGCATGGGGATCTTTTCCTACCGCGCCGCGCCGATCCAGGTGAACTACCTTGCCTACCCGGGCACCATGGGTGCGCCGTTTATGGATTACATCCTCGCCGATAACACCGTCATTCCCGATCCGGCTTTTTATACCGAGCGCGTCGTGCGGTTGCCGGACTGCTATCAGGTGAATGACGCGCAGCGCCAGGTTGCCGACCGCCGATTTACGCGCGCTGAACTCGGCCTTCCGGAAACCGGCTTTGTGTTCTGCTGCTTCAACAATAATTTTAAGATCACGCCGCGGCTGTTCGATGTCTGGATGCGCATACTGCGCGCGGTCGACGGCAGCGTCCTTTGGCTGATCGAGGATAGCGCGGCGGCGGCGGCCAATCTTTGCCGGGAGGCTGAGGGCCGCGGTATCGACCGGGGGCGTCTCGTGTTTGCACCGCGTATGCCGCAAGAGGATCACCTCGCACGGCAGACCGCGGCGGACCTGTTCCTCGATACGCTGCCGTACAATGCCCATACGACCGGCAGCGATGCGCTGTGGGTCGGCTTGCCGCTTTTGACCTGTCCGGGAGAGAGCTTCGCCGCGCGAGTCGCCGCCAGCCTGTTACAAACGATGGGTTTGCCGGAACTGATTGCACCCACCCTTGTGGAATATGAGGCGCTCGCGATTACTTTGGCGAAGGATCCGGGCCGTCTCGCCGAGACAAAGTGGAAGCTGATGCACAATCGCACGTCATCACCGCTGTTCGACCTCGAGCGGTTCACCCGGGATATCGAAGCGGCCTACGCTCCCATGTATGAGAACGGTCCCGCCGGCTGATGTTGCGCCGCAGCAAATCCCTCGATTCTGCTTTCGGGTTACACAAAAAGCGTCGTGAGATACGGTCAAAAGCCATTGAGATATGATCAAAAGATGGCCGGTACGTTTTTCTTAGTCTAGAGTGACGGAATGTGGAGATTGCGTGACGCATCGGCGCGCGCAATGCGTAGTTACCTTTTTAGGGTGTGCGCCTGGGCGGGCGTTAGTACGGTGGCCAGCCGGCGGCAGCTCTTATCCGTCAACGGGTTAGGCGAGACGTAATTTACTTTCGTGATGTTGGCGTGAACCACCCGGTGAGGGGAGGAGCGGCGAACGTGCGATGCAATAACTACCTCGGTACAGGTACCTTTCGGCGCATGAGTTTGGCAGGCGTGGCGCTCGTCGCCGTCGCCGGCCTCGCCAGCTGCTCCGCGCCGTCCACACAAGAAGCGGCCGCTCCGGCAGCCGTCACGGCGCCCGTTCCCGAGCTGGACAACGATTCATCGGCGCGGCGGATGCGTCTGATGACGGCGGATCAGTATCGCAACACGCTGTCTTATGTGTTCGGCCCCGGCATCAG
>CAMDOZ010000141.1 GCA_945903705.1 Fidelibacterota bacterium | reverse complement strand
CGGTAATTTTGTGCCGCAGCTCGGCGACGGCCGAGCAATTCTGCTTGGTGAGATTGCCGGCCGCGACCTGCATCTGAAAGGGGCGGGGCTAACCCGCTTCTCGCGTCGCGGTGACGGCCGGGCCGCGCTCGGGCCGGTCTTGCGCGAATACATCATTAGCGAGGCCATGGCGGCCCTTGGCATCCCGACCACGCGGACTCTCGCCGCCGTCGCCACGGGCGAACAGGTTTTCCGCGAAACACCGCTGCCCGGGGCGGTGCTCGCCCGTGTGGCCGCAAGCCACATCCGCGTGGGCACTTTCGAGTATTTCGCCGCACGCCGTGATGCCGAAGGAATCCGCACACTCGCCGACTACGCTATCGCGCGCCACTACCCGCATTGCCGCGGCGCGGCCAACCCGTACCGCGCCTTCTTCGACGCGGTGATCGGCGCGCAAGCGGATCTGATCGCAAAATGGCTTCTGGTGGGGTTCATCCACGGCGTGATGAACACCGACAACATGACCATCTCGGGCGAAACCATCGACTTCGGCCCGTGCGCTTTCATGGATTTCTACAATCCGAAACAGGTCTATAGCTCCATCGACCGGATGGGGCGCTACGCCTACGCCAATCAGCCCTCCATCGCGCACTGGAATCTCGTCTGTCTCGCCGAGACTCTCGTGCCTGTACTCGCGGAGACCGAGGAAGAGGGCATCCGCGAAGCCGAAGAAGCCATGGCCGCCTTCGGTCCGCGCTTCGAAGCGGCCTATCTCGCGGGGCTCACGCGCAAGGCCGGTCTCGGGTCGGAAGAAGAAGACGTCGCGCTTGTACAAGGTCTTCTCGGCCTCATGGCGGAGAATGCCGCCGACTTTACGCTCACCTTCCGGGGCCTCACGGACGCCGCGGCCGACCCCGCGAAAGAGGCCGCGGTTCGCGAGCTCTTTAAGACGCCGGAGTCACTCGATCCATGGCTGAAGGCTTGGCGCAGCCGTCTCAAACCCGGCGCCGCTGACGCCATGCGTGCGGTGAATCCGGCCTTCATTCCGCGCAATCACATGGTCGAAGGGGCCCTGACCGCGGCCACGGCGTTCTCGGATTTTGCGCCTTTCGAGCGCCTGCTTGAGGTCATCACCCGGCCCTTCGAGGATCAACCCGGGCGGGAGCTCTATGCTCTCCCGCCGCGGCCGGAACAGGTTGTACATCAGACCTTTTGCGGCACCTGAAGGGGCGTTAGCCCCTGGGCCGTTCCCGGTCATTTCGTGTACCATGGCCCTTCAATTTGAAGGACGAGCGAACCATGCGGCATATCCTGTCTGTCGGCCTCATCGCGGTCGGGACTCTTTTCGCCGGTGCGACCGGTGCGGCCTTCGCGGCTGACACCCGCGCCATCGAACGCGAGGCGCACCCCAACGTGCCCCTCCCGCCCGGCTTCCGCATCGAGCACAACGAAGTCGAAGGTCCGGTGTTCGCCGATAGCCGAGGACTGACGCTCTACTACTGGCCGCACCGTACGATGCGCAATGGCGTCACCGGGGATTCCGCGAACTCCTCGGCCTGCACCTTCGAGAAGACCACGCACACCGCCGGTCTCATGAGCCCCTATCCGCCGGGCCTCGAACTTCCGGAACTCGAAAAGCGGATGTCCTGCGCCGAGGTGTGGCCGCCGGCCTTCGCCGCCGATGACGCGAAGGCCGTGGGCGCCTTCACCGTCATCACCCGTAAGGATGGCCGTAAGCAGTGGGCGTACGACGAACACGCGCTCTACACTTCGATCCGCGATAAGATGCCCGGCGATGCGCTCGGCGCTACGACGCGCGACATGGGCGGCGCTGCGGAAGTGCCGGCTCACCGCCGCATTGCGACGCCGCCGCCTGCGACCCCACCCGGTTTTGCCATCAACACGGTGGCGACGGGGCGTCAGCTTCTCACCGACAAATATTTCTCGGTCTACAGCTCCGACCGCGATGGTCCTAACAAGTCGAACTGCGACGCCGGGTGCCTCAACACCTGGAAGCCGGTGATCGCGCCGCAGTCCGCAGCGTCGCAGGGGGAGTGGACGGTGTTTGAGCGGTCGCCCGGCGTGCGCCAGTGGGCCTTCCGCAAGAAACCTCTCTATACCTACGTGCATGACGCCGAGACGAGCCGCCTGCAGGGCGGCGACGAGCCCGGCTGGGATGTCGTCTACACCCAGCCTGCGCCGGCCTATCCCAAGAGCTTCACCGAGCAGGATACCGATCTCGGCATCGTACTCGCCGATGCGAACGGAAAGACCATCTACACTTATAATTGCGGCGACGATTCCGCCGACCAATTGGATTGCACGCATCCCGATGCGCCGCAGTCCTACCGCATCGCCATCTGCGGCGGCGGTAAAGTCGCGCGGTGCCTGACCGATTGGCCCTACGTGGTCGCGGCGGCGGACGCCAAGAGCCCCAACCGCACCTGGACCGTCGTCTCCATCGATCCGATGACCGGCCACTTCGCCCAGGACGGCCAGCAGGGCGCCCTGCGCGTATGGGCCTATCGCGGAGCGCCGGTCTACACCTTCCATCGCGATAAACAGCCGGGCGACATCGTCGGCAATGCAAACGGCGAATTCGGCGGCGGCCGCAATGGTTTCAAAGCCTTCTGGTTGCGCGACGACTTCTTCGACAACGCCGGCGCACGATAAGACGCCGGAAAACGGCGCGCCGACCATCTAGTTTACGACAACACAGCTCAGGGGAGGGCACGATGTCTCAACAGGATTCCGGCGCGTCTCGGCGCGACTTCTTCACCGCGGCCACCGGCGCTTTGGTCGCCGTGGCGGCAACGCCCGCAGCAGCAGCTGCTGCTGCACCGGCCGCCATGCCCACGACGGCGGGCGACAAGCTCCGCGCGATCTTCAAGACACCGGGCCCTGTTGCAGCGCCGATCGTTTACGACGTCGCCTCGGCGAAGCTCGCCCAGCACATGGGTTTCAAGGTTATCACCATCGGCGGCAGCGCCACGTCGAGCGGCATGTTCGGCATGGGCGACTACGGCATGGCGACCATCTCCGAACTCGTCGAGCTTGCCGTGCGCATGGCGCAAGCGCTCGAGGTTCCTTTGATCGCTGACGCCGATGATGGCGGCGGCAATCCCTTGAACGTCTATCGCGCCATGAAAAGATACTCGAAGGGCGGCGTTGCCTGCGTCCTGCTCGAAGATCTCACCGGCGCGAAGCACGTGCCCGGGCGCCCCGAAGGGCAGATGGTTCCGCTCGCCGTGCACGTCGACAAGATCAAGGCGGCGATGGATGCCGGCGGCGCGGGCGGCCCCGTCGTGCTCGCGCGCTGCGACGGCCTCAGCAAAGGGGAAATCTTCGATCAGATCCTCGCGCGCCTGAAAGCCTATTCCGACGCCGGCGCCGAACTGCTCTTTGCTTCGGGGGCGAACCTCGAGCAAAAGAAGAAGGTCGCCGAAGTCACCGGCAAGCCGCTCTTCAGCACCGCCGGACGCTTCACGGTGGACGAAGAAGGCAAGAACGGCGTGAAGGTCGCGGCCTTCGCGATCGAGGGTTATGCCCTCGGCGCCGCGCACCAGGCGCTCCTGGCCTTGCAGAAGAACGGCCTGATCGGCGATATGCCGACCTTGCCGCGCGACGCATCGCTCGCGATTCTTGATGCGAAGATGTGGGGCGACCTCCATCAGAAGTATAACGCGGATAAAGCCTAGGCTTTAAGGCTAGCCATGCTTGCGTTTGACGACCCGGCCGTTCGGCGGCTCCGCGCGGACCTCGCGGTCGCCTTGCGCGCGGCCGACCATCACGGCCTGTCGGAAGGGGTGTGCAATCACTTCAGTGTCGCGTTGCCGGACTCGCCCGACCGTTTTCTGATAAATCCCCGCGGCCTGCATTGGAGTGAGATCCACGCGGACGACATCGTCATGATCGATGCCGACGGCAACAAGCTCGCCGGCCGTCACGAGGTCGAGCCCACGGCGATGTTTATTCATGCCGGCGTTCACCGCGTCGCCGGCAAGGCCTGCGTGATGCATACGCATATGCCGTACGCCACCGCGCTGGGCAGCACGCGCGGTGTTCCCTTCGAGACCGCGCTCACGCAGAACTCCATGAATTTCCACGGCCGGGTCGCGGTGGATGCCAACTATGGTGGCCTCGCGCTCGACATGTCGGAAGGCGAGCGCATCGCCAAAGCGATGAATGGAGCGGACGTGGTCTTCCTGGCCAACCACGGTGTCCTCGTCTGCGGTGACCGCATCGACTACACCTACAACGATCTCTATTACCTCGAGCGCGCCTGCATGGTGCAGATGATCGCCGCCGGGAGCGGCGTTCCGCTCGCGCCGGTATCCGCCAATCTCGCCGGTCATACCGCCGCCCAGCTCATGCAGGAGCGGTTACAAGCCGAGCTGTTTTTTGAATCGCTCCGGCGGCGGATGAAATAGGTCCCACGCGAATTTTCATTACAAAAACCGCGCCCTTGCGTTATTGAGGGCGCCATGGTGTACGCCATTGCCAGCGCGTTTGAGGGTGGAGGCCGACGAGGAGGGAGATCTCGTCGTGCATTTCTATTGAAATCAGCCACTTAACCATCCTCGCGACGGCCCCAAGGGCGGTCGGCTCCCGGAGACCTCCATGAATATCTTTGCCACCTACAAGACTCATATCGACGCCGTTGTCGGCGCGTTGATGGCCGAAGGCGCGCTGCCCGCCGGCCTCGACCTCACCCGCGTCGCCGCCGAACCCCCGCGCGAAGCCGGCCACGGTGATATCTCCACCAACGCCGCCATGATCCTCGCCAAGCCCGTCGGCAAACCGCCGCGCGCGGTCGCCGAACTGCTTGTCGAGCGCCTCAAGAAACTTCCCGATGTGACGGACGTGTCCATCGCGGGTCCGGGATTCATCAATCTGAAGATCAACGACGACCTCTGGCGCGGCGCCTTGCGCGACGTCCTGGTCGAAGGCATCCGCTACGGCAATGCCGACGTGGGCAAGGGCGAACCCATCAACGTCGAATACGTCTCCGCCAATCCGACGGGACCGATGCATGTGGGCCACGCCCGCGGCGCCGTGGTCGGCGATGCGCTCGCCAACCTCCTGGCCAAGGCGGGCTTCAAGGTCACGAAGGAATACTACATCAACGACGCCGGCGGGCAGGTGGACAACGTCGCCCGCGCGCTTCGCATGCGCTATCTCCAGGTGCTCGGCAAGATCACGGCCGAGGACGTGAAAGGTGCCCTTGAGCGCAAGGAAATCCAGTACGGCGGCGAATACCTGATGCCGGTCGCGGAAGCGCTCGCCGCCCGCGACGGCGACAAGTGGGCCGCGGTTACGGACGACGCTCTCTGGATCCCGCCGCTCAGGGATTTCATCGTCGCCTTCATGATGAAGATCGTGAAGGAAGACCTCGCCGCCATGGGTATCCACCACGACGTCTTCAGCTCGGAGAAGGCGCTTACTGTCGCGGGGAAGGTAGATGACGCGTTGGCGTTCCTCGAAGGTAAGGGTCTCACCTATACTGGCGTCCTGGAACCGCCCAAGGGCAAGACCCCCGACGATTACGAGCCGCGCCCGCAGCTTCTGTTCAAGGCGACGCAGTTCGGCGACGAGATCGACCGGCCGCTCAAGAAGTCGAACGGCTCCTGGACCTATTTCGCGGCCGATATCGCCTATCACAAGGACAAGGTCGATCGCGGCTTCAACACCCTCATTAACATTTGGGGCGCCGACCACGGCGGCTATGTGAAGCGCGTCGCGGCGGCTTTGAAGGCGCTCACCGACGGCAAGGGATCGCTCGACGTGCTCCTCTGCCAGATGGTGCGCGTCCTCAATAACGGCGAGCCGGTGAAGATGTCCAAGCGCTCGGGCACCTTCATCACCATGCGCGACCTCATTGAGGAAGTCGGCAAGGACGTCGTGCGCTTCATCATGCTGACCCGCAAGAACGACGCGCCGCTCGATTTCGACTTCGCCAAAGTGACCGAAAAATCCCGCGAAAACCCGGTGTTCTACGTCCAGTACGCCCACGCCCGCGGCCGCAGCGTCTTCCGTCACGCGGCCGAGATGTTCAAGGGCGCGGACCTTATGGATAAAGGACTGGCGGCCGCGGATCTGTCGCGCCTTACGGATTCGGACGAAATCGGCGTCCTGCGCGCCATCGCCTCGTGGCCGCGCACCGTCGAAAGCGCCGCACTCGCCCACGAGCCGCACCGCCTCGCGTTCTACATGTACGACCTGGCGTCTGCGTTCCATGCGTTGTGGAACAAGGGCAATGACGCCGCCGAGCTGCGCTTTCTTCAACCGGAGGATCAAGCGGTGTCGCTTGCGCGCCTCGCGCTTGTTCGCGCGGTCGGGCTGGTGATAGCCTCTGGTCTTGCGGTCTTCGGTGTGGAGCCCGTGGAGGAAATGCGCTGATGCCCCCAGAGTTTCGAGGTGGGCGCGAGAATGAGCCGCCTTTACGCCGGCCGGGAACCCAACCTCCCGAGAACCGGTCCGCGGATGACTTGCGCGTTCAGCCCTTCACCGACGACGTCTTCAGCGAGTACCAGGCCCGCCGCAAGGACAGCAGCGGCTCGTCCTTCGGGCTGATCGCCGGTCTTGTCATCGGCGTGGCCGCCGTCGGCGGCATCGGCTGGTACATGTATTCGACCGGCGCGCTCACCATGGGCGGGCCAGGCGGCACGCCCCAGCTCGTGAAAGCCGACACTGAACCCTACAAGGTAAAACCCAAAGATCCGGGCGGCATGCAGGTCGAGAACCAGGACAAGCTGGTCTACGACCGCGTCGCCAAAGGTGCCGCACCTGCCCGCGTCGAGAACCTGCTGCCCCCGGCCGAGGAGCCCAAGGCCCCGCCGATGAAAAAGCCCGAGCCTCCACCCGTGGCGGAAGCGCCCAAGCCGGCGCCTGCGCCAGCCAAGCCGGAACCGGTAAAGGCCGAAGTCGTCCCGGCCGAGCCTGCCAAGCCCGAACCCGCCAAGACCGAAGTCGCTGCGGTTGAGCCGAAACCTGCGCCCGAACCGGCGAAAGCCGAGACCCCCGCTCCGGCCGAAGCCGCCAAGGCGCCCGCGGAACCCGAAGTCGATCCCTTGGCCGCCGCCGTCGCGGCCGCGACGGCGGGGCGGACGTCGGCCACCGGTCCCATCAACGTCGGCCCGAACGCCGCCGCTGAAGCGCCTGCGGAAACCCCTGCGGAAACCCAAGTCGCGGCCGTCCCATCGCCCGCTCCGACCGCTGCTCCGGCAGCCGGCGGCACCTTCCATATCCAGTTGGCGTCGGTGCTCTCGGAAGAAGCGGCTCAGGCGGAATGGAAGCGCGTCAGTTCCAAGAATAAGGGTCTGCTCGGCGCCTATGCGCCGCTGATCACCAAAGCCGACCTGGGCGAACGCGGCGTCTTCTACCGCCTGCGGGCCGGCCCGCTCTCCGACAAGGCCGCCGCCGACGCGCTCTGTGCCGCCCTCGAAGAAGCCAAAGTCGGCTGCATCGTCATCCGGCCCTAGCGGCACCCCATGAACGCCTCCGCACCGATGGCGGCCATCTTCGGCATGGCTGGTCCCGCACTCACCGCGGCCGAACGCACGTTCTTCACATCCACCCGGCCGGTGGGCTACATCCTCTTCGCGCGCAACATTGAGAACCCCACGCAAGTCATTGCTCTGGTGAACGATTTACGTGTGCTCGATTCGGCTTATGACCCCGTCATCCTGATCGATCAGGAAGGCGGGCGCGTACAGCGCCTCAAGCCGCCGCAC
>CAMDOZ010000140.1 GCA_945903705.1 Fidelibacterota bacterium | reverse complement strand
CGAGAATAGCCATTTGCCAAGGCCTTCGAGTTGGCTAGGGTCTCCCTTGGGGATGTGGGCTGCCATGTCGGAAACTTCCAAAATCGAAATCGCGTCGGTCGTCATGATGGGCGTCGGCCTTTATGCCGTGCTCAAGATCGGCCTCTTGGGAGCCTTGCTCCCGGGTCTCTTGATCTTCCATGTGGTCCACCTGATCTCCCCGCTCTTTCTCCGCATGGGAATGGCCCACAGCACCGGGCGCACGATCGCCCTGGCCGTGCCGCTCATCATCGTCACCGTCTTTGTCGTGCTCGGCGTGCTGGAAATCATCGACCTGGTGACCGGTCCCGACAGCTTCGTCGAGCTGATGCACCGCATGGCCGAGATCGTCGGGACCTCGCGGGAATTTCTTCCCACGTGGGCGCAGCAGTATCTGCCCACCAACGTGGGGGACATCGAGGCTGCAGGCGCAAAATGGCTACGGGAGAACGCCGGCCAGCTCGGCCTCTTCGGTCAGAATGCAGGCCGGATCGCTTTCCATATCGTGATCGGAATGATCGTCGGCGGCCTGGTCGCCTTCTACAGCGGCACGCATAACCCCGCCCAAGGCCCCCTTGCCCGCGCCCTGGAAGACCGCGCCGAGTTCCTGAGCAATGCCTTCCGTAACATCGTCTTTTCGCAAATCCGCATCTCGGCCCTGAACACCTTCCTGACCGCGATCTATCTCGCCGTGATTTTGCCGATGCTCGGCATTCAGTTGCCGCTCTTGAAAACCATGATCGCGGTGACATTCCTCGTCGGCCTTCTGCCGGTGATCGGAAATCTCATCTCGAATACGGTGATCGTCATCGTCTCCCTAAGCGTCGGCCCGCTGGTGGCGGCCGGCTCCCTCGCGTTCCTGGTGGTGATCCACAAGCTCGAATACTTCGTGAATGCGCGCATCATCGGCACGCGCATCAAGGCGCGCGCGTGGGAGCTTCTTGCGGCAATGGTGGTGATGGAAGCCTGGTTCGGAATCGCCGGGCTGATCGCGGCGCCGATTTACTACGCCTACCTCAAGGACGAGTTGAAGGCGCGCGCACTTATCTAGATGCGCTTCAAATAGAAACGGCGGCGCCGAATGCGGCGCCGCCGTTTTGTATTCGCGCCTCGAGGGCTGGTTAGGCCTTCGGGCTCCAGGAGTCGCAGTGGCCGCTGACGTTCGCAGGGCCATTGAAGATGTCGCAATTGCCGCAGCTGCCCTTTACGTCCTTGAGGAAACCGCAGCCGTTGCAGACTTTCATCGGATCCTTCGACTGTTCGACGTAGTTGAGCGATTCGCGGATGCTCATCTGGCCGCTGTCGAGCACGTTCGGATCGGCGCAGGCCGGCGCGGCACCCGCCGCCGCCGCACGCGAAACGCCAAACACCGCAAGACCGGCGAGCGGCAGCGCCGCACCGCGTGCCAGCAGTTTGCGCCGTGTAAAATTGAATTCAGTCATAGCGTCCGTCCTCCCTTTTGAATGGCTCACACTGAGTACCCGCCACAGGCACGCAATGAATCTCGGAGATAATTGTGCTCCAAATGCGTTCAAAATTTTCTAGGCAGCGTCACACTTGTTCGATTCGGGGCCGCGCCGCACCCCCCGCAGTCAATCCGAATTCTTACACAATAATAACTACTTAGGACCGAGGTCACAACGTCGTTTTTGGCCGGGGAATAAAGGCGTTCACAAGAATGTGTAGACGGCTGCGTTACGCTTTCACGACATTGGCCCGGCTGGGCGCTTCCTTGAGAGCGTTGCGGGTATCGACGACAAGCTTCGCGGCCCGAGCCACCAGCGTGTAGTCGACAGCATCATGATCCGTCACGATCACGACGCCGTCGTAGGATCCGACGGCCTCAGCGGTGAGTTCGATGGAGGCGCGTCCCGCGATGGGCCCGTAGTGGCGCGTCGGCGGGATTTTCGGCACATGGGGGTCGTGATAGTCGACCGCCGCGCCGCGCTCCTCCAAGAGTTCGATCAGGCGTAGAGCCGGACTCTCGCGCGTGTCGTCCACGTTCTTTTTGTAGGCGAGGCCAAGCAAAAGAAGCCGTGCGCCATTGATGCCGCGGGAGAACCGCTTGTCGAGGGCATGCGCGAGCCGCTCGATGACGTAATAGGGCATGGCCGTGTTGATCTCGCCGGCCAGTTCGATGAAGCGGGCGGGGACGTCGAATTCGCGCGCCTTCCAGGAGAGATAGAAGGGGTCGATCGGGATGCAGTGACCCCCAAGACCGGGGCCCGGATAGAACGGCATGAAGCCGAACGGCTTGGTCTTTGCCGCATCGATTACGTCCCACACGTCGATACCCATGGCGTCGAAAATCACCTTGAGTTCGTTGACGAGCGCGATGTTCACAGCGCGGAAGATATTCTCGGTGAGCTTCACGGCTTCGGCGGTCGCGGCGTTGGCCACCGGCACCACGTTTGGAACGATCGCTCCGTAGAGCGCGGTGGCAAGGGCGAGCGCTTCGTCACCGTCGGCGCCGACCACTTTTGCGGTATTGGCGACATTGAAGTTCGGGTTGCCCGGATCCTCGCGTTCCGGCGAGAAAGCGAGGTGAAAGTCCGCGCGGCTCTTAAGCCCGGTCTTCTCCAGGATCGGACGGACAAGGCCATCCGTTGTGCCGGGATAGGTGGTCGATTCCAGGACGACCAGCTGGCCGCGTGTGAGGTGCGCCGCCACGCTTTCGACCGTCGAGATCACGTAGCTCATGTCCGGCTCGCGCTGACGGGTGAGAGGCGTGGGCACGCAGATGAGGATCGCGTCGGCCTCCTTGAGGCGCGCATAGTCGGCGGACGGCATCAGCGTACCGGCCCTTACCAATTCGGCCACGGCAGCATCGGGAATGCGGTCGATGTAGGACTTGCCGGCGGCGAGCGACTTGATCTTGGCCGCGTCAATGTCGAGGGCAAGAGTGCGAAAACCCTTGGACGCGAAGGCGCGCGCGAGCGGAAGGCCGACGTAGCCAAGGCCGATCACGGCCACGGTCGCCGTGCGATCGCTAATGCGCTTTAAGGTCATGCTCATGCGGAAGCCGATACCACGTGGATAAGCGGGCTAAAAGGGCGGCTTCACCCTGCCCAGGAAGGCGATGCCGGTGATGAGCAAATAGAGCGCCACCATATACGCCATCGTGTGATTGACCGCGCGCGTCACGGCCTCTTCGCGCTCGGGAGTCGAACCTTCCTCGCCGATTTCGGTGAAAGGCGCAAAAAACGGCCGGAAGCTGACGTTGACGGCGATGGCGGTCCAGAAAATGAGGCCGAACATGGAGAGCTTCGCGGCAAACCATGGCTCGTCGATCGGTGCGCCGGTGGCTAGGGAGTTGAGCCCATAAACGACGAAACCCGCGCCGGCTAAGGCCTGGAAGGCAATCTCGATGTATCCGAGCAGCGCGCCCACGGGCGTCCCTTCACGGCGCGCCATAACGACGATCAACAAGATCCAGGCCACCGCGACGATCCAGAAGAAAATCCGGAGGCCGGGTGAAAGCGGGTAGACGTTTATTGCGCCCGTAAGCTCGATCCCGACGGGCAGGATCAGCGCGAAGCAGACACGCGGGATGAGGTGAAGCCGGCGCGCCTTACGTACGAAGGCCTGGCGGATCTCGAAGGTAAGTTTTGCATTTTTGGCGGCCGCCGTGCAGGCGAGCACCCCGAACTCCGCGCCCAGCCACAAGACGAACAGAACGATATGGGCATAGTCCCACAGCGCGGTGCTCTCGATCACGACAGCACCGCGCTGATTCTTTGATGGGCGCGCGAATTTGCGGAAAACCGGCTTCCACCGCGATGGGCCCATCGCGCCGACACGCGCGCCGCACTGTTATTCGCCATTGATCGCCGTCTCCCCCCGGAGTGCGCCGGAACGCTCCTGTTTCCCGGCCGCGAGTCCAAAGAGCATAACGAACAGGACGGTCAAAATCACCTGGACGTCGAGCAACGCACCACGGACGCTGTGAACCGTTACGGCGAATTCAATGGTCTCGACGTAGCTTTCGCCCGAAAGTCCGCCAATGAGCCGGGCGAAGGCGATGTTCTCGGCGATGTCGCAGCCGAGGGTGTAGGCGGGCACCAGAATGACTGCGCCGCGTTCGAGAAACGAGAACAGGCGTGTTCGCTGTTGACGGAACAGCCACGCCCAAAGAAGCACCAGGGCCGTGGCACTCGCCACGGCAAGAATCATATCCACCAGAAGGAATGGAAGATAGGCCGCGCCCGCGTCCGGCCCATAAGCGCCGAGTTGTATGGCGATGGTGTAGCGCGAGAGTGGAAACTGAACGTCGAGCGGTTTGAACCCCGTCACCGCCTGAAAATGCGGAACGAGAAGTGTCTGCTGCACCAGGACCACCAGGAGCGCGAAGATCACGGCGCCGGCCACGGCGCGGCCGCTGGCGCGTGACTTAAAATATTCAGTAAGGGCGGTCATTCAGGAGAGGAGCCGAGAGCGAAACTAGGGGCTATTTGTGCCATGCCGGGCGGGCTCAGGTACAGAAGAAGCGGGCATCTGGGACCCCCTACAGAGACTCCCCTTCCATCAACCGCCCAGCACCGGAAAGCTGACTTTCAGGCCTTCGAGGATATTGCTGACCGCGAGCGCCGCCAGAATGATCCCGAGGACCCGGGTCATGACGTTAATCCCCGTGACGCCGAAGACCTTCATGATCCGGCTGGCAATGAGAAAACTTAAGCCCGTGAGAAGCAGCACCGCGAGCATGACGCCCGCGACAACCGCCTGCCGCGCGAGGGAGTCGGTGTTCTGGGACTGCAGAAGAATCACGGAAGCGATGGCGCCGGGTCCGGCGATCAACGGCACCGCCAGGGGGAACACGGCGATATCGGGCCGCTGGTTCGCCTCCTCTTCCTCTTTCTGCGTGGTCGCGCGAATGCCGCTTTCCTTCACCAGGACCATGTCGATGGCGAGAAGCAGAAGCAGCACGCCGCCGGCAATGCGAAAGGCCGCAACGGAAACCCCGAGGTAGTGCAAGAGCGGCTGGCCAATGATGGTGAAGACGAGAAGGACGATGCCGGCGATGACGACACTCTTCAGAGCGGTCGCGCGGCGCGCGGCGGGATCGAGGTGCGCCGTATGGCCAATGAAAAACGGCACGACGCCGACCGGGTCGATGATGACGATGAAATTGACGAAGGCGGCCAGCGCGAGGTAAAAAGGTCACGTGGATAAGAGCGCAGAGTCCATGGCAAAGATCGTGCTGGGCATGCTTGCAAAACCGTCGGCGGCGGGCGAGCCGGAACTGTCCCTGCCGCTGACGGTGCAAGACCGCGCCCTCCTTGCGGGGCCGGTGAAATTGATGGAGATGCCCGAAGTGATCTGGGACGCGGAGGCGCGCGTCCCTTGAATCAAGCGACGGTCTGCGCCTCGTAAACCGCTATTTCCAGCGCCTCGGTGGCGGCCCCCGCATACCATTCCTTCATGGCGGGATGAGCGAGCACCGCCTCGCAGTAGGTTTGGCAAATGGGGTCGAGCGTCGGGATCACGCCGTAAGTCTTGAAGCGCGTGACAACGGGCGCGTACATGGCATCCGCGTTCGAGAACGCGCCGAACAGGAACGGTCCAGCCTGCCGCCGAAACGGCCGCGGCATTCCTTCCACAAGGCATTGATCCGCGAGATGTCGGCGTTGACGGCGTCGGACCGGCTCTTATTCGGCACCGACTTGCGGATGTTCATGGTCATGTGGCTGCGAAGATTTGAAAACCCCGCGTGCATTTCGGCCGAGACCGCGCGGGCGTGCGCACGCGCCGGAATATCCTTCGGCCACCAGGCCTTCTCCGGAAAGGTGTCGGCGAGATAGTCGAGGATGGCGAGAGATTCCCACACCGTGATGGCGCCATGGAGGAGCACCGGCACCTTCGCGGCCGCGGAGTATTTCTTGATCTGCGCGTTCGTGTCGAGCTGCTGGAGACCGATGACGGTCTCGCGGAAGGCCAACCCTTGCGCCTTCATCGCGATCCACGGACGCAAGGACCACGACGAATAGGCCTTGTTGCCGATGACGAGGTGAAGGTCCGCCATGCCCGCCTCCTTTCAGACGTTTACGCCTGCTTTGCGTCGATGATGCTGCGCCGGATGGCGCGGGTGCGGGCGAAATGGTCCTCGAGCGTCGCCCCGTCGCCCTTGCGGATAGCGCGCTGCATCGCGGTCAGGTCCTCGGTGAATCGTTGAAGGATCTCGAGAACCGCCTCGCGATTATTGAGAAACACGTCGCGCCACATGATCGGATCGGACGCGGCAATCCGGGTGAAATCGCGGAAACCGGACGCAGAGTATTTGATGACTTCCTGCTTGAGGTCGCCGCCGAGATCCGTCGCCGTGCCGACGATGGTATAGGCGATCAGGTGCGGAAGGTGCGACGTGATGGCGAGCACCATGTCGTGGTGATCGGGATCCATCGTATCGACCTTCGCGCCGATCTTGCGCCAGAGGTCGGCGACCTTGGCCACGGCTTTCGCCGACGTGCGCTTCACGGGCGTGAGGATGCTCCAGCGATTCTGGAAGAGTTCGGCGAAGCCTGCTTCCGGTCCGGAGTGTTCGGTACCGGCGATGGGATGCGCGGGCACGAAGTGCACGTCCTTCGGGATGTGCGGCGCGACGCTGTCGATCACCATGCGTTTGACCGAGCCGACGTCGGTGACGATCGCGCCTTTCTTGAGGTGGGGCGCTATAATGCGCGCGATTTCGCCATTGGTGCCGACGGGCGTCGCGATCACGACGAGGTCCGCCCCAACCACGGCCTTCGCATAGTCGCTGGTGGCTTCGTCGACGATGCCGAGTTTCAGCGCCGTCTTCAGGGTTTTCGGGCGGCGAGCGCAGGCCACATAGGCGTCCGCAAGGCCTTCGCGGCGCATCGCGAGCGCCATGGAGGCCCCGATCAATCCAATCCCGATGAAACAAACCCGCTCGAACAGCGGTTTGGGTTTGCGTGATTTTGCCTTGGCCATTATTTGCGTTCCATGAATGCGGTCATGGCGTCGAGGAAGATGGTCATCTCTTCTTCGTCGCCGATTGTGACGCGCAGGTAGTTCGAAAGCCCATAGGCATCGACGCGGCGGATGATGACGCCCCGCTCCTGCAGGAAGGCATCACATTCGGCCGCGGTTTTTCCGGGCGTTTTCGGGAATTCGGGCAACAGGAAGTTGCCGTGAGAGTCGGCGACGTTGAGGCCGAGGCCCCGCAGACGCTGGAGACAGACTTCGCGCCATTTCTTGGTGTGAGCCTTGGTGCGCGCGACGTGGTCCTTGTCGGCGAGCGCGGCAAGGCCCGCGACCTGCGCGGGGCGCGAGACATTGAAGGGCGGGCGAAGGCGTTCGAGCACGCCGACGATATTCGACGAGGCGAAACCCCAGCCAAGCCGTACGGAGGCGAGACCATAAATCTTGGAGAAGGTGCGCAGCGCGATGGTGTTCTCGGTTTCCGCGGCGAGCGAAAAACCGGATTCATAATCCGGCGCGTCCACGTACTCGGCATAGGCGTCGTCGCACACGAGCACGATGTCCTCACGAAGACCTGCGCGCAGACGCCGGATCTCCGACCCCGGGACGTAGGTGCCTGTGGGATTATTGGGATTGGCGACGAAGACAATCTTGGTCTTCGGTGTGACGCGGGCGAGGATCGCGTCGACGTCGGTAGTAAGATTTTTTTTCCGGCGCAACGACCGGCGTTACGCCCGCGCCCTTCGCATAGATGTTGTACATGAGGAAGCCGTGGGCGGTGTGGATGATCTCGTCGCCCACACCGGCGTAACCCCGCATGACAAGGCCAAGGAGCTCGTCGGACCCGGAGCCGCAAACGATGCGGGCTGGGTCGAGATTGTGCGCCTTACCGAGGGCGGCGCGCATGTCGCCGGAATCGCCGGCGGGATAGCGGTGGGATTCTTC
>CAMDOZ010000139.1 GCA_945903705.1 Fidelibacterota bacterium | reverse complement strand
CATTCGGCCTTTTCGTCGGCGGACTGATGGACGGCCGGGTTCCACGTGGAGAGCACGAGGCCAATCGTCTTCTTGCCGGCGGGAGATGTCGCTTGAGCCGCTGTCTCGGAGGAGGTCGCGGCGGACCCGAGTATGAGAGCCGCGGCTGCGCATGCCGTGACGCTTGCGAAAATCGGCGCAAATCTCCTCATCTTCCCTCCCGGAACAGATCGGCCAAGATCATGATACGCGAGGCAAACTAGAATGGAATTTCAATCGGTTGATCGCGAAGATAAATTCGCGTGATTGCCTCGTAAGCGGAGATCCGCTCACCCGCCCTTCGCATGAGCGAAGCGCGGAATTATCGAAGGAAATCAATAGAGCGCTGAGGGGCGACTCTTCCGTAGGACTCGTAGTCAAACAGAAAGCCCCTCACCCCAACCCTCTCCCGCAAGCGGGAGAGGGAGGGACCCAGCGCGAAGCGATGGGAGGGTGAGGGTGTCGCACCAAAAGCAAAAGGCCCGGCGTTTAGCCGGGCCTTTCGGGTTTCGTTTTGAGCTTTAAGCGCCGGGCTGCGGCGTCGGCTCCTGGCCGAAGCCGGGGCGCGGCGGGGTGGCCTCGGCGCCGGACGTCGGGACCGACGAGCGCCGGCCGGAGTCCTTCTTCGGAGGCTGCCGCTCGCTCTTGTTGACCTTCTCGCCGCGCAGGAGCGCTTCGATCTCGTCGCGCGACAGGGTTTCATGCTCGAGAAGCCCTTGCGCGATAATCTCAAGCTGCGGGCGGTGCTCCATGATGATCTTGCGAGCGGTTTCCTCGCCGGCTTCGACAAAGCTGCGCACTTCCTCGTCGATCACGCGGGCGGTCGCATCCGAGACGTTCTTCTGCTGCGTCACCGAGTGACCCAGGAAGACTTCGCCCTGGTTGTCGGTGTAGCGCAGCGGACCTAGTTTCTCGGAGAACCCAAATTCAGTGACCATGCGACGTGCGATGTCGGTTGCGCGGCGGATGTCGTCCGAGGCGCCCGTGGTCACGCGTTCAGCGCCGAAGGTGACCTCTTCCGCCACGCGTCCGCCGAAGAGGCTCGCGAGTTGCGCTTCGAGCTCGACGCGGGACATGGAGTACTTGTCGCGCTCGGGCAGGAACATAGTCACGCCGAGGGCGCGGCCGCGCGGGATGATGGTGACCTTGTGCAACGGTTCATGGTTCGGCACATGAAGCATGACCAGCGCATGACCGCCTTCGTGATAGGCCGTCAGCTTCTTTTCTTCTTCGGTCATGACCATGGAGCGCCGCTCGGCGCCCATGAGCACCTTGTCCTTGGCTTCTTCGAATTCCTGCATGCCGACGACGCGCTTGGCTTTGCGTGCGGCCAGGAGCGCAGCTTCGTTGACCAAGTTGGCAAGGTCGGCGCCTGAGAAGCCGGGCGTGCCGCGGGCGATGACTTTGAGGTCCACGTCCGGCGCCAGCGGGGTCTTCTTGCTGTGCACTTGGAGGATGCGTTCGCGGCCCAGGATGTCCGGGTTCGGCACCACGACCTGACGGTCGAAGCGGCCGGGGCGCAGGAGCGCGGGATCGAGCACGTCCGGACGGTTGGTGGCGGCGATGAGGATCACGCCCTCGTTCGCTTCGAAGCCGTCCATCTCGACGAGTAATTGATTCAATGTCTGTTCACGTTCGTCGTTGCCACCGCCGAGACCGGCGCCACGATGACGGCCCACAGCATCGATTTCGTCGATGAAGATAATGCAGGGCGCGTTTTTCTTGCCCTGCTCGAACATGTCGCGCACGCGGCTGGCGCCGACGCCCACGAACATTTCGACGAAGTCGGAGCCCGAGATGGTGAAGAACGGCACGTTGGCTTCGCCCGCAATGGAGCGCGCGAGCAGCGTTTTACCTGTTCCCGGCGGACCGACCAGCAGCACGCCCTTGGGGATCTTGCCGCCGAGGCGCTGGAACTTCTGGGGATCGCGCAGGAATTCGACGATTTCTTCGAGCTCTTGCTTGGCTTCGTCGACGCCGGCCACGTCTTCAAAGGTCACGCGGCCCTGCTTTTCGGTGAGCAGCTTGGCGCGGGACTTGCCGAAGCCCATGGCTTTGCCGCCGCCGGACTGCATCTGGCGCATGAAGAAGATCCACACACCGATGAGCAGCAGCATCGGGAACCAGGAAATGATCACGCTCCAGAAGGTGACTTCGTTGTCGCTGCGGGGAACGGCCTTGATGTTCACGCCGTGCTCGCGAAGGGTCGGCACCAAGGAGGGGTCATCCGGAGAATAGGTGCGGAAATCGCCGCCCGACTTGAAGGAACCCGAGATATTCGGCCCCTGGATCAGGACGTCCTGAACGTCCGAGCGCTCGACGGCGGAGACGAACTCGGAAAACGAGATCTCCCGGCTGGAGCTGCGCGGCGTGGCGTTCTGGAAGAGGTTAAACAGGGCCACCACGCAGACGAGGATGATCGCCCAGAGCATTAAGTTGCGGCTGATGTTCAAAACGGCCCTCTTACGCGTTAGCCCCGGTCCGTCAGGGTCCGGGGCGGTGGTCTCGTAACAAAAACAGGAGGCACTTCAGCTTTTTAGATAGTGCGCCCAGGGATATTAGCAAGCAAAGCGTTAATCCCGTATTTGGGGATAAACCATTCGTGAGTGTCACAATTCGGCATCATCACCCGTAAATTGGTCAATTCCCGGGCAGATAAGTACCGCTGTAACACTAACGCCCGGTGACGTTGTAAGGTCCGCGCGGACGTAATTTAGAGACGGAATCGCCGCCAATCCTGCCGAATCGAAGACCGCGGGGAGCGTCTCCCGGGCATAGGCGGGCACCTCGGCCCTGGCGCTGCTCTCGCGCACCGCCGCCGGCACCTCCTTCTGGAGGAAGCGCCGAACGCGAAACTCCCGCAGCGGTGGGCCGCCGGTCAGCGCAATCTCGAAGCGCCCATCCCAGATCACCGCTGCACCGGGGCGCAGCACCAGCTCGTCGGAAATTTGTGACGCTTCGCGCGCGACGGTGAGAGTGTCGCCGTCGCGCACCAACAGACAGCCGTGAAGGGTCGCATCGCGCCAGGGCCCAGCGCGAAGGCTCTCATAGAGGCGCGTCAGACGCTCGAAGCGCGGCCGGTAAATCTGCCCGCTCGCCCGCATGAGAAGGCTTGCGAGCGCGCGCAGTCCGATCTCCTCCGGGGCCGCCAGAAAGGCTTCCAGGGATACGCGCCCGAGCCCATGGCGGTCCCAGGTGCAGGCCTTGTCGAGAAGCTCGCCGGCATAGTGATCGAGCGCGGCCCGCGCGCGCCGCATGTGCTCGGCCGTGGCGTTGAGACGATCGCCGGAAAGGCCTTCGCGCTCGAGCACGTCCCGCGCCGTGCGCAGTCGGACCCGGCCGTAGGCCGCGTCATGATTGGAGGGGTCTTCGATCCAGGGCTGGCCGAGCTGCTCGCAGAACGAGATGAGCCGCGCCTTGGGAATCGCGAGCAGCGGCCGGGCGAGCCGCACGCCGTCGCGCACCGAGAGCGGCGCCATGGCGGCAAGGCCGTCGACCCCGCTGCCGCGCGCGAGGCGCATGAGGAATGTTTCGGCCTGATCGTCGGCATGATGAGCGAGGAAGAGATGGGTGCAGTCGTTCTCCGCGCACCAACCGGTCATCAGCCGGTAGCGGGCGTCGCGGGCGGGGCCCTGCGCGCTGCCGGGCCGGTTGCGGTAGTCGCGCCCCTCCTCCCATCGCAACGTCGTGTGAGGAATTTTCAAGGGCGAGAGCCAGCGTTCGACCTGCCGCACTTCGTCGGCCGCGGCATCGCGCAGGCCGTGGTCGACCGTGAGGGCGTGAACGCGTGCGCCGTTCGCGCCAGCCCACTGCGCGAGCAGGAGAACGAGCGCCATGCTGTCGGCGCCACCGGAAACGGCAGCGGCGATGCGCGCGAGAGGACGCACCACCATGCCCGTCATGGCGGCGGCGAATTCACCGGCGATGTCGTAGGAAAGCGGTCCGTTGTGCGGTTCTACTTGCACTTAAGTTTTGCGCGCTCGGCAGCGGCCGGCTTCGACACTTCTTCCGGCGCCTTTGGATAGTCCTTTACGAGCCGGTTCAGCGCCGTACACGCCCCTTGGTTCTGCCCGAGGTTCGACATGGACATGGCGAGCTTCAGGAGATTGTCCGGGCCCTTATTGGTGCGCGGATAGTTCTGGTATCCGGCCATGAACTCGACGGCCGCCTGCTGGTAGTCGCCGCGCACATAGTGGGTCTCGCCCAGCCAGTATTGCGCATTGCCCGACAGCGGATCCTTGGGATGACGCTTCAGGAAATCGCGGAACGCGACTTCGGCGCGGGCAAAATCGTTGCGGCGCAGGAGATCGAAGGCAAAATCGTACTGAACCTTCGGCGTGCCTTCGGGCAGTTTCACTTCGCCCACCGGCGGCGCCATGGCGAGCTGGCCGGCGTTCACGGCGCCGGGTTTCGGAGGCGCGATCGGCGCGGGCGCCGGCTCGGCCGGCGCTTCGGCGATGGGTGCTAAGTCGCTGGGGTCCGGCGGCAACGGTTTGCCGTCCGCGTCGGTGCGAATGACGAAGCCACCTCCAGCGCTGACGCCTTCGGCCGGCGCGGCGCCCGGCGGCGGCGCGGAGGCCGGCCGGGTGATACGCGGCGGCGGCGTCATGGGCTCGGACAAAGGTTCATCACCGGTCGCACGGCGCGGCGGCGGTGCAGCCGGCGCGGCGGCCGCACGCTGCGGCAGCTGCACCAGTGGCGCGGCCGGCGCGACGCCGGGAATCATCGACGCTGCGCCCTGCGGCGCCGCAGCAGCAGCGCCGCCCTGCTCGAGCCGCGCGACGCGGAGCTGGAGATCGTCTTGCAGAGTCTCGACCTGCTTGACGAGTTGATTGGCGCGGAAGTTCGCTTCTTCGACTTGTCCCGTCAACTGCTCGATCAACGCCTCAAGCCGCAAGATGCGGACTTCAGCGCTGCCTTCGTTCGGCTTCTGCGCCTGCATCTCCGCCAACACTTGTTCGATGCGGTCGAGGCGAGCATCGCGGTCGCGATTGCTTTGCGCGTGAGCCGGCGGAGCAAACGTCGCCGCCATAAACGCGACAACGGCGAGGCTGCGAAGGGGGAGAGGAAAAGAGGCGATCATGGTCACTTCCTTCTGCGCGTCCGCGACCGCAAACAGGCCGCTTCAGGACACTGCGAATTATATCCGGGGTACTGTGAAGGTTACGCACTAACCCGGCAAGAATAAGGCGCATGGACCGGGTGTTCCCCGATCGACATGCGCCCTAAAAGCTTGCGGCTCCGACAATGTGCCGGAGCCGCTTTTTATTCTTAGTTATTGAGCCGCCGACACGCCGCGACGATTGCGGGCCCAGCAGCCTTCGTCGGACGACACGCACAGCGGACGCTCTTTGCCGTACGAGATGAGCTTCACGCGGTTGGCGTTGACACCCTGCGAGACCAGGTACTGGCGCACGGCGTTCGCACGACGATCGCCGAGAGCAAGGTTGTATTCACGGGTGCCGCGCTCATCGCAGTGACCTTCGACGGTCAGCGTACGGTTCGCGTACTGGTTGAGCCATTGCGCCTGCGCACGGAGGCGGGCTTGGTCTTCAGCGTCGAGGTCATAACGGTCGAAGTCGAACTGGACCGTGTTGCCGACGACGGTGTTGAAATATTCGAGCGAGTCCGGAGCCGGACCCGACGGCTTTGCCGCCGGCGGCGGCGGCGGCGGAGCAGCAGCCGGAGCAGTCGCAGCCACTTCGGTCTTCTTGGTAGAGCAAGCCGCGAGAAGAGCGATGGCGGCAACTGCGGTTACGGTGCGGAGTTTCATCTTCTTATTCCCCTGATTTTTGGAGGTAGTCCCAGCGCTGATTCGGCAACTCTTTTACCAGCAAACCGCGCAGACGCAAGGGGCTGCCCGGCCTGGTCGGGCTCCTTAGCCCCGGAAATATATAACCTTTTGGACGGTGTTGCAAAGGAGCAGTAGCCGCCGGAGTGCGATGCACAACGAAGGCGGCTGCTAAACCCTTGTTACACGGAACGCAAGAAAAATCGCGAAATTTAAGGAATCAGCGGCGACCACGCCGGATCGGATGCGTCCTGCGGCGTGATGATTTCCCTTTGATTATAGCCGCTTAAGTCGATGGAGTAGAGCCGCGTGCGGCCGCCGTTGCGGGCCTGGGCGAAGTACATCAGGACGCGCCCATTCGGAGCCCAGGTCGGGCTCTCGACCAGGAAGCCCTGAGCCAGGAGGCGTTCGCCGGAGCCGTCGGGGTTCATCACGCCGATATAAAAATTTCCATCGGTGTTGGCATAACGGGTGAAAGCGATGAGGTCGCCGCGGGGCGACCAGACGGGGGTGGCGTAACGTCCCTTGTCCTTGGCGAAGCTGATGCGCTTGGGATCGGAGCCGTCGGCGTTCATCACATAGATCTGCTGGCTGCCGCCGCGGTCGGAGGCGAAGGTGATCTTGCTGCCGTCAGGTGAGGCGCTGGGCGAAGTGTCGATCGCCGGATGATCCGTGAGCCGCGCGGTCTTGCGCGTGCGCAAATCCATTTCATAGACCTCGGAGTTTCCGTTCGACGCCATCGATAGGAGCACCTTATTGCCGTCCGGCATGAAACGCGGCGCGAAGGTCATGCCCGGGAAGTCGCCCAACACTTCCTGGCGGCCGCTGTCGATATTGAACAGGTACACGCGCGGCACGTTGCGAAAGTAGGACATGTAGGTGATCTCTTGCGCCGTCGGCGAGAAGCGCGGCGTAAGCACGAGATTGGCGCCGTTGGTAAGATAGCGGCTGTTGGCGCCGTCCTGATCCATGATCGCGAGACGCTTCACGCGTTCAAGAGGAGGCCCGCTCTCGGCGATATAAACGACGCGGGTATCGAAGTATCCGGTCTCACCGGTGATGGCGGTGTAGATCCGGTCGGCGATGAGATGGGCGACGCGGCGCCAGTTCTCCGGCTGCGTGGTGTAGGCCTGGCCTTCCATTTGCTGTCCGCCGAACACGTCCCACAGACGAAAGGCGACGCGGGCCTGGCCGCCCGGAAGCGGCTCGACGGCGCCTTGCACCAGCGCTTGGGCCGCGAGCGTGCGCCAATCGGCGAAGCGCGGCTGAACGTCGAGGGAGGTGAGATCCTGCAGGAAGGCTTTCGGATCCAAGGGACGGAAGAGGCCCGAGCGCTCGAGGTCGGTGGTGATCACCTGACTGATGTCGCGCCCGAGCTGCTGCACTTCGGGGCTGGCACCGGGGAAGATCGTGATGGCGATGGGCATCGGCTCGACCCGCCCGCGGGTGATGTCGAGACGGACCTGCGCGTCGGCCGTGGACGCAAATAGACCCACCAACGCCGCGACAAACGCTGCCCCGGCAATTTTATTCAATTGCATCATCATCACGAAATTGGCTCCGCAGTTACACTCACCCCGAGCGGGGTAGGTTGAATTGCAATTGTGGCGACCGCGTGTCGCCAATACAAGCAAACGTCTGAACGCGCCAAATGGGTTGCACTAAGATTAGTTAATGCGTCCTTGAGGCGAGAAAGTCATGAGCATTTCTTTGTACGTAACGTAATTCGCCGGCGTGATCATCGGAATCTTGCCGCAGCCCAGGACCGCGTTGCGCGCCGAGTTGGCGAAGGTGCGGAACTGGGCATCGACGAAGTAGCGGGTCATATCGACGATCTTGGCGTCCTGAACCGAGCCGTCCGGATTAATAAGGACGAGGATTTCGGCGGCCATCTTCTCGACGCCTTCCGTGCCCGGGTCGATGCGCCAGCAGCCTTCGATATGGCGGATGATAGCGTCCTTCTCGGTCATGGTCGCGCGCTCGCCGATATTGGGCGCGACATTGAGGGCGGCGTCCTTGGTCTTGGCGTCCGCTTGCGGCTTGGGTTTCGGCGCGGTCTTCTGCATGTCCTTGAGCAGGCTCTGCAGCATTGCCACGTCGCGCTTCTTC
>CAMDOZ010000138.1 GCA_945903705.1 Fidelibacterota bacterium | reverse complement strand
GGTTGGCGAGAAACACTTGTGCGTTCGTGTGTCCTTGCTCCGCGGCGCGGCGCGAGTGCATCGCCGCTCCGGCGGAGTCTTTCGGCCCGCCGAGCCCCTTTGACTCCAGCACCGCGAGGCCGTAGCTCGCTTCGCGAATGTCCTGCTCGGTCGCGGCAAGGTACCAGCGTCGCGCCTGCACAAAGTCTTGGCCGATGCCGCGCGCTTCTTCGTAACAGCGCGCCAGTGCGGCCTGCGCTTCGGGATGGCCCTTCTCGGCCGCGCGTAAGTACCACTTCACCGCTTCTTCGGGTTTCTTCTCCGGATTGCCGAAGCCGCCGTCCATGATCGCGCCCACGACATACTGCGCGAACGGCACGCCGTTCTCGGCGTAAGGCAGCACAAGGACCAGCGCGTTTTGATGGTCGCCGTTGCGAAGCGCGATATAGGCGTCGTCGAGGGGAGCAGCCTGTGCGGTGGAAGAGACCGCGAGGAGCGTGGCCATCGTTAAGAACTTTCTCATCCTACGGCCACCTTATGTATACGCGGTCTAAACCAGTCGGCTTTGCTGCACGGCTGCTTCAACGAAGGCCGTGAACAGCGGGTGCGGTTCGTGCGGCTTCGATTTTAGCTCAGGATGGAACTGGACGCCAACAAACCAGGGATGGTCCGGGTATTCCACCATCTCAGGTAGTACGCCGTCGGGTGACATGCCGCAGAACACCAAACCGGCGTCCTCGAGCTGTTTTTTATAGTTGATGTTCACTTCGAAGCGGTGACGGTGGCGTTCCTCGATGGTGCGAGCGCCGTAAATGCCCTCGACGCGGGTTCCCGGTTTCAGCGCGCAAGGATAGGCGCCGAGGCGCATGGTGCCGCCCTTGTCGCCGGCCTCTGTGCGTTTTTGCACTTCGTTGCCTTTGATCCATTCGGTCATGAGGCCGACCACTGGATGCTTCGCCGGGCCAAACTCGGTCGAGCTCGCGCCGTCGAGGCCGACGATGTTGCGGGCGGCTTCGATCACGGCCATTTGCATGCCGAAGCAGATACCGAAATACGGGACGTTCTTCTCGCGCGCGAATTTTGCCGCTTGGATTTTGCCTTCCGCGCCGCGTTCACCGAAGCCGCCCGGCACGAGAATGCCGTGCACATGCTCGAGGTGATTGACGGCGTCCTCGCGCTCGAAAATCTCGGAATCGATCCAGTCCAGCTTCACATGGACGTTATTGGCGATGCCGCCGTGCTCGAGGGCTTCCGACAGCGACTTATAGGCGTCCTTGAGCTGGATGTACTTGCCGACAATGGCGATGGTCACCGCGCCTTCCGGACGGCGCACGCGCTCGACGATGTCGTACCACCGCTGGAGGTTCGGTTCCTTGTCCACCGGCAGCTTGAAGTGCTTGCACACTTCCCGGTCGAGACCTTCGTCGTGATAGGAAATCGGCACCTGGTAGATGGTGTCCACGTCGAGCGCCGGGATTACCTTCTCCTCGCGCACGTTGCAGAACAGCGCGATCTTGCGCCGGTCCGAGGCCGGCAGCGGCCGGTCGATGCGGCACATGAGGATGTCGGGCTGAATCCCGAGGCCCAGCAGCTCCTTCACCGAGTGCTGCGTCGGTTTCGTCTTCAACTCGCCCGCGGCCGAGATGTAGGGGATGAGCGTGAGGTGCATGAAAAGCGAGCGTTCAGGCCCGAGTTCATTGCCTAACTGGCGGATGGCTTCGAGGAACGGCAGGCTCTCGATATCGCCCACCGTGCCGCCGATCTCGCACAGGATGAAATCTTCGCCGTTGATGTCGGACTGGATGAATTCCTTGATGGCGTCGGTCACGTGCGGAATGACCTGCACCGTGCCGCCGAGGTAGTCGCCGCGGCGCTCCTTAGCGATGACGTTCGAGTAGATCCGGCCCGTGGTAACGCTGTCGGTCGAACGCGAAGGCACACCGGTGAAGCGCTCGTAGTGGCCGAGATCGAGGTCGGTCTCGGCGCCGTCGTCGGTCACGTAAACTTCGCCGTGCTGATACGGGCTCATGGTGCCCGGGTCGACGTTCAGATAGGGATCGAGCTTGCGCAGCCGCACCTTGTAGCCGCGCGCCTGCAGCAGCGCCCCGAGGGATGCTGAACAGAGACCTTTGCCAAGGGAGGAGACCACGCCGCCGGTAATAAAGATAAAACGCGTCATGGGCGGCTAATGTAACTCAAGTTGCGCGCGCGGCAAGCCCGCGTGACGACGAAGAGACGGAGGGTGTTGGGAGCGGCGGCCGGAGGGAGAGTTCCCGGCGCCGCCACGTTAGTTCGGGACCGTGGGCACCGCCGGCGCGGTGGGAACCGCGGGCGGAGCGTCCGCCGCGGGGGCGGGTGTCGCAGCGGCCGGAGCGTCGGCGCTCGGAACTGCGGGCGTTTCGCCGGTCTCGACGCTTTCGCTCACCTTCGGCACGGCGCCGCTGCTCGAAGCGGCCGGGGCGAGGATCGAGCCCGTCGGAGCCTGATCCCGGGCGAGCAACGCAAGGGCGATGCTGGTGCCGAAGAAGCCAAGGGCGAGGATCGAGGTCGCGCGGGTCAGCGCATTCGGGCGCGAGCGCGGCTGCATCATGGAGGTTAACGACGCGCCGCCAAAGCCGCCGCCCGCCGCATTACCTTCCGACTTCTGCAGGAGAATAAGAAAGATAAGGACGATGGTAACGATCAGATGAAGGGCAAGAACGACGGTGGTCATGAATCCTCAGGAATCAAAAGCAGGCGTCTTGTAGTCTTTTCATGTGCTTATGGCTAGTCGCGTTTCAGATAAGAGTGCGCGTCGCCGCGCGCCAGCCCAGGCCTCATTTTTCTTTTCTTTTCAATGAAATAGGACGGTGGCTCGCGGCCCTATTTGCGATAGCGGACGCCCGCGATCACATGGAGGGACGCCAACGACGCGGCTTTGGCCTCGGAATCCTTGCGCGGATTGAATTGCCGGAGGGTAACCGCACCCTTGGACTTACGCACAAGCCTGCGGACCGCCGAACTCCCGTCGGTGAGGGTCGCCACCACATTATCCCCTGCCTTGGCGGTCTCGGTGGGATCCACATAGATCAACCAGCCGCGCTCGAAGGCCGGAGACATGGCCGCATCGTGGATTTCCGAGGCGTATGCGGTCTTAACCCGTGCCAGGTACTCCGGGCGTTCCGTCAAGCGAGCGGTGTGCGTGCGATTCGAACGCTGCCCGCCGCCCGCTTTTGCCAGAGCAATAATGGGCAGGTCCTTCGCGCCGAAGCCGCCCCGGCCTTCGGCCATGAACGTGGGCGCAGCCGCGCCTCCCTTGCGGGCCTGCGACTTTTCGGTCGAAGGAAAGATCACCGCCGCCGGGACGCCGATCGCCGCGACCAGGGCATCGACGGTGGCCTGTGTCAGGGTTGCCGACCGCTTCGTGAGAAAGTTCCTGATTGTGCCTTCCGAAACGCCGGCCGCCTTGGCCCAGGGGGCGACCTTGATTTTGCGGGCTGTAATGAAGCGCTGAAGGTCGCGCCGGCGCGCTTCCGCTTCTTTCCGCTGCTGTTTCGCCATGGCGCCTATGTCCCGAGCTACGGGCGAGTCGCGAAGAACTCGCATTCCAATGAGGGCGCCGGGCGTTTAATTCGCCCGAACTGTCTCACCCCGCGGCACTGTAACAAATATTTTTTCGCCGCTCAACGCATTGATGAGGCAAGCGAACTGCCGGCAAGCGCGATGCGATACTCGCATTATCATACGATAATAATTGTACTTCGCATCCGGCTATACCGGGATCAAGTGGTGATCCGCTTCACTCGGCCGTAGCAGCAATGGCGCGCTCCTTCGAATGAAGGAGCGCGTTGTCGCGCGCTACCGCGGGCAACTCTCAATAATCTTCCAGAACTCGTCCGCGTCCAAACTCGCGCCGCCCACCAAGGCGCCGCGCACGTTTGCGGTGGCCAGAATTTCCTTGGCGTTGGCTGCTTTGACCGAACCGCCGTAAAGGATTTTCAAGCCGCTCGCGCCGCCATGACCGGCGCCGAAGAGATCGGCGATCTGCGCATGGACTGCGGCGATGTCCGCGGTCGTGGCGGTCTTGCCCGTGCCGATGGCCCACACCGGCTCGTAGGCAATCACGGTGTTCGCGGCGGTGGACGCTTGCGGGATGGATCCTTCCACCTGGCGCGCGATCACGCGCGCGGTCTCGCCCCTCTCCCGCTCGCCTTCCGTTTCGCCGACGCAGATGATGGGCGTCAGCCCCGCTTTGAGCGCGGCCTCCGCCTTGGCTTTCACGCTTGCGTCGGTCTCACCGTGATCGGCCCGCCGTTCGGAGTGGCCGACAATGACGAACCTACATCCGAGTTCGGCCAGCAACACCGGGCTCACATCCCCGGTGTGCGCGCCTTTCTCCTTCGCATGACAGTCCTGGCCGCCGACGGCCACCGGCGTTCCCTTCGTCACCGCAAGGACCGCCGGAATGAGCGGCGCGGGCGGACATAGGACGACGCCCGGCGGCGGGGCTTTCGCATTCCGCACGCGTGCGATGAGTTCGGCCGCCAAGGCTTCCGCCGAGGCCGGCGTGCCGTTCATCTTCCAGTTACCCGCGATCAGATGGCTCATGGGATCCTCCGTCAACAAGGTTGGTAGCCTGGACGGCCGCGTGGCGCAATCTCTCTAAGTCTACATGATTGTTGGCGAATTTGCCGGCGCGCCATGCTTGCCGGGCCTCCCCCCTCAACCTATTATGCGGCCACCTCGCCGCCCCCGGGTCTATCCGTGGCGGCCCCTTCTCTTTCGGTTAGGGCGACCATGTTCGACAAAATGCGCGACGCTGTAAAAGACAGCTGGCTTATCAAAGGCCTCCTCGGGCTCCTGATGATCAGCTTCGGGATCTTCGGCATCGGCGATTTCGTCGGGGTCGGCGCTCTCGATCCCAACATCGCGCTCAAGGTCGGAACGCGTGAAGTGAACGTGCTCGATTTTCAGCGACGCTTCGATCAGGAGTACACCAGGTTCAAGGAGTCGGTGCGCGGCCAATTGCCCGACACCGAGATGTTCCGCCGCTCCGTCATGGACTCCATGATTCAGGAGATGACGCGTACGACCCTGATGGAGAGCGGCGCGCAGGACCTTGGTGTCGTCGTGACCGACGAGCAGTTGCGCACGACGATCCGCCAGCTCGACGCCTTCAAGGATACGACCGGCAATTTCAGCCAGATCACGTTCGGTGAAGTTCTTGCGCAGAACAGGCTCACGGAGACGCAGTTCCTCGACCTCTTACGCGCCGATTTGCGCCAGCAAGCCATTGTCCGACCCGTCGCGCTTGGCGGCTACGGCCCGGGCTTCCTTACGGACAGCTTGTTCGCGTACCGCAACGAAGGCCGCACGGCCGATACCCTGCTTGTCGCGAACAAATCCATCGTCGTGAGCGAAAAGCCCACGGACGCGGACCTCAAGACGATATACGACCAGAATACCGCGACCTTCATGCGGCCGGAATATCGCAAGCTCTCCGGGCTCGCACTGCGGGCATCGGATCTTGTCAAACCCGAGTCCTTCGCCGAGGAGGACTTGAAAGCTTACTATGATCAGAATGCCAGCCGCTTTCGGACGCCGGAAAGCCGCCGCGTGTCCCAGCTTGCGTTCGACAGCAAGGAAGAAGCCGAGAAGGTGCGCGCGCTCTGGGCGCCCGGCGATTCCCTCGCCGCTCTCGCCGCGAAGGCGAACCTCGCGCCGATCGACCTCGGCGAACACCCGCGGGAGTCCGTTGTCGGCAAGAGCATGGGGCCGGCCTATGACCTGCCGGTCAATGAAGTCAGCCAGGCGATCCAAAGCGATCTCGGCTGGCACCTGTTCACGTCGACAGCGGTGACTCCAGGACACACCACGCCTTACGAAGAGGCGAAAGCCGCGATCCGTAAGGACCTCGTCGAAGATCGCGGGCTGGATGCCGTCTATAAAGCCTCGAACGAAGTGCAAGACGCGCTGGCCGCGGGCACGCCGATGGCCGACATCGCCAGCAATCTCAATCTCCCAGTCTTGCAGATCGAAGCGGTCGATCAGACTGGCCGCGACCCTAAGGGCGCCGACGTGCAAGGGCTCTACGACCGCAACAGTTTGCTGACCAATGCCTTCACGCTTCCGGAAGGCGGCGACAGCGGGCTCAAGGACCTTCCGGATCGCGACGGCTACTATGTCGTGAAGGTCGAGGGCATCACGCCGCCGGCGCCGCGTGCGATCGAAGAGGTGCGAAGTGAGATTACTGCTATCTGGCGGCGCGATAAGACCATGGCCGAAGGGCGCAAGCTCGCCGACACCCTGGCCGCCGAGATCGGCGCTTCGACCGTCCTGTCCTCGCTTGAAACCAAGGACGGAAAGGTGACCTACGGGCTCATCGGGCCCATCACCCGCGCCGGCGCGCCGCTCGATCGTCTGCACATGGTCGACACCGGCCGTCTCAGCGCGTCCGTGCTTGAAAAGCTGTTCACCGCAAAGCCCGGTGAAGTCTTCACCGCCGACGCTACCGACGGCATCGTGATCGTGCGTCTCAAGGACGTCACCGTGCCGCAGCCGGTGGGCGCGATGTCGATGGAACGCAACGAGATCAACATGACGCTGCGCAACGCAATCACGGGCGACATGATGGAACAGATGAACGCCGACTTCACGTTGCGCTATCCCGTGGAAGTGAACAAGACGGTCGTCGATACTATGGTCAGGCAGGCGCGCTAGCCGGCTGCCGCCTTCGGAACACTCTTGATGGATATCTCTCCCGGCCGCTCTGCTTTCGATACCGCCTATGCGGCCGGCCGATCCCAGGTTGTCTGGACCGAACTGCCTGCCGACATCGAGACACCCGTGTCCGTCATGCTGAAGCTGGGCCAGGAACGGCGCTTCACGGCGCTGCTGGAATCGGTCCAAGGCGGCATCACACGGGGGCGCTATTCTTTCATCGCGCTCGAACCCGATCTTGTCTGGCGCTGCAACGGCGCCAAGGCTGAGATTTGCCGCGATGTTCGCGAAGGCGCGTTACGCTACGCGCCGGAGGCCTTGCCTGCCCTCGCCTCGCTGCGCGCCCTTCTGAAGGAATCGCGCATCGACATGCCCGAGCATCTGCCGCCGAACTCGGCCGGCCTGATGGGTTATATGGGCTACGACACCGTTCGCCTCGCCGAGAATATTCCCAACAAGAATCCCGATACGCTCGGGATTCCAGATGGGATGTTCATGCGGCCGACGGTGAGCGTGATTTTCGACAATGTCGACGACGTGATGACGATCGTCGTTCCGGTCTATCCCAAAGCCGGTGTGAGCGTCGATCTCGCCTATGCGATCGCGACCAAGCATATCCACAATATTGTAGGGCGGCTGAGCTCGGCCGTTCCTCATACGATTCCCTCCTCGGCGCCGCGGGCCGAGGCGCCTGTCTCGAATACCGGGCGCGAGGGCTATCACCAGATGGTCGAGCGGGCGAAGGAATACATCCGGGCCGGCGACATCTTCCAGGTCGTGCCGTCGCAGCGCTTCCGGCTGCCGTTCTCGCTGCCGTCGTTCGCGCTCTATCGCTCGCTCCGGCGCACCAATCCTTCGCCGTTCCTGTTCCACCTCAACCTCGACGGCTTTGCCATCGTCGGCTCCAGCCCCGAAATCCTCGTCCGCTTGCGTGACGGCATCGTTACCATCCGGCCTATCGCCGGTACGCGTCCGCGCGGCAAGACCAAGGCCGAGGACGATGCCTTGGCGGCCGACCTTCTCGCCGACCCAAAGGAGCTGGCTGAGCATCTCATGCTGCTCGACCTCGGGCGCAACGACGTCGGCCGCGTCTGCAAAAGCGGAACCGTGCGCGTCACCGAACAGATGGTGATCGAGTACTACAGTCACGTGATGCATATCGTGTCGAACGTCGAGGGCGAGATCGATCCGCGCTACGACGCCATGGACGCGCTGATGGCCGGCTTTCCCGCCGGAACTGTCTCGGGCGCCCCGAAGATCCGCGCGATGGAGATCATCGACGAGCTCGAGAGCGAGCGGCGCGGATTCTACGGCGGAGCG
>CAMDOZ010000137.1 GCA_945903705.1 Fidelibacterota bacterium | reverse complement strand
ACCGAGCGCAAGTTCGAAGGCTGACCGCGGGAGCACGAGGGCGTCCGTGGCGGAATGTTTTGGGGGGCGCCGGCGACGAGCTAGCGCCCCTTGGAGTTTGAGAAGAATGTCGAAAGCCTCTCGTTGGTCATTCCGGACGCCGCGGAGCGGCGATCCGGAATCCATACTCCCGGCGCTGATGATTTCAGCAGGACAGGGGTTATGGATTCCGGGTTCGTCGCGCCTTCGCCCTGCGGGCTACGGCGGACGCCCCGGAATGACGCCGAGGATTTAGCGTCATGTTCGATATCGGCTGGAGCGAGCTTGTCGTCATCGCGGTCGTCGCCCTGATCGCCATCGGGCCGAAGGAATTGCCCGGCGTGCTGCGCATGGTCGGCCAGTACATGGGCAAGGTCCGGCGCATGGCGTCGGAATTCCAGGGCCAGTTCCAGGAGGCGATGCGCGAGGCCGAAATGGCCGACCTGAAGAAGCAGGTCGACGAGATGACCGACACCGCCAAGAGCTTCACCGACTTCGATCCGCTCGGGTCGGTGAAGAGCCAGGTCGACAGCTTTTCCGCCGATCCGCTCGGCACCGCCTCGCAGTCCTCGACGGCGAGCGCCTCGCCGGAGGCCGCCGCCGAAAGCACGCCCGCGCCGGTGTCGCCTGACGCGGCGATCCCGCAGCCGCCCCCCGACACCGCGGTCTCGGCGGAGGCGCCGCAGCCCAAAGCCGGGAGCGGCGCGTGAGGTCGGAGGACGACGAGAAGGAGATCGAGGCCAGCAAGGCCCCGCTGATGTCGCATCTGATCGAGCTGCGCTCGCGGCTGATCAAGGCGCTGGCGGCATTCTTCATCGCTGCCGTCGCCTGCTTCTTCTTTGCCAAGCCGATCTACAACATCCTGGTCTGGCCCTATGTCTGGATCGCCGGCGTCGAGAATTCGAAATTCATCTACACCGCGCTGCTCGAATATTTCATCACCCAGCTCAAGCTCTCGATGTTCGGCGCGGCCTTCATCGCCTTCCCGGTGATCGCGACGCAGATCTACATGTTCGTGGCGCCCGGCCTCTACCGCCACGAGCGCGGCGCCTTCCTGCCGTATCTCGTCGCGACGCCGTTCTTCTTCCTGCTCGGCTCGGCGATGGTCTATTTCGTGGTGATGCCGATGCTGGTGCGGTTCTCGCTCGGCATGCAGCAGTCCGCGGGCGAGGGGCAGGCGGAGATCGCGCTGTTGCCCAAGGTCGGCGAATATCTCTCGCTGATGATGTCGCTCATTCTCGCCTTCGGCGTCGCGTTCCAGCTTCCGGTGATCCTGACGCTGCTCGGCCGCATCGGCGTCGTTACCTCGGAGATGCTGCGGCAGAAGCGGCGCTACTTCATCGTCATCGCCTTCGTCATCGCCGCGGTGCTGACGCCGCCCGACGTGCTCTCGCAGATGTCGCTCGCGATCCCGCTGATGCTGCTCTACGAGGGCTCGATCTGGTCGGTGAAAGTGGTCGAGGGCAAGGTCGCGAGGGCCAAGGCGGCGGAAGCGGCGAAGGCCGCGGCCGACGCGGGCACCGAGATCAAGCCGGCGGAGTAGGGCGCCGCTGTCATTCCGGCCGAGCGAAGCGAGAGCCGGAATCCATAACCCCGGTGCCGAGGAATGACGCCAGGGGCCCTCGTCAACATCCTGAAGCGGTCTATTGACTTTAATCCTAGGTTTATATACTTATCAACTATCCGTCATCGATGACCGCAACCGGTGCGACCGTCGCGGGCGGTGTTGGAGCGCCGGGAGGCGCTGGGCCCTACGTTACTGGGCCAGCGCGCCGGAAAGCGGCAACTCCCGGTAACGGGGGACCTGCCGTGGCGCGCGGCGGAGCCGATCGCAAGGCCCCGCCAGGGCGTGCCGTCCCACGTCCTAGGCGCCTCCCGGCGCTCCATTCCCCTCATGGGGAAACGGAAAAAGGGCAACGGCGTGCCCCGCGCCGCAAACAATCGGGGCGGCGGAGCGTTGGCTAACCGGGTTGGCTGCACTTATAAGTCCGCGACGGATTCCCTCGAACCGACTGGCCTAAGAATTTCCCATGCACGACATTCGCTGGATACGCGAGAACGCGGTCGAGTTCGACAAGGCGCTGAACCGCCGCCCGCTCGACGGCGAATCCAGGAAGCTGTTTTCCTCGGCGAACCTGCTGGCCATCGACGAGCGCCGCCGCAACGCGATCACGCATTTCGAGCAGGCGCAGGCGCGAAGGAACGCGGCGTCGAAGGAGATCGGTCAGGCCAAGGCGAAGAAGGACGAGGCGACCGCCGAGCGGCTGATGGCGGAGGTGTTCGAATACAAGAACACTATCCCCAAGCTCGAAGAGACGGCGAAGGCGGCCGAGAAAGAGCTGAACGATATTCTTGCGACGATCCCGAACCTGCCGCTCGCCGAAGTGCCGGATGGCAAGGACGAGACCGGCAACGTCGAGCATCACAAGTCGGACGTGCCCAAGCGCGACTATGCATTCACGCCCAAGCAGCATTTCGAATTGGGCGAAGCGCTCGGGCTGATGGACTTCGAGACGGCGGCGAAATTATCCGGCGCGCGCTTCGTCGTGTTGAAGGGCGGACTGGCGCGCATGGAACGCGCGCTCGGGCAATTCATGCTCGACGTGCATACTGGCGAGCATGGCTACACCGAGGTCAATCCGCCGCTGTTGGTTCGTGATGACGTTATGTTTGGCACTGCTCAGTTGCCGAAATTTGAAAAAGATCAATTTTCTACAAACATTACTGATGTCGATCCTCTCGCTCCTCAGAATGTAAACACACTACTTAAGGCCGCTCTGCAATTTATCGTGGAGCACGACAAAGACCTCGGGACGATCGAAATTGAAACTGAGGGGGATGAAGCGCCAGGCTTGAAGCAACTGGCGCCACTTCTTAACGCGCGGATTTTGAAGACAGCGCAGGATCATCCGAAAGAGTATGCGCGTGCGATTGAGTTAGCTTTTGAACAACAGCGCGCAGCCGAAAGAAAGCTTTGGCTCATTCCCACCGCTGAAGTCTCACTCACCAATCTGGTGCGTGAAGACATCGTCGACGAAGCTAAACTGCCCATGCGGCTCACCGCCTGCACGCCTTGCTTCCGCGCTGAAGCAGGCGCCGCCGGCAAAGACACCCGCGGCATGATCCGCCAGCACCAGTTCACCAAGGTCGAGCTCGTCTCCATCACCACGCCGGAGCAGGCCAAGGCCGAGCACGAGCGCATGCTCGCCTCCGCCGAGGCCGTCCTGCAGAAGCTCGGCCTGCACTATCGCGTCATCACGCTTTGCACCGGCGATATGGGCTTTGCCTCGCAGAAGACCTACGACATCGAGGTCTGGCTGCCGGGCCAGAATCTCTACCGCGAAATCTCAAGCTGCTCGGTCTGCGGCGAGTTTCAGGCGCGGCGCATGATGGCGCGCTATCGCCCAAAGGGCGGCGCGTTTCAGTCAGGGGCGTTCCAAGCATCCGCATTTCAGACCAGTCCCGCGTTCGTGCACACGCTGAACGGCTCCGGCGTCGCGGTCGGCCGCGCGCTCGTTGCGGTCATGGAAACCTATCAGCAGGCCGACGGCTCGATCGCCGTGCCCGACGCGCTCGCGCCCTACATGGGCGGCATTAAGAAGATCGAGAAGAAATCGTGATGATGTTTCAGCAAATGCAGGCCTCGTGTCCCGGACGCGGTGCAATGCGTAGCATTGCGCCGCTGATCCGGGACCCCGGTTGCTTCGCTCGACAAGAAACCGGGGTCCCGGGTCTGCGGTGCATCACTTCGCGCTTGCGCGCTACGTGCTGCGCCGCGCCCGGGACAAGAGGCCGCTGATGCGCATTCTTGTCACCAACGACGACGGCATCAACGCTCACGGCCTGAAAATCTGCGAGCAGATCGCGCGGAAAATTTCCGACGACGTCTGGGTGATCGCGCCCGAGCACGACCAGTCCGGCGTGTCGCATTCGCTGTCGCTCAACGATCCCTTGCGGCTGCGCCAGCTCGGCGAGCGGCTCTTCGCGGTGAAGGGCACGCCGACCGACTGCGTCATCATGGGCGCGCGCCACGTCCTGCCGGAGCCGCCCGATCTCGTTCTCTCGGGCGTCAACCGCGGCCGCAACGCCGCCGAGGATGTTCTGTATTCCGGCACGGTCGCGGGCGCGAAGGAAGCCGCCGTGCTCGGCATTCCCTCGTTCGCGCTGTCGCAGGCCTACACGTCCGCGAACAAGGCCGAGCCGCATTGGAAGACGGCGCTCCAACACGCGCCGGCGATCATCGAGCGCGTGCTCAAGCAGGGCATTCCCCGCGACGTGCTGGTCAACGTCAATTTCCCGGATTGCCCGCCCGGCGCGGTGAAGGGCGTCTGGGCCGCGACCCAGGGCAAGCGCGACCAGCAGTTGCTGCACATCGACGCGCGCCACGACGGCCGCGGCAATCCGTATTTCTGGATCGCCTATGCGCGGGGCGCGCGCCCGACCGGCAAGGATGGAACCGACCTCGCGGCGCTGACCGACAACCGCATCGCCGTCACGCCGCTCCGCCTCGATCTCACCGATCAGCCGTTTCTGACCAAGCTCGCGGGGCTGTTTCCAACGTCGTAGAGGACGAACGTGCCGGCCGACGAAAGCGAACAGCGCATGGAGTTCATGCTGACGCTGCGCCAGCGCGGCATCGGCGACCAGGCGGTGCTGCGCGCGATGGACGCGGTGCCGCGCGAGCATTTCATCGAGGCGCGCTTTGCCGACAGCGCCTATGCCGACCAGGCGATGCCCATTGCCTGCGGCCAGACCATCAGCCAGCCCTATGTGGTCGCCTACATGACCGAGCAACTCCAGGTGCGGCCGAACCATCGCGTGCTGGAGGTCGGAACGGGCTCCGGCTACCAGGCGGCGGTGCTGTCGCGATTGGCCCGCGAGGTGGTGACGATCGAGCGCTATCGCACCTTGGCCAACAGCGCGCGGGCGCGGCTGAAGACGCTGGGCTACACCAACGTCGAGGTTCTGCTGGGCGACGGCTTCGGCGGCGAGCCGCTCCGCGCGCCCTATGACCGCATTATCGTCACGGCGGCGGCCGAAAGCATCCCGCCGGCTCTCACGGCGCAACTGGCCGACGGCGGCATCATGATCCTGCCGCTCGGGCCGCACGGCGGGACGCAGGAACTGGTCAAGCTGACCAACACCGGACAGGGGCTCACCCGCGAGACCCTGATCCCGGTCCGCTTCGTGCCGCTCCTGCCCGGCCAGGCGAAGGAGCTTTAGGCAGGCACGCTGCGCTCCCCGCGCGCGGTGCAGCGCGTCAGCGGTGCACCGCAGACGCGGGGTCCCGGTTGAAAAGCCGTCAAACACCGGGGTCCCGGGTCTGCGGCGCATCACTTCGCTGCGCTTCGTGCTGCGCCGCGCCCGGGACAAGAGCCCACGCGCCCCATTTTGTCGGAATTCCGGCGTCGTTTGATTAGGGTTGAGAGAGCTTAAACGCTTGTTTACCCGCGCGTTGTTAACTCCATCCTCGTCCAGTTTGTTGCGTACGAGTGGGAAAACCAATGCGCGTCGTCGAGCCCGGCCGCTCGCTCCGTTTGTTTCGTCTCGCCATCCTGGCGACGATTTCGGTCGCAGCCGTAAGCTGCAGCGCCGACACACACCGGTTCGAGTCCGACAAGATCTTCCGGCCGCAGGCCAAAGGCCCTTCGAACCAGACGGCTTCGAATGAGGTGACCGGCTCGGTCACAAAGCGCAGTTCCGCCATTCAGAGCGCGCCGCTGCCGCCGCCGACCGGGTCCGCGCCTTCGACGCGGCCCGTGGTGGTCGGCACCGCCGGCGGCTCCAAGGGCATGTCGTCCTACGAGCCGGGTGCGTCCCGCAGCGACATCACCGGATCGGTGGCGGCGCCCGCGGCCCAGCAGGCGGCCGCGCGTCCGCCCGGCTGGAACTGGGAGGGCGGCACGGCGATCACCGTGCAGAAGGGCGATACCATCGACGGCTTGGTGACGCGCTATGGCGTGCCGGCGTCGGCGATCGCGGAGGCCAACAACCTTCCGAACGGCTCGGCGCTGAAGCCCGGCCAGCGGCTGGTGATCCCGAAATACGAGGTGACCGGCAGCGCCACGCCGCGCGCCGCGTCGAACGCGCCGCAGACGGCTGCCCCCGCGATCTCCGCGCCCGGCACCAGCAGCCAGGTCGTGCATATCGTCGCGCCCGGCGAGACGCTGATGGCGCTGTCGCGCAAGTATCGAAAGCCACTCGGCGAGATCGCCAAGGCCAACAACATCGAGCCGCATACGTTGGTGAAGGTCGGCGACCGCATCGTCATTCCGGGCCTGCGCGCGCCGCAGGCCGCGGTGAAGCCGCCGGCGACGGTGGCCCAGCAGCAGAAGCCCGCGCAACAAAAGGTCGCCTCCGCGCCCGCCACGGTCACCGCCAATGTGGTGACGCCCGCGGCCCAGCAGCCCGAGCCCGCGAAGACCAAGACCGACGTCACCGCCGCGATGCCGAGCTTCCGCTGGCCGGTGAACGGCCGCGTCATCACCGCCTTCGGGCCGAAGCCCAGCGGCCAGCAGAACGACGGCATCAACGTCTCGGTGCCGGAGGGCACGCCGATCAAGGCGGCCGAGGACGGCGTCGTCGCCTACGCCGGCAACGAGCTCAAGACCTACGGCAATCTCGTGCTGGTGCGGCACTCCAACGGCTACGTGACCGCCTATGCCCATGCCAGCGAGATCATGGTCAAGCGCGACGATCCGGTGAAGCGCGGCCAGATCATCGCCAAGGCCGGTCAGACCGGCAACGTGGCCGCGCCGCAACTGCACTTCGAGATCCGCAAGGGCTCGACGCCGGTCGATCCGGCGCCGTTCTTGAAGGGCGGGAATACGTAAGCTACGTCCTCGCGCATTGAGTCAAAGTTCGTCATGCCCGGGCCATAGCCGTCCGAAGGACGGCGTCGCTTCGCTCGCCTATGTGCCGGGCATCCATGCCTTGCTTTGTGAAGAAGTAGGCGTGGATGGCCGGGACAAGCCCGGCCATGACGGTCGAGAGGCTCTCAAGCCAATTTCACGCCGAGCCGCCCCGCCAGATCCTGCACGTATTGCCACGCCACGCGGCCGGAGCGCGAGCCGCGCGTGGTGGCCCATTCCAGCGCCTCGGCGCGCAGCGCATCGCCCTGCATCGGAACGCGGAAATGGGTGACGTAGCCGTCGACCATGGCGAGATATTCGTCCTGGCTGCAGCGGTGAAATCCGAGCCACAGGCCGAAGCGGTCCGATAGCGAAACCTTCTCCTCCACCGTCTCGCCCGGATTGATCGCGGTGGAGCGTTCGTTCTCCATCATGTCGCGCGACATCAGGTGGCGGCGGTTGGAGGTGGCGTAGAGAATCACGTTCTCCGGCCGGCCTTCGATGCCGCCTTCGAGCACCGCCTTGAGCGATTTATAGGAGGTGTCCTCGGCGTCGAACGACAGGTCGTCACAGAACACGATGAAGCGATAGGGCGCGGGGCGCACCAGGGCCATGAGGTCGGGCAGGCTTTCGATATCCTCGCGATGGATTTCGACCAGTTTGAGGTTGCCGCGGGCGATGCTGGCGTTCACCGCGGCATGCGAGGCCTTGACCAGGGACGACTTGCCCATGCCGCGCGCGCCCCACAACAGCGCGTTGTTGGCCGGCAGCCCCTTGGCGAAACGCTCGGTGTTCTCCATCAGCGTGTCGCGCACGCGATCGATGCCCTTGAGCAGCGCCATCTCGACCCGGTTGACGCGCGGCACGGGCGCGAGCCGCGCGCCCTGCGGCTGCCAGATGAAGGCATCGGCCGCGTCGAAGTCGGTCGCGGTGTTGGCCTTGGGCGCCAGCCGCTCGAGCGCGTTGGCGATCCGCGTCAGGATCTCCCCGTCCGCCTTGCCCTGCGGGGCGGACGCAGGCTTGGAGCCTGATTTCATCTTTGACTTGGCCTTGGAAGATTTGGGCATCGGCCGCTTCCGGTTTGCCGCTCCCTTACCGGGCCGGCCGGAGGCCCGCAAGCCGCAAAACCCGGAAAAATCAGGATTTT
>CAMDOZ010000136.1 GCA_945903705.1 Fidelibacterota bacterium | reverse complement strand
CCTGGGCAGCAACGCGCGACCTTCGGCGCTGGTTGCGCCAAGAAACGATCAAGCGGCGGCGGCTTCCGTTTCGGGCTGCTTTTTTCCCGGCGCCGGCAAGGATTTAACTGCGGCGCCTGCCAGTCTGGGATCCTGGGATTCGGCGCTCGGCGGGAAGCGCAGGCAGACTTTCAGGCCGGGCGAACTATCCTCGAGCTTGAGCTCCAAGCCGTGGGATTTGGCAACCGCGGCGACGAGTGCGAGGCCCAGGCCACTGCCCGGAGAGGTCCGGCTTTGCTCCAGCCGGAAGAGACGTTCGAGAACCTTATCCTTGTACTCGTCGGGAACGCCGGGTCCGGTATCGCTCACGACGAACACGAGCTGGCCTTTTTGGCGGGTCAGCACGACAGAAACTGAGCCCTCGTCGGTGTACTTGATGGCGTTGTCGATCAGGTTCGCGAGCGCTTGCGCGAGAAGGTTGGGGTCGCCCTTCACGAACAGGTTCTGCTCGAACTGCGTAATGAAGCGGAGGCCTTTGTCCTCAGCCAGAGGGCCATAAAGATCCGCGACCTCCTCGGCCAGCGTGTGGAGGTCGATGTCGACATAATTCTTTTGCGTGCCGGCTTCGGCCCGTGCGACGCGCAGGAGCGCCGCGAAGGTCGCAAGCAGGCTGTCGGCGTCCTCGAGAGCTCCTTCGATGGCGCCGCGCTGTGCCGGATCGTCGACGTGCCGCAATGAGTTCTCCAGGCGGCTCCGCAGTCGCGTGAGCGGCGTGCGCAAGTCGTGGGCGACGCTTTCGGAGACTTGCTGCATGCCGCGCATCAGCCGTTCGATCTGGTCGAGCATGGAATTGATGCTGATGGACAAGCGGCTGAGCTCGTCGTTGCGCCGGCTGACGGGTACGCGCTTGCTCAGATCGCCGGACATGATGCTGCGGCAGGTGCGCGTGACGGATTCGATGCGCCCCATGATGGTGCGGCTGAAGATATAGCCGCCCAACAGGCCGAGTGCGACTGTCAGAGCCAGACCCACGTTCAGCGAATCTTGAAGGCGCTGGCGGAACACGCGCGCCGCGCGCACATCGCGGCCGACCAAGAGGCGCACGCCGCTCTCCGGGTCCATGAGTTGAAGCGCGCGCACGTCGGCTGACCCCGGCGCCGCACCTCGATTGTCGCTCGTGGTGAAGTTGATCCAGACATCGTCAACGCTGGTGCCGGGCTGGTCACGCTCGGGCCAAACGCGCATGTTGCCCGCGAGCGCCGTTCCAAGACGATCGACGAGGAGATACACACCGTCGCGGTTGGTGTTGGGGTCGGCGCGGCGATTGACCGCCATCATGAGGCCCTGCACGCCGGCACGCGCGAGGCTTTCCTGGAACGTAATAACCTCGGCCTCGATGGCCGCTTCCATCTGCTCCTCGGCAAAGCCGGCGGTCGACCGCCAAACGAAGTAGAAAAGGCCGCCGACGGAGAGTCCGAAAATCAGGGTATAGACGACCGCAAGACGAAACGTGAAGGAGCTGAAGATGCGGACGACGCGCTGCATAACTGCGGCTCAGACCGCCGGTTCAAGCTTGTAACCGGCCCCGCGGACCGTGTGCAGAATCGCCTTGTCGAAGGGTTTGTCGATTTTCTGCCGCAGCCGGCTGATGTGCACGTCGATGACGTTCGTCTGCGGATCAAAATGATATTCCCACACATTTTCCAGCAACATCGTGCGGGTTACGACCTGTCCGGCATGACGCATTAGATATTCCAGCAGGCGGAATTCGCGGGGATGCAGATAAACGCGTTTTCCCTGTCGCACGACTTTGCGCGCGAGAAGGTCCATTTCGAGATCGCCCACCTTCAGCTGCGTATTCTCCGGCGCCGTGCCCGATCGCCGCAGCAGCGCTTCGAGGCGCGCGAGCAATTCGGAGAAGGCGAACGGCTTCGCGAGATAGTCGTCGCCGCCGGCTTTCAATCCGGCCACGCGGTCTTCGACTTCGCCAAGCGCACTCAGAAACAAGACCGGCGTCGCAATGTTGGACTTGCGCACGGACTCGACGATGGAAAGGCCATCGGGTCCCGGCAACATCCGGTCCACGACCATGGCGTCGTACGGTTCGGACAGCGCGAGGAACAGGCCCTCGCGGCCGTCGGCAGCGTGGTCGACGATATAGCCGCTTTCGCGCAGGCCCTTGGTCAGAAACTCGGCCGCTTCGCGGTCGTCCTCGATCACTAGTACCCGCATCGGTCCATCCGTACGCTTGGCGCGGTTGTCGCTGACGACAAGCTCGCTTTCCGGCTGTGACAGTTCAATCATAAGTATACCGCGAACCCGTTGAAATATTGGTGGAAAAAGAAAAGGACAACCCGGGCTTCCACATGGCCGGTCCTCTCTCTTTATTTTAGGTCCGGGACCGGCGGACACCGCGTTACAAGGCTGTCACCGCCTCCCAAGATCGCCTTAATTTAGCCGGGCTTTTTGGGCATAAAACGTGCCGGCGGGGCTCGATTTTCAACGTCCATGATCACCTCTCGCATTCGAGATCGGGACAGCGCGTCAGCCCCAGTTGTCCAAACTTTAATGATGAGGAGTTTCATGTTCGCCTCTTCGACTTTCACCAAAATCGTGCGTGGTGCAGCCGCTGTGGCCGTCGTGGCTGCGGGCCTCGTGGCCCTTCCCGGCGCCGCCGACGCGCGCGACCGATTTTCCTTCTCCACCGGATTCGATAGCCGGGGAGGCAGCAGCTTCGGTTTCGGCTACAGCACCGGCGGCCATTGGGGCCGTGGCGGCTGGGGCAACCGCGGTTGGGGACATCGTGGATGGCGCGGTGACCATCTCTCGCTCGGCTTCACCTATGTCGTGCCGCCCGCGTACTACGGCCCTCGCCCGTATGACTCTGCCGCGTACTACGGCGCAGCGCCTTACGGTTATCCGACGCGCCCGTACTACAGTGGTTACCAACAGGTCGGCGGTATCGTTGTATTTCCGGAGCACGTTCGCGGACGCTTGAGCTCGCGCACGCGCGGCGTCTATTACGATGCCTATCGCAACGCGCTTGCCGCTCCTATCGGCGAGCCCATCAACTGGAGCGATGGACGCGTCGCCGGCGACGTGACCACCACGCGCGACGGCTGGGCCGGCGACCGGTATTGCCGCGAATTCCGCCAGAACATCGTCGTCGACGGCAGAGCCGAAGAGGCATACGGCACCGCCTGCCGCAACGACGCCGATACCGATTGGGAAATCATCCCGAACTAACTTAGTCGCCAGCCCCCGGAGCGGGACTTCCCCGCTCCGGGCCCCAGATTCGCCCAGGTATTTTTCACCCGATCCCCTTATAATGCCCCGCAAGATGGGGAGCGCGGCGTGGGGAACAGCCACTACACACTAGTTGCCATGTTGGCCGCGTCCGCGCTCGTGTCCGGCTGCGGCATCCTGCCGCGCATGGCACAGCAGACCACGGCCGCGGCAATCGCGCCTATCTCAACCGCTGCCCAGGCCGTCTCTCAGAGCCTTGCGGCCGCCAGTCATAACCTCGCGGTCAGCTCAGTGGCCGCGCAGCAGACCGCGCGCCAGGTCTCCACAACAGCAGCCCAGACGCAGGCGTTAGCGCGCAATACCGCGCGGGCCGCCGAACAGCGGCGCCAACAAATGGCGCGGGTTACCGAGCGCAATGCGGCACTGAAAAAGCGCATCGAAGACTCTCCTATCGAAGCCGAACCGTTCGACATCCTTCCTGCCGCGATCCTCGCGCAGTTGACGAAAAATCAAGCCGCCCTGCAGCGCGCCGTGCAGAAGGAAGCCTTCACAGCGCCGGTCGGTGAAACGATCTTTTGGGAAGACTCCGGACGCACCGGGACGGCGATGACCGAGGAAGAGAGTCCCCTGGGCGGCTTCGTCTGCCGAACATTCGTCCAAACCGTTCGCCTGAACGAAACGGAGGAGCGCGGCCGTGCCTTCTCGTGCAAGTCTTTGGACGGCGTTTGGGAACCGCCCCTGACGCGCACGGAGCTGACACAATGAGCGGGTTCGGCGATGCGCCTCTCCGGCAGGACGAGGAATCGATCAGCATGCGAGGAAAGAGCGGGGAGGTTCTCGCGCGCATCTTGTTCGAGAAGGACAAGGTCATATTCCGCGAAGGCCAGGACGGTACGGACACCTTCGTCGTCGAATCCGGGAAGATCGGCGTGTACAAGACGGTGGAAGGAAAACCGGTCCGCCTTGCGACCCTCGAAAAAGGCGCGATGTTCGGTGAAATGGCAGCGATCACCGGAGAGCGCCGGACCGCGACAACCATCGCCCTCGAACCCACCGTCGTCTGCCGCATCTCAAGAACAACCATGCAGCAGAAGATCGGCACTTGCGATCCATTCGTTCGCGCGCTCCTGGCCATCCTGATCAATAACTTGAGCCGGGTGAACGAACGCTATGCGACGACGGCCAAGGCCGCCGAAAAGATGCTGGCGGACCTCAAGGCCTCGGCGCAAGCGACCAAAGAGCCATCGCCCGCCCCGGCGGCGCCTGCTAAGACGGACGCCAAACCCACCTAAACCGAATAGTCCGATGCTGCTCGCGCTGCTTTCACCGGCCAAACGGCTGGATTTCTCACCGCCGCCCGCTTTCGCCAAGGCGACGCAACCCGGCCTCTTGAAAGACACGGCCGTGCTTGCCGCGCGCAGCAAGACGTTGAGCCGCGCCGATTTGCGCCGCCTCATGGACATCAGCGCCAAATTGGCGGAGCTCAACTACAAGCGGTTCCAGTCCTTCGATCCAAAGAACAAGTCCGAGACCAAGCCGGCGATCTTCGCCTTCGCCGGCGACGTCTACATGGGTTTTGATGCGCGGACCTTGAGCGCGGCGGATATCGAGTTTGCACAACACCACGTCGGAATCCTCTCGGGGCTTTACGGCGTCTTGCGCCCGCTCGACGCCATTCAGCCTTATCGCCTGGAAATGGGAACGCAGCTAAAAACCGAGCGCGGCGCCGATCTCCACGCCTTCTGGCGCGGCAGCGTTGCCGCCTATATCAACGAACTGACGGCGTCGCTTCAGCAGCCCACCGTCGTCAATCTCGCCTCGGAAGAATATTGGGGCGCAATCGATGAATCCGTACTCACCGCACCCGTCGTGCAACCCGTCTTCAAAGAGATCAAAGGGGCCAAGGCCCAGATCGTCGCCTTCTTCGCCAAGAAGGCGCGCGGCATGATGGCTCGCTACATCGTCGAGCATCGGCTGGCGGCGCCGGAGCAATTGAAGCGCTTCGACGCCGCGGGCTACGCCTTCGATGCAAAGGCCTCGAAAGGCACGCAGTTGGTTTTTAGCCGCAAAGCGAAATAAGAATGCTTCCGCAAGACGAACTGCATCGCCACCTCGGCATTCTGCGCCGCCGCGATAAGCGCCTCGCAGGTGCCATCAAAGTTGCCGGACTCCCCGGCGCGCGCGGCATGGACCCGGGCTTCGCTACTCTCATTCACATCATCGTCGACCAGCAGGTCTCGACGGCTGCGGGCGCGGCGATCTGGGCAAAGTTGAAGAAGGCGGCCGGTGGGAAAGTCACTCCGCGGAGCTTACTGGCCCTCGGCGAAAAGGGACTGCGCGCCAACGGAATGAGCGGTCCGAAGACGCGTTATGCGCTCGGCCTCGCTGAGGCGACCGCGGCGAAGAAGTTGAACTTCCGCGCGCTCGAACGCGTCGGCGACGATGAGGTGCGCGCCCGGCTCACCGAATTCAAAGGCATCGGCAAGTGGACCGCGGACATCTACCTCATGTTTGGAATGGGCCGGCCCGACATCTGGCCGGTCGGCGACCTCGCGATCCAGCACGCCATCCGCATCCTCCATGAGCTCGACGACAAGCCGGAGGAGGACGTTTGCGAGACCCTCGGGGCGCCGTGGAGCCCCTACCGCACCAGCGCCGCCATCTTCCTGTGGCACTACTTCAAGCATATGCGGCGCAAACCCGCGCTGCCCACTGGCTAAACGCTTGAAATACCGTAGAAAACAGACCTTGCGTTTGGAGGTCTGGGCTCTATCCTCCCCTCCCGCCGCATCCAGGCGCACATAAATACATAGACTCTGGGGGATTGTTCACCGTGTCCGAGAACGCTCAAACCGCTGCCGCCAACGCCGCTCCGCCGGGCGCAGTGCCGATCTTCTATACCGAGCCCATGCCGGTCGCGGCCTCACTTCAGCCGGATTGGAAAATCCGGCCCGAACACGATTTCACCTTCGCCGCGCGCGCCAATACCGTGCCGCTGACGGCGCCCGAATTCATGATGGCCGCCCGCCACTATCCGATCATTTTCCTCGGCGACGTCGTTCCGACCTGCGTGCTGGGATTCCAGCCGAACACCAATCTTTTCGTGGATCGCGACGGCCAATGGGAACGCGGAGCCTATATTCCGGCCTATATCCGACGTTATCCGTTCATCCTGCTTGGCCAGACCGGGGACGAAATGCTGCGGCTCGGCATCGACCGCGCCGGCCGTTCCAGCAAGCCCGACGCACGCGCGCTATTTGAAGACGGCAAGGAAACGCCCATCATCAAACAGGCCGTCGAGCTCGGTGAACAGTTCCACAATGCCCACATGTACACCCGCGACCTCTCCGCCGCCCTCAAGGCCGCGGACGTGATTGAGGATTCGACACTCCAGGCGGAGGTCGAGCCCGGCAAGGTGGAACCGATTGCCTCATTTAAGCGTGTCAGCGAGGACAAGTTCCGCCAACTGCCCGAAGCAACCATCCTCGAGTGGTGGAAAAAGGGGTTCATGCACGCGGTCTATTTCCACCTTCAGTCCATGAATAACTGGGAAATGCTGATGCTGCGCAACACCCGGGGCTGGATCCCGCCGTCGCTCACCGTCCCGGCCCCGCCGGCGCAGGCCTAGTAGGGACCGGCTCGCAAGGGCTAACCCATAGTGGGAATTGATATTTCTGCACGTTAGAAACCGGCGACGGGCCCCCGGTCCACGCTGGTTTTCAAGCCATACCCCGGCGATAATGCGGGCCCTCAGGTGGGGAGAACCGCGGTGGCGGGATCGCGCCGGACATTTTGGTTGATAATCACACTGTTAGCGGCGACGGGGGCGTTCACGCACGCCTACGCCGGTAGTGTATCCGGCCGCGCTGTCTCACAAGACGGCGCGCCTGTAACCGATGCGGTTCTCACGGCCGTCCCTGCGGACGGCGGCATCGTCGCCGCGAAGCCCGGATCCAAGGCCGTGATGATTCAAGAGGGCAAACAATTCATCCCTTACGTGCTTGCGGTGCAGGCCGGTACCACTGTTGATTTTCCCAACCACGATTCATTTCGCCATCAGGTCTATTCCTTCTCCACCGCCAAGACCTTTGAGCTCAAACTCTATGGCAGCGGCGAGATCGGCAGCGTCCTGTTCGATAAGCCGGGCGCGGTCCCGGTCGGCTGCAACATTCACGACAATATGCTCGCTTATGTATACGTCACGCCCGGCCCGCACTTTGCGTTGACGGGGGCCGAAGGCGCGGCTCAGCTCAAAGGCTTGCCGGCCGGCACCTATACGATTTCGGCGTGGCACCCGCACCAGCGCGGCGTCAGTCCCTCGCAGCAGGTGACTGTGAGCGCGGACGGCGACGTCGAGGTGAAGGTCGAACTCCGGCTTCGAAATACGCGCGGACAGCGCAAGCCCGGCGCCTTCGACGAAAAAGCATACTGACGGCGGGGACGAGTAAGTGTTTCGCAGTTTTCAAACCCGCCTCATCTTTTTCTCGTGGATCCTGTTCGCGCTCGTGGAAGCGTTCACGTTCTTCCTCGTGCAGAACGCCATTCGCGACAACATCTTCGACCAGGCGCGCCAGCAACTCATCGACACCAACGAGATCTTCAACCAGCTCGTCACCTCCAAGGCCGATACGCTCGCGGAAGGCGCGACCATCCTCGCTTCGGACTATGGTTTCCGCCAGGCGTTCTCCACCGACGACCGTCCGACGATCCTCTCTGCGTTGCACAACCTCGGTCACCGCTTTCATGCCGACCGATTCTTCCTCGTGTCGCTGGATGGCATAATCCTTGCCGATACCGGCTCCGCCATAGATGCCGCTGAAACCGGGGATATCGTCACTATCGGATCGCCCAACGCCGTCTTCCCGTTCGACGACATGATCGAAACCGCCGAAGAAGACGAGCGCGCGGCTGCGACAGCGGTGCTCGAC
>CAMDOZ010000135.1 GCA_945903705.1 Fidelibacterota bacterium | reverse complement strand
TTCGAATCTATGCATAGTCATCGAACGCCGCCGCTGCTCCGAGGACTGGCATTCCTCGAGCGATCTGCCCGCCGACGCTCGCCGTCCTAGCCACCGGAGCCAAGAAGCCGAAACGAAGACCGGGGAATGCGTCGCGAGCAATTGTGGATGCCGGCGAAGTGAATCTTCCACCCTTTCCGCCACCTGCAAGCCCACCAGGCTTGTCGATAGTCGGCATTGCCGGGCGCATGCCAGCGGCACCTACTCCGGAACCACCTGGAAGGTCTCGGCCTCCTTCAACAAAGGCATGTCCGCCCGGTAGTGGCCGATATGACGTTATTGTTCCGTCGGGTAGGACGCACTGTGGGGATTGAGCTGGGGTCGGGGTTGTGCCGAAACGCGGCCAATTCGAATTTGAAGGCATACGAGATCCTCAAACTAGTCGGATCTCAGGTGTATACAAATTGGGGACATTTGTCAACTATTTGGTTACGTCTCGGGCTCGAACCATTTCCCACGACGGGCGACCTCCACGACATGCCCGATGGTAAGCCGTTGATATCGGCGGTGCAGCCCCGTGAGCCGCAGAAGCCAATACGGCACAACATCCCCTTCGTTGGGAAAGTATCGCGCAAAGTCAAATCCTGTCGCATCGATACTAAAGCGTCGGAGAAGGAGTTCGGTCAGCTCCCACGCGTCGTCTCCGGCAATGCGGAGGTCGTGAAAGAGGGCCGTGTTGTCGTCTGCCGGCGGTTGGCACGCAATGATCGTTCGTATCGCGTCCCGCACACCGATTCGCACAAGATCGTCTGGAGGCGTGCTGTTCATTTGCTCAGTGCGTCAAATTGCTCATGATCTCAATGCGCGAGGCGCGTAAAGAGGTTACCGGCCAAGGCCCGGTAATGTCGAACCGTTTCCATTCCCCCCGTGGACATCGGGTTTAGACCGTAGATAATTGGCGGAACACAACTGGGAAGGGGACCACCATGGATCAGATCGTACGGAAGAAAATGCCCGCGGAAGCGGTCGACCTTTATTCGCGGTTCATTCACGGCGAAATCAACCGCCGTGACTTTATGGAAGGTCTCGGCCGTTACGCAGTCGGCGGCCTTTCGGTCGCGGCGATGGTCCAGGCTTTGATGCCGGACTACGCGCTCGGATAACAGATCCGCAAAGACGACGAGCGCATCAAAGCGAGCTATGTGACGATCCCCTCACCCGATGGCCACGGGTACATCAAAGGCTATTTCGTGCGGCCCTTCAGCGCCGATACGCGCACCGCGACCCCGGCGAAACTGCCCAGCGTCCTCGTTATCCACGAGAACCGCGGCCTGAACCCGCACACGGAAGACGTCGCGCGCCGTTTCGCGCTCGAGAACTTCAATGCATTCGCGCCGGACGCCCTGTCCTCAGTCGGCGGCTACCCGGGCGATGACTTCAAGGGCGGTGAGCTTTTCAGCAAGCTCGATCCCGTCAAGCGGCAGGCCGATTTCCTAGCTGCCGCGCAGTGGCTGAAAGCACGTGAGGACGGCAACGGCAAGGTCTGCGCCACCGGCTTTTGTTTCGGCGGTGGGCTCTCCAATGCCCTGGCCGGTGTCATGGGCGCCGACCTTGCCGCCGCGGCACCGTTCTACGGCGCGCAAACCAAGCCGGAAGACGTGCCGAAGATCAAAGCGGCCGTCATGGTCCATCACGGCGCGCTCGATAAGAACCTGATGACGAATTGGCCCGCGCAGGAAGGCGAGCTGAAGAAGAACAAGATCAAGTACGAAGGCCGGATCTATCCGGAATCCGTGCACGGCTTCTTCAACGACGCGACGCCCGAGCGCTACAACAAGGTCACGGCGGCCGAGGCCTGGACGCGCACGTTGGCGTGGTTCAACCAGCATTCGCGGGATGTGGCGTAGGCGTAGAGGTTAGAGACGGGGCGGAACCAATCCGCCCTGTCGCTGTCATTGCCCGCTTTAGGCGGGCAATCCATCGCACACAGAAGACGGTATGCGTTGAGAAATGGATCGTCCGGTCAAGCCGGGCGATGACAGTGGGTAGTAGTGCCTGCCGTTTCCCCACTAATGCGGCAGATCACTCGCGGTCTTGATACGTGACGCCAGTGACGCCGCCATGAACTTGTCGAGGTCGCCGTCGAGCACGCCTTGGGTGTCGGAGGTTTCGACTTCGGTGCGCAGGTCTTTCACCAGCTGATAGGGCTGCAGCACGTAGGAGCGGATCTGGTGGCCCCAGCCGATGTCGGTCTTAGCGGCTTCCTGGGCGGCGACTTTCGCCTCGCGGCGTTCCAGTTCCTGTTCATAGAGACGCGCGCGCAGCATGTCCCAGCACTTGGCCCGGTTCTGGTGCTGGGAGCGCTCGTTCTGACACTGCACGACAATATTGGTCGGGATGTGCGTGATGCGCACCGCGCTGTCGGTCTTGTTGACGTGCTGGCCGCCGGCGCCGGAGGAGCGGTAGGTGTCGATCCGGCAGTCCTTCTCGTCGATCTCGATATTGATGCTGTCGTCGATCACCGGATAGACCCAGGCGGACGCGAAGCTGGTATGCCGGCGCGCGTTTGAATCGAAAGGCGAGATGCGCACCAGGCGGTGCACGCCGCTTTCGGTCTTGAGCCAGCCATAGGCGTTGAGACCGGTGATGCGGAAGGTGACGGACTTGATGCCGGCGCCGTCGCCCGCGCTTTCTTCCAGGTATTCGACCTTATAACCTTTTCTTTCCGCCCAGCGGGAGTACATGCGGGCCATCATCTCGGCCCAGTCCTGGGCTTCGGTGCCGCCCTGCCCGGCGTGGATTTCCAGATAGCAATCGTTTGGGTCGGCTTCACCGGAGAGAAGGCTTTCGAGCTCGGCCTGTTTGATGCGCGCAAGCAGGTCCGCGATCATGCGACGCGCTTCCTCGATGGAGGCCTCGTCGCCTTCTTCGTCGGCGAGTTCGGCGAGAGTGACGGCGTCGTCGAGATCGCGTTCGAGCTTACGGGTGCGGGCGACGGCGGTTTCGAGCTGGGTGCGTTCGCGCATCACTTTCTGCGCGTCCATAGGCCGGTTCCAAAGGTTGGGGTCCTCGGCCTTGGCGTTCAGTTCATCGAGGCGGAGAAGCGCTCGATCCCAGTCAAAGATGCCTCCGGAGCAAGTCCAGGGAGCGCTTGATGTCGTTGACCTTGTTTTCGATGTCGGGGCGCATGGCGGGACCTGCGATGAAACTGAGTGTGAGGAATACTTAGGGGAGCGGGAAGAACGAGACAAGCGGGGGAAACGACCCCTCACCTTCCCACGCTGCGCGTGGGCCCCTCCTCTCCCCTTACAGGGGAGAGGAAAAATACCTAATACAGGCCGCCTGCTGCAGGCTGTCGCGGGTTGTTGGCCGGGGTTTCGTCGACGAGGAAGTCGGCGTCGCTTGTGATCATGGCCTGGTCGAACGGCGAGGTGCCCGGCTTGAAGGCTTCAAGAACGATGCGCGCATCGCCGGGTTCGGCCGGCAATCCCGTCGCCTTGTTGACGCGCACCAGATTGACGCCGGGCGGCACGCGGAACGGCGTCTTGGGTTCGTCCTTGAGCGCCGCCTGGATGAAGTCGCGGAAGATCGGGGCGGCGATTCTGGCGCCCTCTTCCTTGGGCCCGAGCGTGCGCGGCTCGTCAAAGCCCACGAACACGCCGGCCACCATGTTGGGCGAGAAGCCGATGAACCACACATCGCGGGCGTCGTTGGAGGTGCCGGTCTTGCCGGCCAGCGGCCAGCGTAACTGGCCGACGCTTGCAGCCGCCGTGCCGTACTGCACGACGCCTTCAAGCAGATGGACAACCTGATAGAGGCTCGCGGGATCGGCGAGCTGCTCGCGCGTATCCTTCAGCTCCGGCGGCCCGTTTCCGTCCCATTGGTCGAGCGTGCAGGTTTCGCAGCTGCGGACGTTGTGGCGGTAGATGGTCTTGCCGGTGTGATCCTGGATGCGGTCGATGAGGCTGGGCGTGAGCTTCTTGCCGCCGTTCACCAACTCGGCATAAGCGGTCGTCATTTGCAGGACGGTGGTCGATTCAGCGCCCAGCGAGGCGGCCAGCGTGCGCGGCAGTTTGGTCACCGCGCCGAAGCTTTCCGCAATCTTAGCGACCTTCTCCATGCCGACGGCCTGAGCGATGCGCACTGTGATGAGATTCTGCGACTTCTCGAGGCCCGTGCGCAACGTGACGCGGCCGAGATATTCACCGGTGTAGTTCTGCGGCTTCCACTTCGGCAGGCCGGGGCCTTGATCCATGACGAAAGGAGCGTCCAGCACGAGCGTCGACGGCGTGTAGCCGTTCTCCATCGCCGCGAGATAGACGAAGGGCTTGAAAGACGAACCGGGCTGGCGCTGGGCTTGCGTGGCGCGGTTGAATTCCGAGCGCGCATAAGAAAAACCGCCGGCCATAGCGCGAACGCGGCCGGTGAAAGGATCAAGGGCGACGAGCGATCCATCGACGTTCGGGATCTGCCGGAGGCCAAAGGTGCCCTCAGGATATGCGACGTCTTCGCTGTTGGCCTTTACGGGCTCGACCGCGATCACGTCGCCCTGGTGAAGAACCTGGGTCGCGGCGCCGATCGCGGGTCCCACCAGTTGATCGGGGAGCGTCTCGCGCGCCCAGCGCAACTCGGCGAGCGGGATCGAGCCACTAGAACCATCGCGCAGGACGACCGTGGCTTTGTCCGGCTTCACGTCGGTGACAAGGGCCATCCGCCATTCGGCCAATATGCCGGGCGCATCTTCCACCTTGCGGAATCGTTCCGCGAGGTCGGCTCCGGGCTTGAGTTTATGGAACGGCCCGCGCCAGCCGTGGCGGCGGTCGTAGCTGATCAGACCCTTGCGCAACGCCTCGGTGGCAATCTTTTGCAGCGCCGGGTCCAATGACGTGCGGACCGCAAGACCACCTTTGTAGAGCGTATCGGAACCGTAGCGGTCGGCAAGATCACGGCGCACATCTTCTGCGAAGTGCTCGGCCATGATCTGTTCGGCTTCGTCACGCTTGCGCATGGTGATGGTTTCAGCTCTCGCGGCCGTCTCCTCATCGCGCGTGATGTAGCCGTCGTCCTGCATGCGGCCGATGACATAGTCGCGGCGGTCGCGGGCGGCGTCCGGAGAGCGGACGGGATTATAGTTCTCGGGGCCTTTGAGAATGCCGGAGAGATAGGCCGCTTCGCCGACGGTGAGTTCATCGAGCGACTTGTTGAAGTAGTTCATCGCCGCAGAAGCGATGCCGTAGGAGCGGTTCCCGAAATAGGCCTGATTCAGGTAGAGCTCGAGGATGTGTTCCTTCGTGTAGGCGCGCTCGACGCGGAAGGCGAGCACCATCTCGCGGATCTTGCGGTCGAAGGAGTATTCGCGACCGATGAGAAACATTTGCGAGACTTGCTGGGTGATCGATGAAGCGCCCGCCATGCGGCGGTCACTGCCAACGAGCTTCTGCCCGACAGCCGCCATAACGGCGCGAGTGAGACCGATGGGATCGACGCCCGGGTGCGTCCAGAAGCGCTGATCCTCGGACGCGACGACGGCGTCGATGACGCGCCGCGGGATGGCTTCGACCGGAACGAACACACGGCCTTCGAGCGCGTAGTCTTGAATGAGGCGGCCGTCGCCCGCATAGACGCGGGTCATCACCGGCGGATTGTAGGTCGCGAGCTGGCGGTAGTCGGGAAGGCCTTTGCCGAAGTGGTAGAAGACGAAGATCGTTCCAGCGCCGGCGATAAATACGCCGATCATCATCACAAAGAATCCGACCATCAGCCAGCGGGTCGCCCGCTGGTCGAGGAAGGGAATCTTTCTCTTGGTCTTGGTCTCAGCAGCCATGGAGCTCACGGAAAGAGGGTCAAAAGGCGCGGTTCATCTACCATAACGCACGCCGCCCTGGGGACGTTTCTAGGCAGGGCAGCTATCTTTTAATGACTGGTAACTAAGGCAAAAAAGCGGTTGTTTATCAGGCCTCTCAGCCCTTCCGGGCGCTCTGGACCCCGCCGAAGTGGGTATCCACCCCGCGCACCACCGCGGCCATGAGTTTTCCGCGGTAGGCTTCGGTCTTGAGGGCCTTTTCGTCTTCACGGTTGGAGAGGTAGCCCATCTCGATGAGCACAGAGGGTACGTCCGGCGATTTCAGGACAGCGAAGCGCGCAAAGCGGTGACCGTTGCGCAGGAGCGTCGCCTCGCGCTTAAGCTCGCCGATCAAACGGTCCGCGAGCTTGGTGGCGAGGTTCATGCTCTCGCGCTGGGCCAGGTCGACCAGGATGTGCCGCACTTCCTGGCTTTCGTGTGAAAGGTCGACACCAATGATGCTGTCGGCGCTGTTTTCCTGCTCGGCGAGTTCCTCGGCTTCACGGTCGGACGCTTTTTCCGAGAGCGTGTACACCGAGAGGCCGCGCACGGTTTTATTTCCCATGGAATCGGCGTGGAGGGAGATAAAGAGATCCGCCGCCGCCGTGCGGGCAACCTCGCGACGCTCGGCGAGTTCGAGGGAAATATCGCGTTCGCGGGTGAGCTTCACGCGGTAGCGCCCGGTCGCTTCGAGACGGCCCTTAAGCTGTTTCGCTGCCGCGAGGGTCAGGGTCTTTTCATAGATTCCGCTGAGGCCGATGGCGCCCGGATCGACGCCGCCGTGGCCCGGGTCGATGACGATGAGCTTCTTGGCGTCCCGCGCCGGCGGCTCGACAACGGCTTTCGCCGGCACCGGTTTGCCGGCAGTGGCGGCAAGAGCGCCCACGCGGTGTTGCGGACCGGCGGATGCCAGAAATTTCTCGCGGGACGTTTTTTCCAGGTCCATGACGAACCGGTGGGGCGTCTCGCCCGTGGCCGGGAGCACAAAGGCGTTCTTCAAACCGGCGGGGTCGACAAGGTCGACGACGATACGGGCGCGGCCCGGCTGAAAAAGGCCGTACCGAACCGCCTTCACGACCCCGGTCGGGGCTGCCTGGGCGCTGCCCTCCATGGTCCAGTCGAGTTCCGGGAGGTCGGCCACGATCCGGTAGGGATCGGCCAGGGAGAAGATACTAAATTCAATGTTTTCAGAGAGTTCCACGACGAGCCTGGTATGGCTTGTGTGGTCATGGATCCGGATGGTGGAGGCGACCCCAAGGGCCCTGGCAGCGGCCGGCCAGAGGACGGACCCGGCAGCAGTCGCCAACAGGGTGCGTCGCGATAGTCCCGGCACGTATAGCGACATCCTTAAGCGACCTTAACCCCTTGACTCTCCTATATATACACCGAGTCGCTGAATCGCGGCAACAAGCATGAGCGGCGGGGCCAACGCCCTGGAATTAAACATTGTCACAGCCGCGCGCGCCCGTTTAAGGTGATTGTCACGAGGTTGCGCCTGACAGGCTGCGTCCGCCGTAATGAGCTTTAAGCCGTAAGGGCCTTGCTCCGGTGGCGGTCGGAATCGGGACTTATTTATCTAAGCCCGCTAGCTTTTTTGGATGGACGCGGCCCCGTTGATGGGGACGGTTCACCGTCGTTTGGCGTAACCCGCCCCGTCTTAGTTCTAACGAGGGGCCTGGGTTGCTAACCGCCTCGCTACACATCGCAGCGCTCGATTGCGCCTCCCCCACGTCGCAAGGTTTTCGCCTGACGCGCGCGTCGCTCGGCCCGCATGGGCCGTCGCGTGCACGTCAGTGCTCCCACCTTTTATCCCTTTCAACTTTACACCGCGCCCCGCGCTCCGGACCTCGATACCGGACGCGCGCGCCGTACGCGGTGCTACGGAGTACGCCTAGCTATGGTCAAGAGAATGCTGATCGATGCCACGCACGCCGAGGAAACTCGCGTGGTGGTTCTGGATGGAACGCGCCTTGAGGAATTTGATGTAGAGACATCTACAAAGAAGCAAATCAAAGGCAACATCTACCTCGCTAAAGTCGTCCGCGTCGAACCTTCACTGCAAGCCGCTTTCGTCGATTACGGCGGGAACCGTCACGGGTTCCTGGCCTTCAGTGAAATTCACCCCGACTACTATCAAATCCCCGTCGCCGACCGCGAACGACTGATCGCGGAGCAGGAACGCCACGAGCGCGAGGAAGAAGAACGCAACGCCCGCCGCCGGGCGCGCCAGCAGGCGCAGGCCGCCTCCGCCCAGACCGGCGGTGAAGGCCAGCCTGGTGACGGACAAGCCGGCGCCCAGTCTGGCGAACAGGGCGAAGGCGCCCACGAAGGACATGGTCACGACGATGATGGTCATGGCGGTCATGATCAT
>CAMDOZ010000134.1 GCA_945903705.1 Fidelibacterota bacterium | reverse complement strand
GGATGTGACGTTGGCACCGTGAAATTCCAGCTTGAGACGGCGGTCGAAATCGAGCCTGGAAGCCCCGGAATCCGCTTCACCCGCTGGGTGCGCCATGATTGTCCTCGATCCAACGACATAAGCTGCTGATACCTATGTCTGAATCGATGAGAGCATCCTTGCAACCTCAATGTTCATCCGGGGAATGCGGGCTTAACGACCTCTGAACCTCAGAAGTTGCGAGGATAGCGGTCGGCGGGTTTCGATGGCGTTAATACGTTGTTAGTGCTGGGCCCGTTTGCGCGCTGAGGTTGTTAAGCCCCGATGGCAATCCGCTTTGCGACGGCAAGGGCTTGGCGCGTTTCGTCGACGTCGTGGACGCGCAGGATCCTGGCCCCGTGCCGAACGCCACTTAAGGCTGCCGAGAGCGACCCGCCGAGGCGATGCTGGGCCTCCTCCCCCCGGCTCATACGGGCGATGAAGCTCTTGCGCGAGGCCCCGAACACGACGGCGCAGCCGAGGCCACGATAGAGCCCCAGGTGATCGATGATCTGGGTGTTGTGGGTGTCGTCCTTGCCGAAGCCGATGCCGGGGTCGACGGCAATACGGTCGCGGGAAATGCCGGCGGCAAGGCAGGCTTTGATGCGCTCCTGCAAATAATCGAACACGTCGCCCGGCGCCCAGACATAGGCCGGGTGCGCCTGCATGGTCTGAGGCTCGCCCTGCATGTGCATGAGGACGACGGAGACGTTGGCGCGTGCAACCAGGGCCAAACTGCCCTCGCCCGTCAAAGCCGCGATGTCGTTGACGATCCTGGCTCCCGCTTCGATGGCGGCCGCCATGACGGGAGCGTGGCGGGTGTCGATGGAGACGCAAGCGCCGGCGGAGGCGAGCGCGCGGACGACCGGGATCGTGCGCGCCAGCTCTTCGGCGACACCGACGGGTGCTGCGCCGGGCCGCGTGGACTCGCCGCCGATATCGACGATGGCGGCGCCGGCCTCCAGAAGTGCGCGGCCGTGGGCGATGGCGGCCTCTGCGGTGGCGAATTGCCCGCCGTCGGAGAAACTGTCAGGCGTGACGTTCACCACACCCATGAGGGCGGGATCTGCGAGCGAGACACCGGCAAAACTGTCAGGCACATGCGAGAGGGCCTCAAGCCACGGACGGCTCGGGTCGGGGCACTCGTGAGTGAGGAAGGTCTGCTGGACCAGGGGCGATAGGCTGCTGTCGGTGAGTTCGACCGCGGTGAAAGCGCGGCCGGCACCATAGGGAATGGCGCGGCTGCGGGTCACTGCATCGCGTGCGGACGCGCCGAAGAGAAACCCGCGCGGGGTGACGTAGGGTTTGGAAAGGGTCATGGCGCGGAATCTTGTCTATTTGCGCCGGGTTATCAAGCCTCACTCGCCGCGAGATCGGTGCGCGCACTCCGCACTGCCCACAGATAATGGATGCCCGACCACACGTAGAAGAGGCTCGCGATGATCAATGCGGTGCGCAGGCCCTCGAACGAGGCGGACTGACAGGCCCCGGCGAGCGACGCGGCTGCATCGGCCGGAGCGCGTCCGCCGGGGCATGCCGCCAGGAAATCGCCGGCGGCGAAGGCGCGCGAGGCAAAATAGTCGCTGAAGATCCCGGTGACGAGCGGGCCAAGCCCTAATCCAAAAAGGTTCAGCGTAAAGAGAACGATGGCGCTGGCGGTCGCGCGCATACGTGCGTCGACCATGTTCGCCGTCATGCCGTAGGTGGGGCCGAGGTAGAGGTAGTGAACCACCGCGGGCACGATGACAGTCAAAGCCATCAGCGCCAGATTGGTTTGCATAAGCACGAGAATGTAGAGAGGGCCCGACACGATCACGCCAGCGGCGGGGATGAGGACGTAGTAGCGTTTGTCGGTGGCGCCGTAGCGGTCGACCAGCCACCCGCCAAGGGCGGTTCCCGCCACCGCGGAAATTCCGGTCAGGAGACCGTAGGCGGTTCCGGCCTGCGCGATATTGAGGGAGTAGCCGCGGAGCAGATAGGGAACCGCAAACGTCGAGATCGAATAGTTCGCAAAGGTCGCGAGCGTCGAGCCCGCGGCAATGTGCAGGAACGTCGGCTTGCGATAGAGATGCACAAGAACGTCGATGAAGGACGGGATCTTCGAATCCGCCGGCGGCGCCGGATCATACCGGCCGCGCGGCGGCTCGGGCAGAGTGAGCCAGACGATCACGGAGAGGAACAGGCCGGGGAGTCCCACCACGAAGAAAGCCGCGCGCCAGCCATACTCCTGCGCTGCCCATCCGCCGACGAGCCCCGCGATGAGAGGCCCTGCGGGAATGCCCATGGAATAGATCGCCAGCGCCGTCGTGCGCTGGCCGCGCGGAAAGTAGTCGGCGATCAGAGAATGCGAAGCGGGCGAGCAACCTGCTTCGCCGGCGCCCACGCCGATCCGGGCCAGCAGCATCTGCAGGAAATTCTGGGCGAGCCCGCAGACGGCCGTCATGACGGACCAGATCACCAAAAGAACCGAGATGATCTTGACCCGGTTTCTCCGTTCGGCAAGACGTGCGATCGGCAAACCCGCCGTAACGTAGAAGAGCGCGAAGGCGAGGCCGCCTAAGAGCCCGACCTGCCAATCGGCGAGCTTCAACTCCTCCTTCATCGGTTGCGCGACGATGCTGAGGATGTTGCGATCGACGAAGTTGCAGATGTAGACGATCAGCAGGAGTGTCAGCGCGTAGGTTGAGCCGCGTGCGGCGACGTTTCCGCCGACCGTCTTTTGCGTGCCGTCATTCGCCGTGTTTGGTATTTCGCTCATGGCCGACCACCTTCTTTCCAGGCGAATGATCCTGCAGGATGGCGGGAAGCCTCAGCGCCCTTCGTCTCGCATGCCTGCGAGAACGGGCCACCACGATTGGCCGGCATGGTAGCCGTTGTTGACCGATCCCCAATGGTCGCCCGGCACCTTGTCGTAAGTCGAGGTGTAGAGAACGCGGCCGCGATAGGTGACAGCCTTGACCGCGCCTTTCTCCAGCTCATCGCCCGGTTTGAAGGGGCGCCAGCGGAGCGGATAGCGCTCCGGATCCGGAATCACCGCGGTCGACCAGGAGCCTCCCCTCGCCTTCGCATCGACGGCTGCGAGGACCGGCCGCCAGTTTGCGGCGCATTTGTCCGGCGCGGTGCAGAACTGTTCGGCGTGCATGGGATCGTTGTCCCAGCTGTCGCAAGCGTAACGCTCTTGCGCGAGACCTTCGGCGCCGTTGGCGCGCAAGTAGCAATGGAAGTCATAGGTCGTCATGCCATTGGCGTCGACGAACGTCGGACCCTGAATGGTCCGGGAGACAAAGATGCCGCGCGGCGCGTCCTCGACGGGATGGAGCAGGATCAACTCGGCCCCCTCCAAGCCAACGCCGTTGACGTCGATCGGTTCGTAGTCGTCGACGTAGGTAAAGACAGGCGCGCCATCATAGGCCCAAATCTTCATGCCGCTGGGAGCGGACGCGATTGTCCACTTCCCGATCGGGGCCGCCATAGTTCCCGCCTGGACCGGCTTCCACTTTTCCTGCTTCAGGTTCTGTGGCAGCGAAAGGCGCGCAGCCCGCGACTTCCGATCGTCTTTGAAAATGTAGAGCGCTTTCCCATCGACACCCTGCACGCTCAGTCCGAAACCGGGCCGAAAGATCGGAGCGATCACGGGCGGCGCCAGGATTTTCGGGCTCGCGAAGTCGAACTCCCCGCCGCGCGAGGCATCGCCGATGTTCGTGGCAATCCGACCGAAGCCGTTGGCGTCGCCGGGCAGGAAATCCTTGTACGACCGGTGCACCGCGGCGCCTTGAAAGGCCCACTGCCGCTCGCCGTTGACGTTGGTGACGATGGTCCAGTCACCGACGGGCTTCGCGTCGTTTCCGGCAATCATTGACGGCCACTGGTCGGCGCAAGACGGGATGGGATGGGTGAAATAGATCTTCACCAGGGGATGCGCGTCGGCGGGCGGCGGCTGACGCACGTCCGGGCACGGCTTTCCCTTCGCCCGGACATAGAGCGTCATTCCGTTCTGATCGACGAAGACGGGGCCCTCATCGACCCAGCGGTAGCTGACGCCGGGAGGAGCAAGACCTGCGACGACAACCTTGGCGTCGGCCGCGGGCTGAGCCGCAAACGCCGGCGATGCCATGGCCCCAAGCACGAGTCCGCAGACGATTCTGAAGCGCATCAAGATCTCCCCTCGCCGCCAATTGAAACGCTAGACGACGATCTCGGAGACGTGGCGCGACGTCTTCATCGAGCCTTTGCCCCATTCGCTGACCTTCATTCCCATCGCCGCCATGAGCGTAAGGCCGACTTGCGTGCCGGCTTCGCCCTTGCCGTCGACGTGAATGCCGGTCTTGAGCACCCCGCCCGCCTTGCCCGCGGTCATCATGGGAATACCTTGGACCGAGTGGATTTTCGCAAACGACTGGCAGGAGTTCGCGAAGATGACGGTGTTGTCGAGCAGCGTACCCGCACCCTCGGGAATCGAAGCGAATGCTTTGACGTAGTACGCCCAGGCCTCCATGGCGCGCAGCAGAAACCAATGGTTGGTCGGCTGGTAGCCGAGTTTTTGGTCCAGGGTTTCTTCGTGCGTGATCAGGTGGTGGGTGCGGTCGGATCCCTTGCGCACGCATCCGATGGACGAGTTGGCGTAGACCATATTGAACACGCGCGTCTGATTGCAGGCCACGGCCATCGCCATCAAATCCGACATGGCGTTGTGGCGCCACTGCACGGTTTCCGTGTCGATGCCGACCGTCGTCGCAGGATCGACATCCGTCGGAACCTTGCAGCTCGGCGCCGCCGCCGGCTTTTGCGTCTGAAGCTCCAGGCGCTGCTCAAGTTCGCGGATGGCGGTGTAGTACTGATCCAGGCGGGCGTGGTCCGACGCGCCGATGCTTTTCTGAAGTTCGGAACTCTGTTCTCCAATTCCCGACAGCACGCTCTTACGCACCATGATCGAGGTGCTGGGCTTGAACATAGGCGCGTTCGGGTCCTGGAACTCGTCGCCGAAGATCGACTGGTACATTCCAATCGGCGAGACCATGGGCGTATTGATGGCATCGCTGCTGCGGAAGCTGTAGCTGTCGCGCACCGCGCCGCTCGCCGCCGCGTCGAGAGCCTTGAAGCGGCTGGCGCCTCCGATCACGTCCCCCACCAGAACGTCGATGCTGGGATCGGGCATCATGCCGCGCGCGGCCGGAACCGTGCCGGACTTCAGCGCCACCCAGCCGGTGAAATGGCAGAGGTTCGGTTTGCCGTCCGTCAGCACGTTGTAATTGGTAAGGAGGTTGACGTGCTGTTTGATGTCCTTCCACGAGGCAATCTGTTCGGGGAGGTCATAGTCGGCGCCCACCTTCTTGGGGATGAAGATTTTCTCATCCATCCCGAGCGCCCAGAAGTAGGTGCCGAAGCGCGTCGGCAGCGCCTGACCGTTCGCGAGGGCCGTTCCGCTTTCATTCAAGAAACAGTCCAGGAACGGAATGCCCACGGTGACGGCGGCGCCACCGAGCATGCCGCGCAGCATCCTGCGGCGGCTGAAATCGGGACGCGTGTAATAGATCCTGCCCATGGTCGTTCCTTCCCAGTTAGTCATTGCCTGTCTGCTTCTCGTCACCCACCGATGCAATGGCGAAGAATTCCTTATCGGACACCATCGCGCGCGCGAGTTCTGGAAAGCTGTAGCTAGCCTTCTCGAAATCATCCTGAAGCTGCTTGAGCACTTGCCGGTCAGCCGCGGCGACACCGCGCGCGTGGCTGTATTTATAAAATCTGTCGACGACGCACGACACGACCGCCGGATGGTTGCGCACGAGCGAGGCGAGCCCCTTGGCGTCGTTATAGGTCACGCCGTCAAGCGATCCGCTGGGGTCAATGGCCGCACCGTTCTCGAAGGTGCGGAACTGTCCGGCGCCGTCGAACTGTTCGAGCGAAAGGCCGATGGGATCGGTGATCTTGTGGCAGCCGGCACACACCGGGTTCGCGCTGTGGGCATCCAAGCGGGCCCTCGCCGTCCGCGCGCCGTTGGCGGGATCCTCGAAGTTGCTGAAATCCACGTTCGGCGGCGGATCGGGCACGCGCTGGCACATGAACAACTCCCGAAGCGCCTTGCCGCGCCGTGTCGGAGAGCTCCGCCCCGGATGGGAATTGATGGCGAGGAATCCCGGCTGCGCGAGAATGCCGATGCGCGCATCGTCGGCCGGCAGTTCGTAGGGAACCCAGCTCAACGATCCTTGGGCTTTCACAGGCACACGGTAGAGCGCCGCCAGGTCCTGGCTAAGGAAGATATTCCGGGTGGTGAAGAGGTCGCGGTAGTCGCCTTTGCGCGCGACCAGGTGATCTTCGATGATCCGCAGCAGTTGTTCGCGAGTCTCGATGGCGACCTTCAATGTGAAAGCCGGGTAGAGACCGCCATCTTTCGAAAGCTCGTCGAAGGTCTCGAGCACGAGCATATCCTCGAAAAAGGCGCGCACGCCGAGGCGGAACTCGGGCGCCCCGATCAAGCGATCGATTTCGCGCTTGAAGACCGCCGGCCTGTGAATATCGCCGGTCTCGCCCGCCACGATGAGGCGCTCGTCCGGCGGCGTATTCCAGAGCGCCATACTGATGCGCATCGCCTTCGACGGCCCGTTCAGGCGGCGCATGCCCGGCGCGGCGGGATCCGGTTCGGTGCTTTCCGTGAAAAAGATGAACTGCGGCGAGACGAGCATGCCGGCGAGCGAGGCGCTTAGCCCTGCGTAAAAATCACCGTACTGCTCGGCGGAGGATGCGGCCGACGCCGTCCAATACTCGAGCTCCTTGGACGTCAGCGACCGGCGATAGAGCGTACGGCCGACCTTGGCGAGGAATTCCGATGCGCATTGGCCGTCGGGCGCCTTCTCGTTCTTCGGAGCGCAGGGAATGAGATTGGTGCGATGCCGCTCGTCAACGACCTGCGCGGCGACTTGCCGGCCCGTCTGCTCAAAGGTGTCGAGCAGTGCCGGCGTAACGACGGCCGAACTCGAGCCGACGGTGACAAGGCCCTCGACGCGGCGCATCGGCGGAAACTTGGCGCTGAACCTGATGTCGCTTCCGAAAAGCGAGCGCACGACGTTTGTATACTGCGCACCGTTGATGAGGCGGACGGTCGTGTCGCCTGGAATTGCGGCCGGTTCAGGAGCTTCAACGGCCGCTCCGGCGAACGCCACGACGCAAAGTCCCGCGGCAATCAAGTTCCTTGTCGATAACAAGCGCATGCCTCGGCGGCCCTATTCCTGAGCCTGTTCGACGACGCCCGCATTTTCGTTCTGGGCGCTCTTGGGCGCGAAGACCGGGTAGCGGAGGATGCGCATTTTCGGATCGCGCACGGCGGGATCGTCGGCGCTGGGCTCGATGATGAAGGCGCGCGCCAGGTTGATCTTGTAGGCGGCGGAAATCGCCGTGCACTGGCCGGTCTTGGGATCCGGATAGCCGTCGGCATTGCGGACGGCGGCCTGATAGAAGCCCGGCGGGCTCCAGAGGCCGATGGTATCGACGCCGTAGCCGAAACTGGTCTTGAAGTTCTGCCACCAGGCGGTCAGATCCTCGTACCCCGCCATCAGGCCTTCGGCGGAGTTTTCCTTGAGGTTCAGCTTGAGCCGCATGCCGCGGATGTAGCGGTAGGTCTCGAGCGCGTGCTCGTTCATCGGCATTTTGTAGTCGATGGGATCGGTTTCGAGCGTGCCGTTCACGATGCGGCCGGTGGTATGGCCGAATTGTTCGCTGTAACGCTGGTCGATGCGCTGCGTGAGCCACGGCAGCGCCTTGCCGCCCGCGTCGATCACGATGCGGTCGAGGCCCTTCATGAGCGTCACTTCGACATGATCGTCGTTCATCTCGTCATCCACGTCCGTGATCCGGACAAGGAGACGGTTCAGGGACGGCTCGATCAGGAAGACGTTAGAAAACCGCGCGCCTTGGCGCCACGCATGGGCGCAGCCGTAGACACGGTAAAGCTGGTTGTCGATCCCCGGCTCGCCGTCAGGCGTTGTGAAATTCACGTGCTTGCAGGTTTTCACCGACGCATCGCCGGTGGTGTCGTCGTCGAGATTGAGCCCGAGGCCGATCTTGCCTTGGACCTCTTTGAACGGGAGCTTGTCGGTGACGGCGGTGGGATTGTGCAGGACGTTCTGGCCTTCGGGGCCACGGTTCAGCATGTACCAGGTGGGCGTCGTGACCGACGAGGTCGCATTGGGGCCAAGGTAGGCGTACTTCTTGGCGATCGCGTTGCGCTCTTCCTCGGTCGCGAACTGGACGTTCCAGTTGGCGCGATTTGTGTCCTGAATTCCGTCGGGGCATTCGGCCT
>CAMDOZ010000133.1 GCA_945903705.1 Fidelibacterota bacterium | reverse complement strand
GATCGAGGACGCGATCGCCCGCGTTTCCCACCCGCCCGCCGACGTCTCCGCCATGGACGGCTACGCCATCCGTCACGAGGACGTGCCCTCGGTCCCGCTCACCCTCGAAGTCGTCGGCGAGTCCGGCGCCGGTCATCCGTGGAAAGGCGCCCTCGGCATCGGCCAGGCCGTGCGTATCTTCACCGGCGCGCATATCCCCGCGGGCGCGAATACCGTGGTGATGCAGGAGAACACAAAAGCCCACGGCACCAACAACAACGCCGTCGTCATTGCGGAAATGCCGCAACCCGCACGCCACATCCGCCCCATGGGCCAGGATTTCCGCGTCGGCGACACCGGCCTCCGCGCACCGCGCCGCCTCACCGCCCGCGATATCGGTTTCCTCGCCGCCATGAACATCGCCCGCGTTCCCGTCGCGCGGCGCCCGCGCATCGGTGTGCTCTCCACCGGCGATGAAATTGTGATGCCCGGCGAAACGGTCGGCGAAGGCCAGATCGTCTCCGCCAACGGCCCCGGCATTTCCGCGTTCATTGAATCCTGCGGCGGCGAAGCCATCCATCTCGGTGTCGCGCGCGACGAACTCGAGGCCTTGCGCGCCGCCATCGCCCGCGCCGAGCCCCTCGACATGCTCGTCACCACGGGCGGAGTATCAGTGGGCGATCACGATCTCATGCGCAAAGCGTTGCAGAGCGACGACTTCCGTTTGGCTTTCCACAAAATCGCCATGCGCCCCGGCAAGCCTTTGCTCTTCGGCCGCATCGGCCAGAATCAAAAACTCCCTGTGCTCGGCCTTCCCGGCAATCCCGTCTCGGCCATGGTCTGCGCCGTGCTCTTCCTCGGCCCCGCGCTCGATCGCATGCAAGGTCTCCCGGGCGATGCCCCCGCGACGGTCACCGCGACACTCGGCGCCTTCCTCAAGGAAAACGACGGGCGCGAGGATTATCTGCGCGCAACCCTCTCGCCCGACTTCGTCGCCCTACCCTTCCCCAAACAGGACTCCGGCATGGTCTCTTCGCTCGCGAACGCCAACGCGCTCATCGTCCGACCGCCCAACGCGCCCGCGGCCGCGGCCGGGACCCTTGTCCCCGTCATCCCCCTGATGTCTTGAGTAGGAACTCTTGACGAAGGAAAAGAACTAAAGTAGAACATTGATCGGTTTACGATTTGTTCTCCGGATCTCGGCTAAGGAACCCGGCTACATGCTCACCAAGAAGCAGCACCAGCTCCTCATTTTCATCCGCGACCGCATGCAACGGGACGGGGTCGCCCCCTCCTTCGACGAGATGAAGGAAGCGCTGAAGCTGCGCTCCAAGTCCGGCATCCACCGCCTCATCATGGCGCTCGAGGAACGCGGATTCCTCCGCCGCCTGCCCCATCGCGCCCGCGCGCTCGAAGTCCTGAAAGTCCCCGACGGTCTGAACGGCCTCCCGAGCGGCGCTCACGGCGGCACCTCAGGTGTGAACAAGGGGAACTTCACCCCCAACGTCATCACCGGCAATTTCTCCGGCGCCATGCAGGGGACCTCGGTCAAGCCGGGCGCGCCGCAGGAAACCATCGATCTTCCGCTCTACGGCAAGATCGCCGCCGGCACACCCATCGAAGCCCTGCGTAACCCGTCCGAGCACATCGGCGTCCCCGGCGCACTGCTCGGCACCGGCGAGCACTACGCCCTCACGGTCGACGGCGATTCCATGATCGACGCCGGCATCCACGACGGCGACACCATCATCATCAAGCGCTGCGACAGCGCCGACAACGGCGCCATCGTGGTGGCCTTGGTCGACAACGAAGAAGCCACCTTGAAGCGCCTCCGCCGCAAAGGCGAAACCATCGCCCTAGAACCCGCCAACAAATCCTACGAAACCCGCATCTTCGGCCCCGACCGCGTCCGCGTGCAGGGCAAACTCGTCGGCCTTTTGCGACGTTATTAGTTGGCCGCGGGCGCAAGCGAAAATTATATCAGATATATTTCGCGAACTGGCCCTCCCCACGACTCCGACGGATCACGCGAAAATTTATCTGATATAATTTTCGCGCTGTCAGTTGCGCGCTCAAGCGGAAATTATCTCAGAGATGATTTCGCAAGCGCGACCTCCGTCGACCAACGCGAAATCATCTCTGAGATAATTTCCGCGCCGCCCGTTGAACTCTCCGCCGATCGTTTTTATTTTTTGGTCATCCTGGGGCTTGTCCCCAGGATCCAGGGTTCCAAACGCCGCTCAGCGTTGAACGTCTTCCGGTTCCTCCGGCGTCTCCGTCAAACTCAACTCCACACTCCCCCGCATCCAAATCCTCCGCCCGGTCCCATCGATCGCCGACCGCGCTCTTATCCCCTCCTCCCCAATCCAAATCGCATGCGCTCCCCTTTGCGCCAGATGAATCCGATCCACAATGAACCCCTCGTGGCACAGGTCATACGCCGCGATGGTGCTCACAATCGCATCCACCTCCCCGCAATCCTCCGCCAGCGCGTCCGGCCCGAACGCCAGCAGCACGCGCCGCCCCTCGCGCGCCAGCACGCACCCACTCCCATCACACCTCATCTCCTCCCCCGGCCACTTCGCGCTCGACGCCCCATACCGCTCCGTCCACACATCCCTTACAAACCGTCCCGCACGCCCCGGCGCCAGCATCATGCGCCCGCTTGCATCGCTCACCGCCAGCACCCGTGCACTCTCATCGACCAGGATATCCGGCGCCCGCGTCATCCACGGCTGGATCAACGCCACAACCACCGCCACAGCGCCCATCCACCGCAACCGCCCCTTCCACAAGCAAATGATAATGATCCCCGCCGCCGCCAGCACCAGGAACGCCGTCCGCATCGGCGGCACATGCACTTGCGCCGCGGGCCAGCCTTCGATCGCGTACGCAATGTCATTGAGGACACCGATGCCCGCCCCCATGGCGCGCAAGGGCATTGTCTCCAGTCCCACCGGCATCAGCGCAACGCCGAGCAATCCCGTCGGCATGATCCACAAGCCCGTCAGCGGCCCCGCGATCAGGTTCGCGACCATCGAATAGGTCGGCAGCACATTGAAATGATAGAGGGCAAAAATATTGGTGGCGCCGCCCGCGACAATGTCCGTCACGACCAGCGCCAGCAGGTAAACGCCCGCGGCCCGCACAATGGAAAGCTCGCCCTTGGAATTCCGCCACGGGATCCGCAGCCATGTCTGCTCGTAAAGGGCCACCAAGGCCAGCACCGCGATGAAGGACATCTGGAAGCTCGCGCCAAACACCGCATCGGGGAAAATCACCATCAGCACCAAGGCGGCCCAGGCGATGGTACGGATCGAAAGCGCGGTGCGGTCCAAAAGTACGGCGACCAGCACCACCGCGATCATCAGGAACGAGCGCACCGCCGGCACACTCATGCCGGAGATCAACAAGTAAGCGAAGGTGACCATCAGCGCGATCCATGCCGCGGCCTTCTTGGTATCGGTCTTCAGCGCCAGCGGCGTCAGCGCCAGCACCCGGCGCACCAGGAAAAACACGACGCCCGCCAGCAGCGTCATATGAAAGCCCGAGATGGACAGAAGATGCGCAAGGCCCGCCGCGCGATAGGCGTTCTGCAAGTTCTCCGGGATCAAGGTCTGCTCGCCGTTGATCAGCGCGGTAGCAACCGCCCCCACCTCACCCGGCACCGCCGCGGCAACGCGGGCCGCAATGCCGCGCCGCCAGGCTTCCGTGGTGGAAACGAAAGCCGCCGTCCATGTCAGCTCTTGCGCGCCCGAGACCGCTTTCCAGCGGCCGACGGAATATCCCGTCCCGCCGATGCGCTCAAAGTAGAGGAACCGTTGGAACTGGAATCCATCGGGCACCGGCGGGCGCATCGCAGGTCCCACGACCGCGGGCACCGCGATCACATCGCCCGCGCGCGGCAGTCCGTGTCCCCGCGGAATATTGATCCGCAGGCGCTTGGGCGTCGCGCCCTCCGGCACCCGCGCCAGGCTCTCGGGCGCGAGCACGATCCGGTTCACACCGGGCCGCCGCTCGGTCTCGATCACCAGCCCCGTGATCTCCAAAGGCCCGATCTCTTTTGTCAGCAGCGGCGTCGCCACCATCGCGGTCCGGAAATCCGCGGCGCTATGACCCGCGGCGATGGCGATGATCGCAATGGCCAGCCCCCGCGCCAGACGCAGCCTCGCGAACACGAAGGCGATCAGCCCCGCGACCGGTCCAAGCCAAACCGGCGGGTCGTCGCTCCAGCCGAAGAACAGCGCGATTCCGGCCGCGAAGGCCACCACGATCCACGGAATCGCGCGGGTGCCCTGGTCCTTGAACTCTTGCCGGAAACTCCCCCACGCCTCATATGGACGCATGGTTTCACTCCCCTGGCGGTAATGCTAAACCAAGGCCCGTTTTTGACTAGTCTTCCCTGGATGAAATAATGAGCGTCGTTACACGATTCGCCCCGTCTCCCACCGGCTACCTCCATATCGGCGGCGTGCGCACGGCGCTGTTCAACTACCTCTACGCCAAGCACACCGGCGGCAAGTTCCTCTTGCGCATCGAGGATACCGACCGCGAGCGCTCCAAGCCCGAGGCCATCGCGCCCATCATGGAAGGCCTCCTCTGGCTCGGCCTCCAATGGGACGGCGACGTCGTCTATCAGTTCTCCCGCGCGCACATGCATCAGGCGGCAGCGCGGAAATTACTCGCCGAAGGCAAGGCCTATCAGTGCTACGCCACGCCCGAAGAACTCACCGCCATGCGCGAGGAGCAAAAGGCGAAGGGTTTGCCGATCCGCTACGACGGCCGCTGGCGCGACCGCGATCCATCGGAGGCCCCCGCCGGCGCGAAGCCCGTCATCCGTCTGAAAGCCCCGCAAGAAGGCGAGGTCGTCATTGACGATCTGGTGCAAGGCCCCGTCCGCGTCGCCAATTCACAGCTCGACGATATGATCCTGCTGCGCTCCGACGGCACGCCCACCTATATGCTCTCGGTGGTCGTCGACGATATCGACATGGGCATCACCCATGTCATCCGCGGCGACGATCACCTGAACAACGCCTTCCGCCAGTATCAGCTCATCCTGGCACTTGGTGCTCCCGCCCCCAAGTACGCGCATATCCCGCTGATCCACGGCGCGGACGGAGCCAAGCTCTCCAAGCGCCACGGCGCGGTCGGCATCGAGTTCTACCGCGACCACGGCTTCCTGCCCGAAGCCTTGCGCAACTACTTCGTCCGGCTGGGTTGGAGTCACGGCGACGACGAGATCTTCTCCGACGCCCAAGCCATCGCGTGGTTCGACATCGTCGACGTCAACCGCGGCGCCTCGCGCCTGGACATCGACAAGCTCACTAGCGTCAACGGCCACCACATCCGCACCGCCGATGACGATCGCCTGCTCGAGCTCGCGCTCCCCTTCGTGGAAAAGAAGCTCGGCCGCAAGGTCGCCGAGATCGGGCGCTTGAAGGCCGGCATGGCCAGCCTCAAACAGCGCGCCAAGACCCTCGTCGAGCTCGCCGAGGGGGCCGTGTTTTTTGTGGGTAGTCGCCCTGTCCAAATCGACGAAAAAGCCGCCGCCATCCTCAAGGACGGTGGCAAGACCGCCATCGAAGGGGTCATCCCCGCCCTGGAATGGGCCCCCTCCTGGACCCATGGGGAGATCGAAGTCCGGGTCCGGGGCTATGCCGAACAGGCCGGCCAGAAGCTCGGGAAAGTGGCCCCCGCCTTGCGTGCCGCCGTCTGCGGATCCCTCAATTCCCCCCCACTTTTCGAAGTGATGGAGGTCTTAGGCCAGGAAGAAACAATCGCTAGGCTCAAGGAGGCCCTTGCCACCTAGGGTATTCACAAATGCGCGCGGCAGCGTTGGTTTGACTACATTTTCCGCGCTATAAGCAATGCAACATAAACTGGGGAATGGGAACGCAGCCATGGCCAAAACTGTATCCGTCAAAGACGATCAGAGCGGCAAGTCCTGGAAGTTTCCCGTGCTCGAGGGCACGGCCGGCCCCGACGTGGTCGACTTCCGCAAGTTCTATGCCGAAACCGACATGTTCACCTTCGACCCCGGATTCACCTCCACCGGCTCTTGCGAATCCAAAATCACCTTCATCGATGGGGACAAAGGCATCCTCATGCACCGCGGCTATCCCATCGAGGATCTGGCCGAGAAGTGCAACTTCGAAGAAGTCGCCTACCTCCTCCTCTTCGGCGAGCTCCCGAACGAAAAGCAGTACAAGCAGTTCGAGCACGACGTCACCTACCACACGATGCTGCACGAGCAGTTCCATAACTTCTACTCGGGCTTCCGTCGCGACGGCCATCCGATGGCGGTCATGTGCGGCGTCGTCGGCGCCTTGTCGGCCTTCTATCACGACAGCCTGGACATCAATAACCCGCAGCACCGGCAGATCTCGACCTACCGCCTGATCGCGAAGATGCCCACCATCGCCGCCTGGGCGTACAAATATTCTCTCGGCCAGCCCTTCATCTATCCGCGCAACGATCTCTCCTACGCCGAGAACTTCCTCTACATGATGTTCGCGACGCCGTGCGAGGACTACCAGGTCAATCCGATCCTCGCCAAAGCCATGGACCGCATTCTCATCCTGCATGCCGACCACGAACAGAACGCCTCGACCTCGACCGTGCGTCTCGCCGGTTCCTCGGGCGCCAATCCGTTCGCCTGTATCGCCGCGGGCGTTGCTTCGCTCTGGGGCCCCGCCCACGGCGGCGCCAACGAAGCCGTGCTCAACATGCTCCGCGAAATCGGCGACAAGAAGCGCATCCCCGAGTACGTCAAGCGCGCGAAGGACAAGAACGACAACTTCCGCCTCATGGGCTTCGGTCACCGCGTCTACAAGAACTACGATCCGCGCGCCCGCATCATGTCGCGCACCTGCGCCGAAGTTCTGGGCGAGCTCAAGATCAAGAATAACGCGCTTCTCGACATCGCCGTCGAACTCGAGCGCATCGCCCTTGAAGACGATTATTTCATCGAAAAGAAGCTTTACCCGAACGTCGATTTCTATTCGGGCATCATCTTCCAGGCTATGGGAATTCCGGTTTCGATGTTCACCGCACTCTTCGCGCTCGCGCGTACTGCAGGTTGGGCCGCGCAGTGGCAGGAAATGATCGAAGATCCGGGCCAAAAAATCGGCCGTCCGCGCCAGCTCTACACTGGACAAACGAAGCGGAAATTTGTACCGATGAAGCAGCGGAAATAGCGGGGGGAACCTTCCGTAAATTTCCCACGGCGCTTTAGGGGGACGCTCCGGGCGCCGTAACTATTTTTGGGCATAAAAAAGGACCGCGCGAGCTTTCGCTCACGCGGTCCTTCTTATTTGAGAGTCTACTTCAGCAGCGTCTGGATCTGCGCCACCGCGGCATTGAGCTTCATGTCGTAAAGCCGCTTGCCGAGCGCCGCGCTCGAACGACGCCCGTCACCGGATATGCCGTTGTTGATGCGCTTTGCGTTCGGATCGGGTTTCGTACCCGGCGGCAACACCGGATCGCCCACCGCCGTCGCCAGCAAGTCCTTACGGACCAAGGTGCCGTCCTTATCGAGCAGCAGCATCAGCGAGGTATCCGGGATCCCGCCGTGGGTGCTCATCGGATAACCTTCCGCGACGATCTGCTTCAGGAATTCGTTGTTCACCGCGTAAGCTTGATCGGCGTAAACAACTTTCACGCCTTCGGCGGCGTGCTTGTCGTTCACCTTCTTCGCAGCCGCGGCGTACACTCCCGTCGGACCCTGCCCGCCGCCGCTATCACCCATCAGCACCACGTTCTTGAAGCCGTTGGCCACAGCGCCTTCTGCCAGATGCTCAAGCACGACACCTAGCACGTCCGCCGGCAGATTGACGCCGCCGGGGACTTCTTTCGAAGTGCCGGTCGGTGTGTACGGCAGCACCGGGAACATGATGGCGTTGCCGAGCTTGCGCGCGATATCGAGAGCAAGCGGCTTGCCCATAAACTGGTGGCCGCCGATGACGTTCTGAGGCCCGCGCTGCTCGGTGCCGCCGGTGTAGATGATCGCGGTGGTCTTGCCGCCTTCGATCGCCTTCTTCAGCTCGGGCCAAGTCATCATTTCCATTTCGACATCGGCCGTCGGCGCGGCGGCGGCATACGCGTTCGCCGTCATCAGAAGTGCGATGGCGGTCGTGGCAATGGCTAACTTACGCATCGGTCTCTCCCAGGTTATTGGCAACGCCGGTCCGGCGTTTGGACGAATGGTATAGGGAACTCTATCGTTTTGCGAGCAGGTCCAGAATGGTCCGGGCGGCCAAACGGCTGGGCCGTTCGCCCGGCGGCGTCAGCTTTGAAAGCGCCGCGGCGAAATCGGCCTTTTGGGCGGTCCGGCGCGGCTCATC
>CAMDOZ010000132.1 GCA_945903705.1 Fidelibacterota bacterium | reverse complement strand
GCACCGCCGCTACAGCTCGCTCACGAAGATCAAGGGAATAAGGTTTTGCCATCCATACTGGCCTCCTCCTCCAGCCAGTATGTTGAATCAGATTTTCGATTCCCTGGGAATCCCCAATCGATTCAGCCTAAGAGCATTCCGCTCTAGGCGTCAATTAATCGCGCTCAGGGGTTTCTCGCCGATCATGTCCTCATATTCGACCATGAAGGACTTGAACTGTTCGGCCTGCTCGATCTGCTGGCGGACGGACGCCACGTCCATCACGCCCCGCTCGCGCGGCGTGGTGATGAGGGTGAAGGCGTCGCGGTACGACGTATCGGACATGGGCACGGTGTAACGCTGGCGCACGCGGACCAGAGTCCGCTCGTCGCCGGCCAACGTAAGCGCGGTCGCCCAATCCAAGACGATACGGGCGTTCTGGTCGCTGAGGGAGGTGCCTTCCGGTTCCGGCGCGAGCTCGGAGAGGGCCGCGGCCGCATTGGACCACTGCTGGGCCCGCCAGTAGATCTCGGCGCGAAGCTGCTTGGTTTCGGGCGTCGTATCGGTGCCGAGCAGGAGCACCGCTTCCTCGACCTTGTTGAGGTCGGTGAGTGCGCGCGCCTCGAGGCGGCGGCGCTGAGCGTTGAGGTCGCGGCCGGCTTCGGGAGTCGTGGTATCGGTCAGGGTATCGAGGGCCTTCTGGGGCTGCTCGTCGAGAAGATAGATGAGCGCAAGGCGCGAGCCGATACGGGCCCGATCGACGCCGGTGACACGGAACTGAACCTGACGCTCCAGGAGGACCGCGGCCTGGGTGAGGAGGTCGACGGAGACCAGGCGATCGGCGAGCTTGCGGATCATCTCGTCGCCCTTGTCGCCCGGCGGCACCAGGGAGCGGAACTCCTCGAACAAAGCGATCGAGGTGACGGGCGAAAGCTTCTCGGCCTCGCCGTCGAGATAGAGCTTCTCGAAGATGTCGGTCATCTTGTTGGCGGCCTCATCGACGCGGTCGTCGCCCGAGAAATAAGAGGTGGTGATCTTGAGCGTGCGTAGAGCCGTGCCGTAGTCCTTCTCGTCCGAATAAAGGTCGGCGAGGCGCAGAAGCATTTCCAATTCGGTATGGTCGCCGCGCCAGCGATAGCGGAGCTGCTCGAGGCCTTCGATGAGCTGAGCGGTCGTCACGGTGCCGAGGCGGTGCTCGAGCTCCAGGCGCTGGCGCTGACCGAGCACGCTGTACATAAGTGAGTTGCTCTCTTCGGCCCTGCGGTATTGCTGCAAGGCGACCTGGAGCTCGCCGATCTTTTCGTTGAGCTTGCCGTCCATGTAGTCGATTGCGGCGAGCTCGTTCACGGAGGGCGTCTCTTTGCGCACCATGTCGAGGAAGCCTTGCGCGCCGAAATCGTCGCCGGCGGCAATGGTGGCTTCCACGCCCATGAGGGCCAGCGGGATTTTCACCCGACGCGGATAGGCGCGGATGAGCGAGCCGGTCTGGATCATGGTTTCGGCCTGGGCCTGGGGATCTCTGCCCTGCGAGCGCGAGGCGGCGAGCCAGAAGCGGGCGTCCTCTTCGTTGGATAAGGTGAAATGGTTGAAGTCCTCGGCCGCTTCCTGATAGCGGCGCATCATGAAGGTGGCCGCTCCCCTGAGCGCGCGGAACTGGGCGGTATTCTCGATCTCTTCGTCGTTGGCCGCCATCACGCGCAGGATGCCCAACACTTCCGGATAGAAGCCGTTCACGAACTCGAAGCGTGCCAGACGCAGCCGCGCCTGCTGGCGGGTGTCGGGGCGCTCGTCGCCGAGGGCGTATTGAAGCGCCTGCTTGTTGCGCACGTAGTCCTCGCCGCGGCCGATCTGCCAGTCGGCGATATTGAGGACGCGCGCCATGTCGTCGTCGCCGCCGAGAGCTCCGGCCACCTGGGTCAGATCGCGCGAAAGGGCCATGCCGCCGTCGACGTCGACGTCGATGCCCAAGCGCGAGGCCTGGGCGCGCACGCCGTCGCTCTTGGGAATGACCACGACGCCCTGTGCTGTTGCGGGAAGGTCGACGTCGGTGAAAGTGCGCTCGGGGTAGACGCCGTTCGAGAGCGGGATCACAGGAACGATCAGGAGATAGTCGCCCACTTCCGGGTCTTCGACGGCCACGGTGCGGCCGGCTTCGGTGATGGGCAGGAAGAGATTCGGTTGCGGGCGGTCGAGCTGCGCATTCACCTCGATGGCCTGGGTGGGGCGCAAGGGCAGCGCGCGGAAATCGAGCACCCAGTTGAGGCCATCTCTACGGGTCGTCGGATTGATGTCCGGGCGCGTGACCATGCGCAGGATGGTGTTGTTGCGGTAGGGAAGCTGCTCGACGAAGGTGATATAGGGCGCACCGGCTTTCGCGAGCGCGGCCACATCGACCTGCGCATAGCGGTCGAACACCACCCACAGGAATTCGGCGCGGCGGAACACCGCGGCGGCCGACGGTTCGGACCAGGGAATCGTGAGGCTCACTTCGGCGGGGCGGGAGGTAAGCGGATCGACGCGGCCGGCGGCGGCGGCGCGGGTGACGCGGCGGCCGGACGCATCCACTTCCGTAATCTCGGTGGCCTGACCCGTGAGCGCGGCGGCGGCGGCGGCTGAGCCTTGCAGCGCACGCCCCGAAGTTGCGGGCGACCCACTGGGCGGCGCAGGCTTGGCGGCGGCCGGCTTCGCGGCGGCGGGAGCAGCGGCGACTTGGGGTTCGGGCTTGGCGGCTTCGGGTTTCGCGGCGGCTGCACCCGGGGCCGGAGCCGGCGCGGGAGGAGCCGCGGGTTTGGCGCTCGCGGCCTGCTGCGAGGCCGGCGCGTTGGTGAGGTCAACGGCAATGGTATTGCCGGTGACGAGATCGTTCACCGCCAAGGCCGACGCATGGGGAATGGTGAGGACAGTCTGCCCGCCGTCATAAGTGACGCTGGCCCCGCGATTGGCCGCGGGCAGGCGCTGGTTTAGCGTACCGATATTGATGGCGCCCACGCCTTGGAAGACGACGGCGACGTTCTCGCCGCGGCGCTCCACTTTATAGGCGGGGCGCTGGAGCCAATCGAAAGCGACGCGGAAGTAGGCCGGATGCTGGCCCGTACGCACGGTGACGTTGGACGCACCGGCGGGCGCAGGCATGGAAGGAAGCGGCTTCGCGGTGGCGGGCTTCGCCGCATTCGCGGTCTGCGGCGCACCGGGGACAAGGTCGATCACCACGGCGGAGCCGACGGTGAAGGTGCGCATGGTGACATTTGGACGCATCGGGAAAACCGCAGTCCTGCGGTCGGGGCTAACGGTGGGCGTGCCCACATAAGCGGTGAGCGGGAGTGCGAGCGAAACCGGGTTGAGGTCGAACGCGCGCTCGAACTGCACCACGACGCTGCCGTTCACGACTTCGGCCGAGTAGCGCACCGGCTGGTCCCATTCGAACGCGATGCGGCCGTAACCGTCGCGGGCAACGGAGCGTACGGCGTCGGCCAGCGCGGGAGCGCTGGAGAGCAAAGCCGCGGCGAAAGCGATATGCTTCATCATGACGCGGGCTGCTCCGGCATGATGAGAATCTGAATCTGGTCGACGTTGCCTGCGATGGCATTTCGACCGAGCACGGTGATTTCCCTGTCGTAACCGGAGGCGGCAAAAGCGTCTGCAACGGAGTTGGCGCGGGTGATCGCGAGACGCCAGGCGCCAGCCTCGTCTTTCCCTCCGGCAGCCGCCTGTCCCACAACGGCAATGCGGTTATGCAGGTTGTTCAAAACACCGCCTAAATCAAAAATGCGCCGGCGCGCGAGATCGGAAATGCCGCTGGACCCTGCGTCGAATAGCGCACCGCCCTGCTCCATCGCCGGCCAGGAGAGGATAATGTATTGCGCGCTGGCGCGGAACTGGACATCGGCAAGGCTGGGATGCTTTGCGAAGGCCGGGCGCAGCACCGCCTCCAAATAGCTGAGGTTGTCCCCCGGCACCGTCGCCACCTCTGGGAGCCGGGGTGCTGCGTCATCGGGCAGTCCGCCCGCGAAAGCGTCGCTGTATGACCGCGCCACGGGTACGAAGCGCACCATGTCGATCTTCGCCATGGAGAACAGAAGCACGAAGAAGGTGAGCAGGATCGTCATGAGGTCGACGATGGTGATGAGCCACGGCCGCGCGGGACCGGGATCGCGCTCCACCGCCGGCGCGTTGATACGCTTTCCGAGGATGGGCAGATCCTCGATGTGCTCAGCCAGCGGACGCGCCGTCGCGGAAAAATTCGACGGGGAGAGACTCAAGGCTGCTTGAGAGTGGGCGTTCATCCTCCTACGCCCTCCGGGCTTCGGCGGACAGGTCGCGACACTCCCGCGAGACGCACGATCACGTCGTCATTGTCTTCGAGAAGAATGAAGCTGAAGCGTAAGAGAGCTTCGCCGCTCGTCTGACCGCCGACGGGCTTCAAGATGCCGACCGAGAGGGCTTCCGGCGCGAGGCCATGGGTGGTGAGGCGCTGGGCAAGCAGCGCAATGTCGGTTTCGGGATGCGAGGCGCGCAGCGCCAACTCGGCGCGGTAGCCGCGGATCCCTGTATCGACGACGCCTGCGATGCCGGCGAGGATCGCATCGCCTTCGGCGACGTGATCGGGGCTGGCGAACAGCGCGAACGGAACTTCGATGTCGATGCGGTCGTTGCCGACATTCCATGCGGCGCGCGTGCGCCAGGTGTCTTCCGCGGCGATGACCGGCGCAAAGACGAGGGCTACGGACGCACGCAACTGATCGACCGCGCGGCGGCGCTCTTCATCGAGCATTCGTGCCTGCGACGCAACTTCCGCCTTCGCTAAAGCTGCGGCGGACAAGTCGGGGGAAAGAGATGTGTTGGGCGTTTGCGATGCGGCGGCGCTCGGCCCCCTTCGCTCCTCCGGAGCTTCGGCGTGCCAAGCGGGCGCTACAATCGTCGTGCGCGTTTCGCCGGCGACGGACGTCATCACCGCGAAGAAGGCCATGAGCAGGAAATTGAGCGCGAGCAAGGTGATCATCACGCGGTCGCGGCTCGCTTCATTGCGCGCAGGCCCGCTCAGCGTTTCCGGCAAGCCCGGAAACGCTTCGTAGAGACTCTCGCGCGCTTTTGGATAGACGCCGCTCAAATCCAAAGACCCCACTCACGTCCGAAGACGCACCTTCGGCCGCAATACACACGTGTTTCCAGGAGCCTATGGGGGAAAGGTGAATGGGGGGTTAAGTCAGCGGGAAAGCCGGGTTTTTCAAGCGGATAGGGCTCTTTTTTGAACTGTGGGGGCCTCCGACGGAATGTTCCGAATAACCACATGTTGACAATGAGTTATGGGCAAATTGGGTGCGGGCGGCATTTGGCGGCATACTCGCCCTCCTGGTTCAGAAAAAGGGGCAACGCCTTTGACCTCGGTCTTTCGCGCGGCAGTACTTCTTCTTCCCACCCTGCTCTTGTCGGCGCCTGTTGCGGAGGCTGCGGAAAAGGGCCGGGTCAAAATCCTCGCCGCGCTCGCGGTTGAAGCTGCCTTCCCGGAGATCAAACCGATGATTCCAACGACGACCGGCGTCGAGATCGACATCGAGTTTGCGATGTCCGCGACGGTCGTCGACCGGTTGAATAAAGGAGAAGTCCCCGACCTGGTCATCCTCACGAAGGAAGGCATGGCGGGAATGACAAAGGCCGGGGCGGTGGGGCCGGCCACGGATCTCGTCTCCACGGACGTCGGCATCGCTGTCGCCGAAGGAGCACCGCTGCCGACCATCAACTCGGCCGCCGATCTCGCGGCCTTCCTCAAGGCGACGCCGTCGATCGCTTATTCAAGGCGCGGTGCGAGCGGCCTGCACTTCGCAAAGCTGATCGAGCAGCTTGGCGTAGCCGATATCGTGAAACCGAAAGCGGTGGTGATCGACGAAGGTTTGACGGCGACGCTGCTTCTAAAGGGCGAAGTCGCCGCGGCCGTACAACAGGTCGCCGAGTTGCGGTTCGCCGGCGCGAAGCAGATCGTCTTCTTGCCGGAGGCGTTGCAATCGCACGCGGTGTATACGGTCGCGCCCCTGAAGCGTTCTTCGCGCACTGCCGAACAAGCGGCGGTCATCCGCGCGCTGACGTCCAAGCCCGCGGCCGAGGCGTTCAAGCGCTCGGGCGTGCATCCGGTGTTTGAAGTGAAATAAGAGGCGCGGGAGCGCTGAAAGTACCGGCGTACCCAATGCGAAATCGCTTGGCCTCGCTCCTGTGGAGCGAGGCGCATCGCGTCAGATAAATTTTTCGCCCGAGCGCTCTGCATGCGCGGTTAGTGGCGAGTCTGCGAAAATATATCTGAGATAATTTTCGCTCAGCGGAGCGCTGTTGGGGCCTAAAGCGGCGCCTAATTCGCCCTTGGCGGAGCAGCACCTGCGGCGGGAGTGCGGGCGGCGGCGGGGGTCGGCGTCATGGGCGCGGGCTCGGAGCTCAGCTGCCTGCGGGCGGTGAGCTCTTCCGTCAGCGCGACGGCGCGGCGGGCATCCATGGCCGCGAGGATCGGGGCGACCTTGGTTTCCTTCATCTTCTGGATGACACCCACGAGCGTCGGCATTTCGAGCGTATCGAAGATGCGCGCGGCGTCCTTCGGCTTCATGGCGCTGTAGATGGTCACGAGCTGGTTGATCTCTTCCTGCTTCTGCGCGTCGTACTGCTTGAGCAGGCCCTGGATATTCTTCTCGAGATCCTGGAGCTGGACGATCTTGCCGTCGATGCGCGCTTCGGCGGCCTTCAAGAGACCTTCCTTGGCGTTGGTTTCACGTTCGCGGCGCTCGATGAATTCACGGCGCTCGGCGAGACGCTGGAGGGTGTCGACTTCGGCTTTGGTCAGGTTCGCCGGATCAAAGTTGAGCATCGACGCGGGACCAGCGTCCGCGGCGGCGGCATCGGCAGGCGCAGCGCCGTCAGCGGCCGGAGCGGCGGCGCCATCGGCGGTCGGGGCAGCAGCGGGAGCAGCCGCGGCGGGAGCAGCGGCGGCGGGAGCAGCGGCCGGAGCCGGTGCGGGTGCTGCGGGCTTGGCGGCATTGGGTGCGGCGGCTTGGGCGAAAGCGGCCGACTGTTCCATGACGAAGGCGACCAGGCGCGTTTCGCCGGCGACTTCATTCACGATGATCTGCAGCTTGAAACCCAGCATGCCGACGGCGGCAAGAATCAGGACCGGCAGCAGACGAAAAGATGGCGTCGCACCAAAACGGCCCGTGATCGGGCCGGCTTGCTCGCGCGTCTGGCGCGGGCGCAGGCGGGGCGGCATATCGTAAGGGTGCTGTGCCATGATCGCTTTCTTATATGCGCTTTACACGTTGGCGCATGGCCTTATCCGAAAACCGCTTCACACTTTTCGGGGCCATGCGCAATTTTATCGCGCGGACTGCAGGGCCTTCAAGAGTTCGCGCTCGGCTTCCGAACGCTCTTCTTCGACATTCTGCTCGGACGGGGCGGCCCGCTCGAATTGACGCTCTAAGGTCCTCTTGGGACGCGCAAATCCGGCTCCGGCGGCGGCCGACGCGGGGCCGGGAACCTTGGCTTCGGCCCGGGCGGCGCCCATGGCGGTCCCCAGCACGGCGCGCAGGTCCGAGGCGGTTTCTTCAAATCCGGCAACGGTATGGGCGAGCGTGCCGGCAGCCGGCGCGCGGTCGCGCATCGGCACTTCGGCATACGTGGCGCGCGTGCCCGGCGCGTTGACCGGTTGAGCCGGCGCGGCATGAGAGGCCGCACCTTCGGTGCGGGCGGCGCGGACACCGCTTTCAAGACGGCCGGCCAGTTCTTCGGCCCGCTCGATCATGAACGCGAGATCGTCGCGTAAAGTCTGGGCCTTCTCGACCCGGTCCTTGAGGAGGCCGTTCGCTTCGGTGGTCGCCTTCTTGAGCTTCGGAATGCCGGCTTCAGCGCGCATCGTCGCTTCGTTGAAGCTGTTGACCACCTTCGACAATTCGTCGCGCGACTTGCGCAGCGCCGTCAGCCGGCGATTCAAGGTGATGGCATAAATGATGGTCGGAATGAGCAGCAGGATAACGACAATGTCGAGGATGCTATCGGTCGTCATGGCTCTCTCACCTATCGCCCAAAAGCGGGGGGTCTCATCATTATACCGGCTTCAGGAGCGAATTTCGCATCCCGGGCCATAAAAGATGGTTAACGGCGGCAATAATTGCCGGGTTTATTTGGGCTTATCCCTCCCCCGGAAAAAGGGGGGAAAGGCAAGGAATTGACCCAACTACGCTTAGATCGGCGTGGGGTTTTCTTTATTGGCGGTGAGGCGCCGTTCGTCGAGGCGGATGGCGATATGGTCACCCCGGCGGCCCATCTTGCCCACGAACATCGGCTGATCGCCGCAGCGCATCAGCACGGGCGATTCGGGGGTGGCATTGAGGAGCAGCTTCGAGCCCACCTTCATATTGAGGACGCGGCTGAGCGGCAGGATCTGGGTATCGAGCACCGCTTCGATCGGTACTTCGGTGAACCACATT
>CAMDOZ010000131.1 GCA_945903705.1 Fidelibacterota bacterium | reverse complement strand
CAATCCGGATCCTGAACCGGACATGCCTTTGCAGCTCACCGACTCAATGATGGTCGAGGAGATGCAGCAGCATCATTACGCCGAGCCGGAACCGGCTCCGTCGTTCCATCACCAGCAGTACGACTACGGCGAAGGGTTGGTTTCTCAAGCCGTCGCGGCGGCCTCCGGGGCGTCCATTTCTCAGCTTGCCCATGCGGTCGCGCGCGAACGCGCGGTCTCCCTGGGCAATCACGGCCTCACGCTCGAAGAACTCGTGCGCGAGATCTGCACCCCGATCCTGAAGCACTGGCTCGATACGAACCTTCCGTACATCGTCGAGCGCATCGTGAAGCAGGAAATCGAGCGCATCGCGACCCGGCCCGAGCGGTCCTAGTCGCGTCCAATACGCGTAAAAGCCGCGTAATTTCCTGACTTTTGTCGGCGTTGCGCCCATCCTTCCGGGCGGGTAAACCCTTGCCTTCTCTTTTGAAGGCGAAGGCTATGCTCGACAAGACCTACAATCCTCAGGACGTGGAAGAGGCGCTTTACGCCCGCTGGGAAAAGTCCGGCGATTTTGCAGCGCACCCCGCGTCGGTCGAGCGGCCCTATACCATCATGATGCCGCCGCCGAACGTCACCGGCAGCCTGCACATCGGTCATGCGCTCACCTTCACTCTGCAAGATGTGCTCATCCGCTATCACCGCATGGCGGGCAGGGACGCGCTGTGGCAACCCGGCTCGGATCATGCGGGCATCGCCACGCAGATGGTCGTCGAACGCCAGCTCGAACAGTCGGGCACCAACCGCCGCGCGCTTGGCCGCGAGGCCTTCGTCAAGCGTGTGTGGACCTGGAAGGAACAGTCCGGCGGCACCATCATCCACCAACTCCAGCGCTTGGGCGCATCGCCGGATTGGGCGCGCCATCGCTTCACATTGGACGAGGGCCTGTCGCGCGCGGTGACCAAAGTTTTCGTCGAGCTTCATCGCGAAGGGATCATCTACCGCGACAAGCGCCTGGTGAACTGGGATCCGAAGCTTCACACCGCCATCTCCGACCTCGAGGTCGAGAGCCGCGAAGTGAAGGGGAAGATGTGGTACTTCAAGTATCCGGTGGAGGGCGCCGACGGCGCCTTCATCACCGTGGGCACCACGCGCCCCGAGACCATGCTCGGCGACACTGGCGTGGCGGTGCATCCGGACGACGCGCGCTACAAGGACCTCGTCGGCAAGAACTGCATTCAGCCGCTCACGCAGCGCCGTATCCCTATCGTCGCCGACGAATACGCCGACCCGGAGAAGGGCACCGGTGCGGTGAAGATCACGCCGGGGCACGACTTCAACGACTTCGGCGTGGGTAAACGCCACAAGCTCGCGATGCTCAATGTGTTTGACCGCGATGCGAAGCTCAACGACGAGGCGCCCGAGAAGTATCGCGGCCTCGACCGCTTTAAAGTGCGCGACATGGTGGTCGCGGACATGCAGCTTCTCGAGCTGCTCGAGAAGGTCGAAGACAATGTGATGCAGATCCCCTACGGCGACCGCTCGGGCGTGGTGATCGAGCCCTGGCTCACCGATCAATGGTACGCGGACGCGAAGACCCTCGCGAAGCCCTGCATCGAAGCGGTGGAGACGGGGCGCACGCGCTTTGTCCCGAAAACTTGGGAAAACACGTTCTTCGAATGGATGCGCAACATCCAGCCCTGGTGCATTTCGCGCCAGCTTTGGTGGGGCCACCAGATTCCCGCCTGGTACGCGCCCGACGGTCATCCCTTCGTCGCATACGACGAAGCCGAAGCTCACGCGCTCGCTAAGAAACACTTCGGAAAGGACGTGGAGCTCGCCCGCGACGAAGATGTACTCGACACCTGGTTTTCCTCGGCCCTATGGCCATTCTCAACGCTCGGCTGGCCCGAGAAGACGCCGGAGCTCGCGCGTTACTATCCGGGCGACGTGCTCGTCACCGGCTTCGACATCATCTTCTTCTGGGTCGCGCGCATGATGATGATGGGCCATCACTTCATGGGTGATGTGCCGTTCCGCGACGTCTACATCCATGCCCTGGTCCGCGACGAGAAGGGCCAGAAGATGTCCAAGTCCAAGGGCAACGTCATGGACCCCCTGGACCTCTGCAATTCCTACGGCACCGACGCCGTGCGCTTCACGCTCGCCGCCATGGCGGCGCAGGGGCGCGACATCAAGCTCGCGGAAAACCGCATCGCCGGTTATCGCAATTTCATTACCAAGATCTGGAACGCGGCGCGCTTTTGTCAAATGAACGAATGCGTGATCGTGCCCGGCTTCGACCCGAAGGGTGTCAGCTCGACGCTCAATAAATGGATCGTTTCAAAGGTTGCTGAAGCCGCGCGCGAAGTGTCGGGCGCCATCGTCGGCTACCGTTTCAACGAAGCCGCCAACGGGCTTTATCAATTTACGTGGGGCACCTTCTGCGACTGGTATCTGGAATTTGCGAAGCCTGTGTTCCAGGGAACGGACGAGAAGGCGAAGGCCGAAACCCGGGCGACCACCGCGTGGGTGCTCGACCAGATTCTCATCATCGGCCATCCGCTCATCCCGTTCGTCACGGAAACCTTGTGGGAGAAACTTGGCGAGGCCGCCGGCATCGCGCGCGCGTCCACCCTCATGACGACCCAGTGGCCGCAGTACGACGGCCTCGCGGCGCCCGAGGCGCAGGCCGAGATGGACTGGGTGGTGGATATCATCACCGCGATCCGTTCCGTGAGATCGGAGATGAACGTGCCCGCGAGCTCGCAGATCGCGGCGCTGGTGAAGGGCGGCAACGCCGACACCAAGGCAAGGCTGATCACGCACAACACGCTTATCTGCGCCAATGCGCGCCTGTCGTCGATCGGCGGGTCCGATCAAGTGCCGCGCGGATCGGCGCAAGTGGTGGTGGGAGAGGCGACCGTCTTGTTGCCGCTTGAAGGCATCATCGACTTCGCCAAGGAGGGCGAGCGTCTCAAGAAGGAAATTGTCAAGAAGGACGCCGACATCGCCAACGATGACAAAAAGTTACTCAACGAAGCTTTCATCGCGAAAGCGCCGCCCGAGGTGATCGAAGAAATCCGCGAGCGCCGCGCCGTTGCCGAGGCCGCGCGGGCCAGGCTCAAGGATGCGTTGTCGCGAATCAGCGCGTAAGGCATGTTCCGGAAAAGTGTAGGCGGTTTTCCGATGAGAACATGCCCGAAAAAAAAGAAGGCGCTATACGCCGTGATTCAATTTCGCCGAAACCGACTCTAGGGCGCAAAAGCATGCCTGTTGCGGCGGCTCCCATCGCCTATCTGACATGTGAATTGAAGGGGCGGGACTTCCCCTCTCGCCTTCTGATCGCCTCGCATCTTCTGGCGGCCGGCTATCCGGTCATCGTCGGCCAGCAATGGGCGATGTGGCGCAACATCCAAAACACACCGAAAGGCTGCTTTCTCTACAAAAGCACCAATATGACCCAGGCCGAAGCGATGCGCCGATGCCAGGAGTCCGGCCACGTCGTCATTGCCGCCGACGAAGAATGTCTGGCCTCTTCGCGCGCCGACATCGCGCGCAGCACGCATCCGAATGCTCTTCGCTACTGCGACGAGTTTCTCGCCCTCAGCGAGATCCATCGTGCGGCGCTTGTTGAGGTCTATCCCGAATTCGAATCGCGTATCTCAGTTGCCGGCAACGTGCGGGTCGATATCCTGCGCAGCGTGCGCCCGCCGGCGCCCAGGGGTGGCGCCTACGTGCTGATCAATACCAGCTTCGGGATTATCAACAGCATGTGGGGTGACGCTCAGACCGCGGCCGCTGTCTGGATTAACGCCGGGGGGCACGAAGCGGAGGCCGATACCGTCGCCCTGATTCGAGAACGCGTGGCCTTCGAACGGGCGGCTATGCAAGAGACGCGGGGACTTATCGACTGGCTGCTTGCGAACACGCGGCTCGATATTGTCATCAGGCCGCACCCGCAGGAACGCCCCGACATGTGGCTGGACATCCGCCCCGATCGTGTGAGTGTCGTCACAAGCTCCGATTCAATGCCGTGGATGCGTCATGCCCTCGTCACGGTCCATAGCGAGTCCACGACGGGAGTCGAGGCAGCCATCATGGGGGCCAAGGCCGTCAATCTCAGCCCTCCGGTGCCATGGAGCAACCGCCTGATCGTGTCAGAAGTGAATCCTACGGTTCGCACGGCCCGCGAGGCGGCCGCGATGATCGAGGCGCTGGTGAACGGCGGCGCGTGGCCGCCGCCGCCTTCAAACGCGACTGACCTGTTTCCATCGGGCGGAACCGAGAAGACCGCAGCGGCCATCCTCCGCGCGCTACCGCCGCCCGGCCCGATCGGCACCATGAAATGGGTGAGGCGGGAGCGTACGGACGTCGAGAAGAAAAAGTTCACCGTTGGCATTGACGAACTGCACGCAACCCTTACCTGTCGTGCCAAGGAGCTGGACGATTCACTCTTCTATCTCGAGCCGCCTCGCGCTGCCCACTAAAGACTCGCGGGCTCCTGTCCGACTCGCTAGCTTCTTGAACGCCTAGTCGCCGGAACTACCTATGATCACCGCAGCTCATCCCATCGCCTACCTGACATGCGAGCTCAAGGGGCGAGACTTTGCGTCGCGCCTGCTGATTGCATCGTATCTTCTGGATGCTGGTTATCCGGTGGTTGTGGGCCAGCAATGGTCGCTCTCCTTTAATCTCCCGAAGTCGCCCCCCGGCTGTTACCTCTTTAAGTCGAGCAATCTTGTCCAAGCCACCTTCATGGGGCGCTGCAAGAAAGCAGGCCACCTCGTGGTCGTCGCCGACGAGGAATGTCTGGCCTCCTCCCGGGGCGACGTCGCGAGAAGCACCCACCCGGATACCTTCACCTACGCTGACGCGTTCCTTGCTATCAACGATTTTCACCGCGAGGCCTACATCGAAGCCTATCCCGCGGCGGCGCCTCTCATCTCGGTCGCGGGCAATGCGCGCGTCGATATTCTTCGCGGCACTCAGGCGCCGCGGCCGCGGTCGAGTGACTACGTCCTTATCAACACCAGCTTCGGCATCATCAACAGCATGTGGGGCAGCCCCGCGTCTGCCGCGAAGGTATGGATTGATTCGGGCGGCCACCTGCCGGGGCCCGAGACCGGCGCGTTGGTGCGTGATCGCATTGCATTCGAGGAGGCGGCGCTCGCAGAAACGCGGGACCTGATTGACTGGTTGCTCGCCAACACGCACCTCGACATCGTGATAAGGCCGCACCCACAGGAGCTTTCGCAGCTGTGGACTGATCGCGATCCCGCCCGTGTCTCGATCGTCGCAGGTTCGGACCCCATGCCGTGGATGCGTCACGCAATCCTGACCGTTCACAGTGAGTCCACGACGGGCGTGGAGGCGGCGATCATGGGCGTGCGGGTGCTCAATCTCAGCCCTCCACAGGCGTGGAACAGCCGCCTGATCGTTTCGGAGGTCAATCCAACCGTGGCGACGGCGTCCGAAGCGGCGTATTTGATCACGGCGCTGCTCGAGCGAGGGACATGGCCTACGGCTCAGACTGATCCGGCGAGTGCGTTTCCGCCGGGCGGGGCGAAGAAGACCGCAGCCGCAATCCTGCGGATGCTCCCTCCGCCGGCGGAACTTCCGCCCATTCACTGGGTGAGGTTTGAACGCTCCGACGTCCAAAAGAAGAAGTTCACGGCGGACATCGAGGAAGTTCACGCGCGGCTCAAGTGCCGCGCCGCTGTGTTGGACGATTCGATCTTCTTTCTGGAGCCCTACCAGGGCATCGGTGTCGTGAAAGGCCGGTAGGATCTTCGCGCTCCTTTTCGGCGACAAAAGACTCCCCGGCGAGCACCCAACCCGTTAGCCTCAATTCCATGGGATTTAAGGGAGGCATCATGCCTGACGACGCAAAACGGCCGCCCAAATTCGACAAGTCCAAACTTCCCAGTCGTCATACGACCGAAGGTCCCGCCCGCGCGCCGCATCGCTCGATGTATTACGCCATGGGCCTCACGGAAGAAGAGATCCACGCGCCGCTGATCGCCGTCGCCACCTGCTGGAACGAAGCGGCGCCCTGCAACATCGATCTCACGCGGCAGGCGCAGTTCGTGAAGGAGGGGGTGAAGGGCGGCGGCGGAACGCCTCGCGAGTTCACGACCATCACCGTCACCGACGGCATCGCTATGGGACACCAGGGCATGAAGTCTTCGCTCGCCTCGCGCGACTGGATCACGGACTCCGTCGAACTGACCGTGCGCGGCCATTCGTATGACGCGCTGGTGGGTCTCGCGGGCTGCGACAAGTCGCTGCCTGGGATGATGATGGCCATGCTCCGCCTCAATATCCCCAGCGTGTTCCTGTATGGCGGGGCGATCATGCCGGGACATTTCAAGGGCAAGGATGTCACCATTGCCGACGTCTTCGAGGCCGTGGGCAAACATGCCGCGGGCTCCATGTCCGACAAGGACCTGCACGACCTCGAGTGTGTCGCCTGTCCGGCCGCCGGCGCCTGCGGCGGTCAGTTTACCGCCAACACCATGGCTACGGTCAGCGAAGCCATAGGCCTGGCACTTCCCGTCTCGGCGAGTGTGCCGACCACGATCCGCGAGGCGCGCGACCGTTACGCCCGCGATGCGGGCGCGGCGGTGATGAACCTTCTCCGCCTGGGCCTGCGGCCGCGCGACATCTGCACGAAGAAGGCTTTCGAGAATGCCGCGCGTTTGGTCGCGGCGTCCGGCGGGTCCACGAACGCCGGTTTGCATCTTCCCGCCATGGCTCACGAATGCGGAATCAAGTTCTCGCTCGAGGAGGTGTGCAAGATATTTGATTCGACGCCCTACATCGCCGACATGAAGCCTGCCGGAAAATATGTCGCGGCGGACCTCTACAAGGTCGGGGGCATTCCTGTGCTCATCAAGGCGCTGCTCGATGGCGGATACCTCCACGGCGACTGCATCACCGTCACCGGCAAGACCCTCGAAGAGAACATGAGGAGTGTCGTGTTCCCGAAGGATCAGGACGTGGTCTATCCCACGTCGCGGGCGATGTCGCCCCGCGGCGGCGTCACCGGCCTCAAGGGTTCCCTCGCGCCTCAAGGTTCCATCGTGAAGATCGCGCATATGGAGCATCTGCAGTTCCGCGGGCCCGCGCGCTGCTTCGATAGCGAAGATGCCGCCTTCGCCGCGGTGCAGGCGCGGCAGTACAAAGAAGGGGACGTCATCGTCATCCGCTATGAAGGTCCCCGTGGCGGGCCCGGCATGCGCGAGACTCTTGCGACGACGGGCGCTCTGGCGGGGCAGGGGATGGGACACAAGGTGGCGCTCGTCACCGATGGGCGTTTCTCCGGCGCAACGCGCGGGCTATGCATCGGGCATGTCGGGCCGGAAGCCGCGGTCGGCGGTCCTATTGCCCTGGTGAAGGATGGTGACATCATCGCCATCGACGCTGCCAAGGGCATCCTCGACCTCGAGGTCTCCAAGGATGAACTCGACCGCCGCCGCGCGGCGTGGACACCGCGCAACCACGACTACCAGTCCGGTGTCTTGTGGAAGTACGCGCAGCTCGTGGGCCCGGCCTGCGACGGCGCGGTCACGCATCCCGGAGCTCAGGCTGAAACACACGTCTACGCGGATATTTAAGATAAAGGCGTACCGGCCATGAAGATCGCGACGGACTTGCGCGTATCGGACATCCTCGCCATCAATGTGGGCAACTATTTTGCCAGCCGCGCGCGCTATCTCGTCAGCGCCGTCATCGCCGTAGCCTACACCCTCTTTCTCATCAACGATCTCGGCGTTCCCACCGACCAGCGCGCGTGGTTTATCTACATCGCCGGCGGCGTCGTATTCGCCGTGGCCTTCTTCATTCTGTTTCTCGTCCTCGGCGTCTTGAACGCGGTCGTGCTTGCCCGGCATACCAGCGGCGTCATCGGTCCGCACCAGGTGCAACTTCTCCCCGAAGGGCTTCGGGACGTCACGCCGGTGACGGAGTCCTTGACGCGCTGGGCGGCGATTGTTCGCATTACGCGGCGCGGTGGCTATCTCGCCTTCTGGATTTCACCCTATCTCGCCCATGTTATCCCGGGCCGCGCATTTGCGGATGCGGAGGCCTTCGCCGCGTTCGAGCGCCAGGCCGGGGCGTATCTCAACGGCGAACGCGTGGCGCCCGTTCAACCGCTCCCGCAGCCTCGGATCCCCGTGACTACAGATCCGGCGCTATGGAAGCGGCCGGCTTAACCGCCTTACTTCAAGGCTGGTACGCCGTCTACGATCAGGAGTCCTCTTTTCGCAAGCGCCGCGTTCACGGCCGCCATGATGGCGTCCGCGCGCTCCTGCGCGTGTCCCGGCGCGGACGGCTGCGCCGTGCTGCCGAGCAGGAGTAGACTAACGAGAACCAAGCTGCGGAACGCCATTGACCAAGCTCAGGGGTGCGCCGTCGACGAGGGCTTTGTTCACGGAATCGAGGGTGGCGTCCGACTTGCGTT
>CAMDOZ010000130.1 GCA_945903705.1 Fidelibacterota bacterium | reverse complement strand
GGGTAGCGAATGACAAATCCGCTCCACTAGCCTCTATAACGGGTGGCGGGTCGTCGTCTTGGGGAGCGCATAACATGAACCGGAAATTTCGCAGCCTCTTGCAGAGTGCTGTCTGTCTCGTCCTCGCAGGCACGCCGGCCTTGGGCGCGGCAACGTCTGAGCAATTGGCCGAAGGCAAAGCCCTTCGCGCCTTGATCGCTGCGACCCCCGTCATCTCCTTGGAGCGGGTCGTCATCAAAACCGCGGTGAAGCTGGTCGGCATTTCCGCTGTCGCTCCCGACGCCAAGGGAAACATCTACGTGATCCATCGCCCGACCGACGGCAGCGATCCGGTCGTCGTCCTCGATCCGCAAGGCAAAGTTCTCGCCTCGTGGGGTAAGGGTCTGTTCAACACGCCGCACGGCATCAGAATTGATCCGCAAGGAAACGTATGGACGACAGACTCCGTGGCGTCGACCATCCAGAAGTTTTCGCCGCGCGGCGAAAAGCTGCTGCATATCGATGTCGGTGATGTTCCGAAGCGCAACGGCCAAGGGCCGTGCGGCGTTGCCGACGTCGCCTTCTCGCCGGCCGGAGACGGACATGTGTTCGCCTCCGACGGTTATTGCAATTCACGCGTCGTCGAATACGACGGCCAGGGAAAGAAAGTGCGCGAGTGGGGCAAGCCCGGCTCGCAGCCCGGCGAGTTTCAAGTCTTGCACTCCATCGGGATAGGGCCAGACAAGGCCATCTATATCGCCGACCGCAAGAATGGGCGCGTCCAGCGGCTCGACCTAACGGGCAAATATCTGAGCGCGGTCGAGATCCCGGGTGAGATCGCTTCGATGGGCCTCGCAGCTAATGGCGATATCTATGCGGCAACTCATCCCGAGGACGTGCCGCTCGATATCGACAACAATATCGTGAAAATCGACCATCGCACCGGTAAGGTTGTCGGCAAGATCGAATCCCGCTCGCACATGATCTCCGTCGGACCCGACGGAACGGTTTATCCCGCGACCCGCGATGACACCTTGGTGATCTATCGCCCTCGCTCTTGAGTGCCCGCGCCGTTGATGTACGAATAGCAGGCCATAGTAGGGACCTTGAGCATGACCGTTTCGAGATTTGCACGTACCATTGCGTTTGCGATCGCCACCGGATTTTGCGCGGCATCGTCCGCCCAGGGCGCCGCCCAGTTGCCGTGCGGCCACCCGAACACTCCCGCGACGGCCGAGGTCAAAGTCCGCATCGACACGTGGAAGGAGCCTCTCCTCGTCGAGGAATTCAAGAAGTTCGGCAAGCGGGGCGAGTACATCTATTTCGACGGCCCTTACTATGTGCCGGTCCCGGATAAGCCCAACCAGCCGAAGGCTTTCAAGTATTGGCAGATCCAGAAGCCGTTCGAATCCCCGGCCCAATATATCGCACTCAATCTCACCAATGCGCCCGGCGACAACGTCTACACCCTGCAGATCCGTCATTGCGGGACGGCGACGGCGTGGGAGCCGATCTGGAAAGAGTGGATGCAGATTGTCGATACGAAGGTCGTCGCACGCGGGCAATAGCCTGGCTACTTCCCCTTCCGCGCTTTCCATTCGTCCAGCGTCATCCGGTCGGCCTGAAACCGGTCGCGCGTCGTCGTGTACCAGCCCGTGCCGTGCATGCGGCCGACGAGGTCCAATCCGTCGACGTCCACGTGCATTTTCTCGTCGATGAGATCGTCGCGGATATGCAGGTGGATGATTTCACCGGCCACAAGGCTGCGGTTGAATGGCAGCGCCTGATTGCTGAAGACGCGGCACTCGAAGCTGACCGGTGAGTCCGCGATGCCCGGTGTCGCGATCTGTTTCGACGGACGCGCCGTGAATCCAACCTCGGCGAGCTCGCTCGTTCCTTCCGGAAAGTCGACCGCGCAGGCCACCATCTTTTCGACGATCGCATGACTGACAAGGTTCACCACGAATTCGCCGCGCGCGGCGATATTCCGTCCGGTATCCTTGTGAGGTTTTCCGTCGTTGCGCTTGTTTCCCTCGACGCCGATGACCAAGAGCGGCGGCGCATTGCTGAACACGTTGAAGAAGCTGAACGGCGCCGCATTGACGCTGCCGTCGGCGTTCAATGTCGAGACCAGCGCGATGGGGCGCGGCATGACGGTGTTGACGAGAAGCTTGTAGATGCGGTCGGGCGGAAGATCGGCGGCGGCGATATCCATCGCCTACCAGCCGAGCCGCACGCGGCCGATCGCCATGGTCGTCGCCGCTTGCGTCGGCTCGACGACTGGAATGCCGAGCGCGTCCTGAAGCGGCCCGCGCAAGGGCGCCATGCCGGCGCAGCCCATGACGATGACGTTTGCGCCCTGCTCGTCGCGCAGGCGCGTGCCCACCTCGATCATACGGGCAAGCGTGCGCTTGCGGTCGATCAGATCGGCGACCGGCATATCAATCGCGAGTTCGCCGGCGAGACGGCTCGTGACGCCCATCGCGCCCCACAGGCGCATATGGCGCGGGATCGAGCCTTTGAGAATGGCGATGACGCCGAATGTTTGCCCTAAGGTGAGCGCCGCGAGCACGCCGCACTCGGCGATGCCGAGGACGGGCTTCTTCACAGTTTCACGCACGAGATGAAGGCCCGGATCGCTGAAGCAGGCGATCACGAAAGCGCCCGCCTCGCTTTCTAAAGATTTAGCGAGCTTCGCAAGCGGCAGCGTAACCGATTCCACGTCCGCCTGGGTTTGGATGCCGGGCGGGCCTTCCTTCAGGGTGAGGCAGCGGATCTCAGGGCCGCCCGCAATCCGCAAAGGAACCAGCGCCTCATCGATGCCAGCCGTCACGGCTTCGAGGGAGTTCGGGTTGATGACGATGATGCTGGAGGCCATGGCGAGTTTTAGTGCACACTCTGCTGGCCCATGGAAACGGGGCCGGTTCGCCGAAATGTCCCACATGAGTGAGACGTATGGAAGAGTTCGATCTGGTGGTTCGCGATGGTTGGGTGGCCACGGCCAGCGAAGTATTCGCGGCCGATGTTGGCGTTCGCGACGGCGTGATCACGGCGATCGCCAAGGGGCTTCTGCGCGCCAAACGTGAGATCAACGCGTCCGAGCGCTGGGTCCTGCCCGGCGGTATCGACAGCCACTGCCACGTCGAGCAGCTTTCCGGCATGGGCATCATGTGCGTCGACGACTTTTACTCGGCGACCGTGGCTGCTGCCTTTGGCGGCACCACGACCATCATCCCCTTTGCGGCACAGCATCGTGAAATGAAGATTCCCGATGTCGTCGCGGACTACGCCAAGCGCGCGCGCGAGAAGGCCGTCATCGACTATGGATTCCACCTCATCCTCGCCAATCCCGATGAAACCGCGCTGAACATCGATCTGCCGGCGGTCATCCGCGAGGGCATTACCTCGCTCAAGGTCTACATGACCTACGACAAGCTGAGACTGGACGACCACCAGTTGCTCGACGTCCTGGCCGTGGCGGCAAGCGAACAGGCGCTGGTGATGGTGCATGCGGAAAATCACGACATCATCCGCTGGCTCGCCAACCGCTTGCTGGCGCGCGGCCATAAGGCGCCGAAATTCCACGCGGTCGCCCATGACCCCATTGCCGAAGGCGAAGCCACCAACCGAGCCATCGCCCTCTCCCGCCTGATCGGCGTGCCGCTTCTGATCGTGCACGTCTCCGCGCGCGAAGCCATCGAGACGATCCGCAACGCCAAACAGCGGGGCGCTGCGGTCTATGCAGAGACCTGCCCCCAGTATCTTTTCCTCACGGCCGACGATCTCGACCGCAACGGGTTGGAGGGCGCGATGTACTGCTGCTCGCCCCCGCCGCGCGACAAAGATTCTCAGGACGCGGTGTGGGCTGGGCTCAAGGACGGCACGCTGCCGATCTTTTCCTCGGACCACGCCCCATACCGCTTCGACAAGACCGGCAAGCTCCCGAAGGGCGATGCGACGACCTTCAAGGAGATGGCGAACGGGCTGCCGGGCATCGAGCTGCGCATGCCCCTTCTCTTCTCCGAAGGCGTCATGGCCGGCCGCCTCTCGCTCCAGGAGTTCGTCGCACTGACCTCGACCAATCACGCCTCCATGTACGGCCTCACCGGGCGTAAGGGCGCGATCACAATTGGAGCGGATGCCGATTTCGCGGTCTGGAATCCCAACCGCGAGGTCACCGTGACGGCCTCGATGCTTCACGACAATACGGGCTATACGCCCTACGAGGGACGCAAGCTGAAGGGTTGGCCCGAAATCGTCGTGAGCCGCGGCCGCGTCGTGGTCGAAAACAACACGCTTCACGCGGAGCGCGGTTCCGGGCAGTTTCTCAAGCGCGGGACCTCCGACGCATTGTCGAGCCCTGAAGGTATTTCGGTCGCGGAAGCCCGTGAGGCGCTGCGCGGTCTCGTTGATGTAGGAATGGAAGATGAGCGGTCTCAAACGTCCCTTCGGCCTCGCCGTAGCCCAACTCGGCCCACTCTCACTTGCCGATAGCCGCGCAGCGGCCGTCAAGCGGCTGATCGCGCTCCTCCGCGAGGCCCACAGCCGCGGCGCGAAGTTTGTGGTCTTCCCCGAGCTCGCGCTCACGACCTTCTTCCCACGCTACTGGATGACGGAAGACGAAGCCGTCGACCGCTTCTTTGAGCGCAGCATGCCGGGGCCGGAGACGAAGCCGCTGTTCAGCCTCGCGGCGGAATTGAAGATCGGATTTTATCTTGGGTATGCCGAGCTGACCCCCGAAGGCCGCCGCTTCAACACCGCGATCATGACGGACGAGAACGCGAAGATCGTCGGGCGCTACCGCAAGATCCACCTGCCCGGCCACTCCCACCACATCGAGGGGACGCCTTTCCAGCACCTCGAGAAGAAATTCTTCGACGTCGGTAATGAGGGCTTCAATGTTTGGGAGACGCAAGGGGTACGCATGGGCATGTGCCTCTGCAACGACCGCCGATGGTCCGAGACCTACCGGGTCATGGCCCTGCAAAGCGCCGAGATCGTCGTGCTCGGCTACAACACGCCGAGTATGAACATCCATTGGCCGGAACCCATACACCTGCGCATGTTCTCCCATCTCATTTCCTTGCAAGGCAATGCGTATGGGAACGGCTTGTGGGTTGCGGCCGCGGGGAAGTGCGGCTCCGAGGACGGGTTCCATATGATCGGGGGCTCGGCCATCGTCTCGCCCACCGGCGAGATCGTCGCACAAGCGCAAACCGAGGAGGACGAGCTCGTTTTCGCCAATATCGACCTTTCCATCGGCGAAGCCTTCCGCGAACATGTGTTCAATTTCGCAAAGCACCGGCGGCCGGAGCACTACAAACTCATCGTAGAACGCACCGGCGCCGGACCGCCGCTCGGCAAAGCGCCCGATTGAGGATTCCAGAGGTTGCCATGACATACATGAAGACATGTTTTGCCCTGATCGCGGCTGCGATGGTCAGCCTGCCCGCTTCGGCGCAGGTGCTCAGGACCGGAGTCGATGCGACCTTTCCTCCGCATGCGATGCGAACCCTCGGCGGCGGGCTGCAAGGCTTCAACATCGATCTCGGGAACGAGATTGCGCGGCGGATGGGAAAGAAAATCGAGATCGACGGTACCGAATTCTCAGGTCTGGTCCCCGGGCTGAATGCCGGAAAGTACGACTTCATTCTCGCGCCCGTGACGGCGACGCCCGAGCGCGCCAAGCAGATGTTGTTCTCCGAAGGCTATTTGGATACCGGTTACGTCTTCGTCGAGAAGAAGGCGGCTTCGGGCATGAAGAGCGTCGCCGATCTCAAGGGCAAGACCATCGGCGTGAACAAGGGTTCCGCCTACGAGCACTGGGCGCGCGAGAATGCCGAGAAGCTTGGTTTCAAATTCGACGTCTACGGAACCACCGCCGACGCGGTGCAGGCCGTGCAGGCGGGCCGCGCCGATGCCGTCCTTGCGGCGAGCGGCGTATCGGCCTGGATGGCCAAGCAGAATCCTCAAGTTAAGACGAGCCTTTCGATCCCGACGGGTCTCGTATGGGCCCTTGCTTTCCGCGCCGACGACAAGGCGGGGCGCGATTCGGTTTCCATGACGCTGAAGTGCATGAAGAAGGACGGCTTCATCGCTAAGACCGCGCAGAAGTGGTTCGGGATCACGCCGGACCCCACGGACAGCGCCATCGTCATCGCCGAAGGCCAGGGAATTCCCGGACTAGCCGGCTATGACGCCACGCCCGCTCCCTTGAAATGTTGAGATGACCGCGCCGCCGATCCTGGAACTCGCCATGCTTGAACTGGTGGGACTGCGCAAGGCTTACGGGTCTCTTGAGGTATTGCGCGGCATCGATCTTCGGGTCCATCCCGGCGAGATGGTCTGCGTCGTCGGGCCCTCGGGCTCGGGAAAAAGTAGCATGTTGCGGTGTTGCAACCGGTTGGAAGAGTCCACCGGCGGTCAGGTTGTCGTCGACGGCGTCGACATCACAAAGCCCGGCGTCGATATCAACACCGTGCGGCAACGCATCGGCATGGTGTTCCAGCAGTTCAATCTGTATCCGCACCTGACCGCTCTTGGGAATGTCACCCTCGCCCTACGCAAAGTGCAGAACAAGCCGGGTCCCGAAGCCGAGAAGCTCGGCCTCGCGGCGCTGGAACGTGTCGGCCTTGCCGACAAGGCGCACGCGCACCCCGCCCAGCTTTCCGGCGGGCAGCAGCAGCGTGTGGCCATCGCGCGCGCCATCGTGCTCGAACCCAAACTCATGCTGTTCGATGAACCGACCAGTGCGCTCGATCCTGAAACGGTGGGCGAAGTCCTCAAAGTGATGCGCGAGCTGCGCGAAAGCGGCATGACGATGCTGGTCGTCACGCACGAAATGGGCTTCGCGCGCGCGGCGGCGGATCGCGTGATCTTCATGGACGCCGGCGCGATCGTCGAAGAAGGCCCGCCGGCGGAGGTCTTCGGAGCGCCGAAGCACGACCGCACACGCGCTTTCCTCGCCCGCTATACCGGCGGACATTGATGGACGGCCCCCCGATGGATGGATTTGGGCGCCTTGCCGATACGTTCTTCAACGCCGAGGTCGCGGCCCGCTACTGGCCCGACATTTTGGCGGGCGTTTGGATCACCATCGGCCTTGGCATCGCCGTCTCCATCGCCGGCCTCGCCTTCGGCGTTGCGCTCGCGATCCTGCGGGCGATGCAGCGGCCTTGGCTCGCGCTGCCCATCATCGCTTTCGCCGACATCATGCGGGCCCTGCCGCCGCTTGTGATCATCATCGTTTTCTTCTTTGCCTTCCCGCTGATCGGCATTTCCATGTCGGCCTTCATGTCGACCTGGCTCGCGCTCACACTGGTGCTTGCCGCCTACGCCGAAGAGTCCGTGTGGGGTGGGATCCTGAGTCTGCCGCGCGGCCAATCGGAAGCCGCGCGCTCGACGGGACTGACATGGGGACAGACCATGTCCGCCGTCGTGCTCCCGCAGGCTTTCCGTGTCGCCCTCCCGCCTCTCACCAACCGCGTCATCGCCGTCAGCAAGAATGTGGCGCTCGGCTCGGTCGTCGCACTGAGCGAGGTCTTGAACAATGCCCAGTCCGCGACCAGCACGGCCGGCAATCCGACGCCGCTGACCATGGCGGCGGCGGCTTATCTTGCGATCTTCATTCCGGCGATGCTGTTCGCGCGCCGGCTCGAAACCCGCATGCAGTGGCGGGTGTGACATGGACGCCCTGCTCACAAACTTCTTCAATCTCGAGGTCTTCCGGCAGGTGCTGCCGTTCCTGCTCCAGGGCCTGCTGACGACCATTGGTCTCTCGGCCCTGGTCATTCCGCTGGGTCTCGTCGGCGGTCTTGGCGTCGCGCTCCTCGCCACCCAAACCTCGCGACGGTGGGTGCGCTTCCTGGTCGCAGTTTATGTCGACACCTTCCGTGCGCTTCCGCCGATCGTACTCTTGATCTTCATCTATTTCGGATTTCCGTTCCTCGGGATCGATCTTCCCAAACTGCTCGCGGTGGCGCTGGGGTTCCTTCTGAACAACGCTGCCTACTACGGCGAGATCTTCCGCGCCGGATTCCTCAGCGTGCCGTCCGGACAGATGGAGGCCGCGCGCTCCACGGGACTCACGCGCGCGCAAGCGCTCATCCATGTCGTGATCCCGCAGGCCGTGCACAACGTACTGCCGGACCTCCTCGGCAACAGCATCGAGGTGGTCAAACTGACCACCATCGCCAGCGTCGTGGCGCTGCCCGAACTCCTGCGCATTGCGCGGGACGCCCAGGCTCTCGTCTACAATCCTTCGCCCATCGTGCTCGCCGCGCTCCTCTATCTTGCGCTGCTCTGGCCGCTGGTGCGCTGGCTCAGCCGGCTGGAGCACAAGAATCTGATGGCGCGCTGACCGTAGTCGTGAAGGGGTTCTGCCGCGCCGGAAATGAGCATAGCTTGATGGTACCGACGCTTACCTCGTTCCACGAACAATTGGGGGTCCACGATGCTTACCTTCCTCAGCCGCACTGCCATTCTGGCCGTCGCTCTCGTGGCGACCGCGCCCGCGGCAGCGCAGACCCGTCAGGAACCTGACGCGCCG
>CAMDOZ010000129.1 GCA_945903705.1 Fidelibacterota bacterium | reverse complement strand
CCAGACTGGAGACATGCTCCTCCAACACGGCTTTGATCTCGACATCGGCATGCCACATGGCGGTCGCCAGATGGCTCTCCCAGATCGAGTCGCGGCCGAACTTTTCGCCCATGAACATCTGGAGCAGAAGCTCGCGGACGGGTTCGAGGGTGGCGAAGGGAATGAGAATCTCGAGGCGGCCGCCGCGGTCTTCCATGTCGATGCGCAGGCGCGCGACGATGGCGGCGTTGGACGGCGTCGTGATGGTGGCGAAACGCGGATTGGTCTCGAGACGGTCGAAGCGGAAGGTGACCGGCGACAAGGGATCGAAGGCCGCCGACAGGTCGGCGAGCACGACGTGGATCATGCGCTCGACGAGGGTGCGTTCGATGGTGGTGTAAGGCCGGCCTTCGACGCGCATCGCCGCGGTGCCGCGGCGCCCACCGAGCAGCACGTCGACGATCGAGTAGATCATCGAAGAGTCGACGGTCATCAGGCCGAAGTTGTCCCACTCTTCTGCCTTGAAGACGGTGAGCATGGCGGGCAGCGGGATCGAATTCAGGTAGTCGCCGAAACGCTGCGAGAGAATGTCGTCCAGCGAGACTTCGACGTTGTCGGACGTGAAGTTACGCAAAGTGGTGGTCATCATGCGCACGAGACGGTCGAACACGACTTCCAGCATGGGAAGGCGTTCGTAGGAAACGAGCGCGGAATTGAGGATCGCCTGGATACCGGCGCGATCGGAGCCTTCGTCGGACGCTTCGTCGAAGCCCAAGAGGCTGTCGATTTCGTCCTGGTTCAAAACGCGCGTGGATTCGCCGCGTCCGCCGCCGCCCATAAAGTCATCGGCGCCCTCGTCGGCGCCGCCGAGCATGGCTTCCCATTCCGCGGCCATGGCATCGGCGTCGGCGTCGCCCGCGGGTTTCGCGGCGGGCGCGTCCGTCTTGGCGTCGGCCAATGCGGCGGCTAGTTCGTCGGCTTCACCGGGACTCATTCTCGGACCTTACTTGAGCGGACTCACAAACATTTGCGCGCCTTCGCGCGCGGGACAATTACTGAACAATCATGTCCTTGAACAACACGTCCTTCACCTGCGACGGCCGCACGGCGGCGTTGACGCGGTTCAGGAGTTCTTCACGCAGGCGGTACATGCCGGCGGCGCCCTGGAGATCCTCGAGGCGCAGCTCGCGCAGATAGACCTGGAAATTGTCGACGATGCGCGGCAGCACGTTGTCGATGCGTGCGATGTCTTGTTCGCTGGTGAGCTCGAGGCTCACCTTGATCTTCAAGAAGTTGCGCGTGCGGCCGGCGGTGTTGATGTTCACCAGCATCTCGGGCATTTCGTAGAACACGGCGCCCACGGCCGCGGTCGCATCAGCGGCCGGCGCAGCTTCGGCGGGCTTTGCAGTCTCGGCAGGCGCGCCTTCGGCCGGAGCCGCAGCCGTCTCTTCCGCGGGCGTCGCTTCGCCCGTAATCATCGCGACCAAGGGATCGGCAAGACCGGTGAAGTACGCGGCCGCCGCGCCGCCGAGCACGAGCAGGATCGGCAGCACGACCATGAGCAGCAGCTTCTTCTTATTGCCGCCGCCACCGCCGCCGTCGAATTCCGGCTCGTCGCCTTCGAAATCTTGTTCTTCCGCCATCCTTGAGGTCCTTCGCGAAGACGCGGGTTTCCGCCCGACTTATAAGGCGGGCCTTTCCTAGGTTCGGCCAACGTACTGGGGCGGGGTTAACAATATACTTAATACCGGTGCTGGGGGACGTTCGATGCCAATCAAAACTCGGAGTCACCCTGGGCGAATGCCCAGGGTCCAGGGTGGCAGACACCTAAGCATGCATTAACCATCGGCGCCCGCTGCATATATGCAGCTCGCCAACCCTGGATCCTGGGGACAAGCCCCAGGATGACGAGTGGCGTACGGGGTTGGCGGCAGTTTTTGCCCGTCGAGGGCGGCAAAAGGGCGCTTTGTCCACAGGCGGGCCGCCCTCACCTCCTCCGCAAGTGCTTGTTCCGACTCACAAAACAGGGTTGGCACGCCTCGTGCATATGACTGGCCAATCACTCAGCGCAAAAGCGCGGGAAAAGGCCATGGATAATACGACATATATCGCGCTGTCGCGGCAGCAGGCGCTTTGGAACCAGCTCGAGGTTGTTGCCAACAACCTCGCGAATGTTAACACCACTGGTTACAAGGGCACCGACGTTCTCTTCACGCAGTATATCGAGCGTGTGAAGCAGAACGACCGCACGTTCGAAGACAAGGTCGCGTTCACCCACGACTTCGGTCTGGTGCGCAACCTGGCGCAGGGCGCGTTCAACTACACGGGTAACATTTACGACCTGTCGCTGCAGGGCGAAGGCTATTTCGCCACGCAAAGCGGCGACGGCGGACCGGTACGCTACACCCGCGCGGGCAATTTCACCCTGAATAACGAGAGCCAACTGGTCACCCAGGACGGCCGGCCGGTGCTGGGCACCGACGACCAGCCGATCGTCATCCCGCCGGAAGTCGGCGAAGTGATGATCCAGGGCGACGGCTCGATCATTGATCAAGCGACGGCCGAGTCCATCGGCCAGATCAAAGTTGTGCGCTTCGACGAGGAGCGCCGCCTGAAGCAAGTGGACGGCACCGGCTTCGAGACTGTTCCGGGTCAGCAGGAAATCGTGCTCCCCAACCCGAAGATCGCCCAGGGCGTTCTCGAAGACTCAAACGTCAACGGCGTCAGTGAAATGACGCGCCTGATCGCTCTCAACCGCACCTACGCGGACGTAACGCGCATGGTGGAAAACGAACACGAACGTAAACGTAAGGCGGCCGATTTGTTCGCCCGCCAGACCAGCGCTTAACAAGACGACGAGTACGGAATCCGCCTTCGCTCCTTTCCGGAGCTGCAGCGGGACAAGAAAGGAATAAAGCCATGAGTATCCGAGCTCTTAGTATCGCCGCGACGGGTATGCTCGCGCAGCAGACCAACGTGGAAGTTATCTCGAACAACATCGCGAACATGAACACGACGGCGTACTCACGCCGCCGCGCCGAGTTCAACGACTTGTTGTATCAGGATCTGCGGCGCGTAGGTTCGACCTCGTCCGACGCAGGGACCATTGTCCCGGCCGGCGTGCAGCTCGGCCTCGGCGTGAAAACGGCCGCGGTCTACCGTATCGCTGAACAGGGTTCCCTGCTCTCCACCGACAACACCCTCGACGTCGCCATCCAGGGCAAGGGCTACTTTCAAGTAGAATTGCCGGACGGCACGCTCGCTTACAGCCGCGACGGTTCATTCCAGCTTTCACCGACCGGCGAAGTGGTGACCCACAACGGGTTCCGCGTGAGCGGTCTCGGCGCCATCCCGGTGGACGCCACCTCGATCACCATCAACCCGCAAGGCCAGATGTTCTACTCGCAAGATGGCGTGGTGGATCCGGCCCAGGCCGGGCAGTTCGAATTGGTCACCTTCGCCAACGACGCCGGCCTCGAAGCCCAGGGCGACAATATGTTCCTGGAAACCCCGGCGTCCGGCCAAGCCACGACCGGCCTGCCCGGCGCCCCCGGTTACGGCACGATCCTGCAAGGGTTCTTGGAAACTTCGAACGTCAACGTCGTCTCGGAAATCACCGACCTCATCAGCGCCCAGCGCGCCTATGAAATGAACTCGAAGGTGATCAAAACCGCCGACGAAATGGCCTCAACCATCAATCAGATCTCGTAGTCCGAACTCGTAGCAAGGCGCTCCGTCATGGGTTTCAAGTTGGTTCCACGTATGCACAAGAGCTTCGCACTGTCGCTCGCCGTCATGCTTGCTGCCTCCCCCCTCGCGAGCGCCGCGGGCGGCAGTGCGAACACCCTCGACGACGAGCTCAGGCTCAAGACGGCGGTCACCGTTCAAGGCGACGTTGTCACCCTCGGCGACGTGTTCGACGGTTATCTCTCGCGCCCCGAGAAAGTCATCACCCAGGCGCCGAAGCCCGGCCAGCGTATGACTCTCACCGCCGACTGGCTCGCCGACACCGCGCGCACCTATGGGCTGGCCTGGAAACCGGCCAACAGCTTCGATCGTTCGATCGTCTATCAACCCGGACAGGCCATCACAGGCGATGACGTCCTTAGCGCCGTGAAGGCCGCCCTGGTCGCAGGCGGCATGCCCGCGACCCACGGCCTCACCCCGAAAACCCCGATCACGACAGTGACCGTGGCCATGAACGCCGAAAAGGGCGTCGAAGTCCGCGAAGCCATGTTCGACGCCAATACGCGCACCTTCTCGGCTCTCGTCCAGGTTCCGCCGGGCGACCCGCAAGCCATGTTCATCCAGCTGCGCGGCGTTGCCTTCGCGACGGTGCAGGTTCCGGTGCTGAAGCAGGCGGCCAGCAAGACCACGACCATCTCGGCCGACATGATCGACCTTATCGCCCTGCCCGAAAGCCAGATGCGCCCGTCGACCGTGATCGACCCCGATATCCTCATCGGCAAGACGCCGAAGTTGTTCCTGCGCGCGGGCCAGCCGATCCGCGAGACGGAACTGACGCAGATCAAGTTTGTTGAAGTGCCGGTCTTCACCGCGGATATCGACCACGAAACACGCATCACCGACGACCATATAAAGATGATGCCCGTCGACGCGGCGATGCTGTCCGGCGACGCCGTGACTTCGCCGGAATTCCTGGTGGGCAAGCGCGCCCGCCGGACCCTCGCCGCCAACACGCCGATCCGCCGCAACGACGTCGCCGTCATGCGCCAGATCGAAGTACCGGTCGCGGCCCGCGATGTGCCCCGCGGTACGACACTGACAGAGGACGACGTCACTCTCATGAACGTGGACGAAGCCGACCTCGTCGGGAGCGTCGCTATGGATTTCGAAAGCATCGTCGGCCAGGTCACGCGCCTCACCCTGCGCTCCGGCCAGCCGGTCCGCACGCACGCCATCGCCAAAGCCGTCGCCGTCGAGCGCGGCCAGGCGGTGACGATGGTGTGGTCGGTCGCTTCGATCAACCTCACCGCCCAGGCCAATGCGATGGAAAAGGGCGCCGTGGGCGACCTGATCCGCGTGACCAACACCAAGAGCAAAGAAACGATGCTGGCGGAAATCATCGACAGCCGCACCGTCCGCGTTGCGGCGCCGCAGCAGACGCCTTCCCGCTAAAAAACAGATCTTAGAACGTTTTCGCAAAGGACAACGGTCATGACCAAGACAACCCTTCTTCGCCTCACCGTCGCGTTGCTCGCCGCGAGCTCGCTGGCAGGCTGCGGCGCCGCCGAGCGTCTCTCGCGCGTCGGCCAGAATCCGGCCTTGTCTCCGGTCATCAGCCCGACCCAGCATCAGGACTACCGTCCGGTCAGCATGCCGATGCCCACGCCTCTGATCCTCGAGCCCGCCGCAAATTCGCTGTGGCGCCCGGGTGCGCGCGCCTTCTTCAAGGACCAGCGCGCGAAGGTGGTGGGCGACGTGCTCACGGTCGTGGTCAACATCCAGAACGAACGCGCGCAGCTTTCGCAGCAGACCAGCCGCGACCGCGCCGCCACAGAAGGCGTGACCGCGGAAAACGTGTTTGGCATCGACGTCCTTGAGCAGACCGTTCCGCACCTCGGCGCCGAAAGCACCTCGAACCACACCGGCACCGGCTCGATCGCCCGCTCGGAAAGCGTCAACCTCCGCCTCGCCGCGACCATCCTGCAGGTACTGCCGAACGGTAACCTCGCCCTTTCGGGCCGCCAGGAAGTACGCGTGAACGGCGAACTGCGTGAGCTTCTGGTGGCCGGAGTCATTCGCCCCGAAGACATCCGCTCGGACAACACCATCTCGTGGGACAAGATCGCGGAAGCGCGCGTGTCCTACGGCGGCCGCGGCACGGTCACGGACGTTCAGGCGCCGCGCTACGGCCAGCAGATCTTCGACATCCTCTTCCCCTATTAGCTTGCGGAATGGAGGCTCCCTTGCGCCTGATCGGGACTCACCCCCCGACAGCGTAGCGAACCTCCGTCCGCGCCTTCTGTCTCGCTGTTCACATCCATGGCCAGCGCAGAAGAAACTCCGGGCCGGTAGCGCAAGCTACCGGCCTCTTTTTTTATCTGCCTGCCGGCCATGGTCTTTTTGTCCCGCTCGCGTTGCTCGCGGGTGGGGCCGGCGTCAGCAGTGCGCTTGCTGCATTTCCTTTTCCGTCATGCCCGGGCCGGCGGGCGAAGGCCCGCCATCGTTACGCCGCGCGCTTCGCGCGACCCGGCGCGGGGCAGCACGGGACCATGTGTCATCACGCCTCCACGTCACACCGCATTCGCAACGCGCCCAGGGTTGCTTGGTGAGGTGAATGCGGCGCCACTGCATTCACCCCACTCATGGCGCCTGGCAACCCTGGATCCTCGGCATTCGCCCGCCTGCGGCGGTCGAAGCCAAGGATGACGTGAAAACAAAACTGTCATTCCGGCGATCCTCCTTCGCTGCTTCGCAGCTTCGGCGGACCTGCGCCTAGACCCGCCGTAGCCTTGGCGAAGGCGGGAAGCCGGAATCCATTGCCCAGCGTGCTCGCTGAAACGTGGATCCCGGCCTTCGCCGGGATGACCGAATAAACAAATGGCCCTTACTTTTTTCGTTAACAGAAGATGAATCAGTCTCGAGGGGGTCATGAGAACGCTACCCGAACGGCGGGCGGAATCTGTGAAGAGTCTGAAGGTTAACGGTCGAGAGATGTCGCAGTTACAGGGGTTATTGAACCCTAGGGCGATAAAGTCCCGCCGCGAAAAATCGAGTCAGGACCAGTGGTTAAAACCGTTTGTTAACCATTCCCGGCCATTACTGGCAACCATAGTAGTGTTTCTTATCGACGCTTCCACGCCAACGGTATGACGAGCAAAGGGAACAAACGGATGAACATGATGAGCACTGCCACGGCAAACCTCACTGTCTTCGAGGAAGATGCCCTCGCATTGACCCAGGCCGCGCTGGAAATCAGCCGCGCCTATGAATCCAAGGACGAGCGTCGCCTCGCCGCGGCTCTCGATCGCAATTTGAAACTGTGGGTCGGTATCCGCACCCTGGTTTCCACAGCGGAAAACCCGCTGCCGATGCAGATCAAGGACAACTTGATCCGCCTCTCCAGCTTCGTTGCCCAGAAGACCTTTGAAATGCAGAACGGTGCGAACGCGAAGACGATCGAATCGCTCGCGAACACCAACCTGCAGATCTCTGAAGGTCTGCTGGATAAGCGCAGCGCGCACTAAGCCGCTCTTTTAGCGACTCATACCGTTGCCGGAACGCCGCTCTGAGAGGAGCGGCGTTTTTGCGTTTATAGTGTTCCAATGACCTTCACCGCCCCCGATCCAAACTTCCGCACCCGAATCGCCGAGAGCTTCGCCCGCCAGACGGCGATGCAGACGCTGGGGATCCGACTCGAGAGCGTCGAACCCGGCAAGGTCACGCTGGCGATGCCCTTCGCCGCGCACCTCAGCCAGCAGCATGGCTTTGTCCATGCGGGTGTTATCACCACCGGCCTCGACAGCGCCTGCGGCTATGCCGCCTTCACCCTGATGGCGGCGGACGCGGCGGTCTTGAGCATCGAATTCAAAGTGAACCTGCTGGCGCCGGCGAAGGGCGATTCCTTTGTCATGCGCGGAGAGGTGATCAAGCCGGGGCGGACGATCACCGTGTGCGAAGGAAAGGCCTACGCCCTCACCGGCGGGTCTGAGAAGCTGATCGCCACCATGAGCGCCACCATGATGACGGTCACCGGTCGCAGCGACGTCCAGGGTTAGTACGGCGCTGCCGGCGGCGGAGCGGTTGCCGGCGCATGGGCCGGCGGCATCGTGTCGGTTGCGGCCGGCGATGTACCGGTGGTGGGATCCATGCCCGAGCGCCCGTCCGGGAACGCAAAGACCGCGATGAGCGCCAGGAGCACAATGCCCGCCGCGATCCAGGCGTAGTGTTTGCGCTTTTCCGTGCTCGTGGTCGTGGTGGTGTTCGTGTTGGGGTCGTAGTTCGGAGTCATGATTCGTCCTCTTATGCGTCGCCCCTCATGTGAGGCAACGATGAGAATTCCGAATCGTTCCGGTAACAGACCTTCCCCTGCAACCTGCGCTGCGGAACCGGCTATTTCTCTACCGGCAGGTCTTTCTTCGACCAGTCCTCGAATGAGCCGTCGTAGAGCACGGCGTCATAGCCCAGCGTACGCGCGGCAAAGATGATCGCCGTTGCCTGCTGACCGATGTGGCAATAGACCATGAGCTTGTCGCCGGGCTTCACGCCGGCCTTATCGAAGGCCGCTTTGATCGCGGCGGCGGATTGCACGTTCATATTCTGATCGACGAGTGTGCTGTTGGGCACGTTCTTCGCGCCGGCGATATGGCCGGCCTTATGGGGCCGCTCCTTCGAGCCGCCCACTTGCGTTCCGTTGTAGAAATCGGGAACGCGCGCGTCGATGACGGCGTAGCCGGCTTTGCCGGTGTGCTCGCGCACATAGTTCGCATCGACGATGACGCCCGTCTTCATCTTGAGGGGCGAGAGGCTGCCGATATGTTCGGTGGGTACCTCGGCCGAGAGCGGCCGCTCTTCCCGTTTCCAGG
>CAMDOZ010000128.1 GCA_945903705.1 Fidelibacterota bacterium | reverse complement strand
AAGGCGTTGTCGATGCGGATCGTCTCGCTGGCGAACTTGAACGGGAAGGAGTTGTGCGAGAACGCGTCCGAATGCGCCCAATGCACCTGCCCGAAAACCGTAACATTGTCGGAGAGGTCGTACGACGTGCGCCAGAAGACGGTCTGGCGCGCCACCTTGGCGCTAAGGTCGCTGTAACGGTCAGAACGCGATTCCTCGGCATCACCGCCGATGAAGTAATTCCCCGAGACGCCGCTTCCGTAGTTGCGAGGAAACGGATTTCCGGTCGGATCGAACGTAGTTCCTTTCAGGGGGCCTGCGGTCACGATGCCGCCCGGCGCCGCGAGGGCGAGGCCGACATTTCTGGCGACGATATATTGCGGCACGGTCGGATTGGTGGTCGCGTTCCACGCCGGGTTTTGCATCATCTGAATGTTTGTATCCGTCCACGGGCGGAAGAAGCTGCGGATGCCTTCCGTCCAGGAATGTTCGGCGGCGACGAGCACATGCCCGCGGCCGTTCGCGAAGGGCGTGCCGTAGGCGACCGAACCCGAGTAGTTCGGCATGTCGCCGAATGTGGTGATCCCACCGTCAAGGCTCGCCTTCAGGCCGGTGAAGTCGCGATCGATGACGAAGTTGACGACGCCCGAAAGTGCGTCGGAACCGTAGGCCGCCGAAGCGCCGCCGGTGACCACGTCCACGCGTTCGATGAGCATGTTCGGGATGACGTTGGCGTCGACCGCGCCGCCTTCCGGCGCGCCATTGGCGGTGGCGCCGACGAGGCGCTGGCCATCCAAGAGGACGAGCGTGCGGTTCGCGGCCATGCCGCGAAGGTTGAGGAGGTTCGTGCCGACGGTGCCGTTACCGGTCGCGGAGTTACCGGCGTGCGGAGTCGTGCTGCCTTGGAAGGACGGCAAATTGTTCACCGCGTCGGCGATATTGAGCGCGGCCTGGGCGTTGAGATCTTCTGCGCCCAGCACGGAGACCGGCGTCGGCGCTTCGTAGCCGTTACGCACGATGCGTGAACCGGTCACGACGATTTCTTCTTCAACCCCTGCGGCCTGTGCGACCTGCGGAGTGGCAGCCTCTTGGGCGGATGCCGGTAACGCAACCAGCATTGCCAGGGCGCTCGCGGTGCACATGCACGAGCGCCGGCGCAAACGAGAAGCCGAGACTTGTGCAAACTGATACGCCGACATGGAAAACCCCTTTGAGTGGTGTGGTGTGGTGTGGTGTGGTGTGGTGTGGATAAGTAGCGGGGGTTTTCTCTTATCTGCCACAGGAGCGGGCAACCCCCCGGTCCGCTGCACCGCAACTTTGGTGCAGTCCATAGGAGAAAACTTCCCTTTTCGGACAAGAACTAGGAGAATTTACTCGTTTTGGAGGGAACGGCGGGTATTACGTAGCCGCAGTTCTCAGAGCCGTAACGCTCTTAACGACGTAGAGCTACGGGGTCTTTCCCGAGATACGATGAAGGGTCGTCGACGTCAAACGCGCTGCAGCGCGCCTGACGTCGACCTTTACCTTATTCCGCGGCTTGCGTACGGGCAGCGGGTGTCGCGTCTACCGTGACGGTCTTTCCGCCGCGGATGGCGCGGATGCCGAAGAACACCAGCGCCACGACGATCATCATGAAGAAGGCGCAGATGCCGGCATCGAGATAGTCGTTGAACACGATGCGCTCCATCTCCTCGATGGACCGCGCCGGGGCCATGACTCTTCCCTCGGCGAGGCCCGCTTCGATCATCCTGGCGTGCGACAGGAACCCGATGCGCGGGTCCTCATGGAACAGCTTCTGCCAGCCCGCCGTCAGCGTGCAGATCAAAAGCCACGACAGCGGCACGGCGGTCACCCAGATGCGCTTCATCTGGCCGAGTTGCACGACCAGCACCGTCGCCAGCACCAAGGCAATTGCCGCCAGCATCTGGTTAGCCACGCCAAACAGCGCCCACAGCGAGTTGATGCCGCCGAACGGATCGATCACGCCCTGATAGGTAAAGTATCCCCACGCCGCGCAAGCAAGGCCGGTCGCGACCAGGTTGCCAATCGTCGAGTCCGTGCGGCCTAGCGTCTTGCTCGCCATCCCTAAGAGATCCTGGATCATGAAGCGCGCAACGCGCGTGCCGGCCGACAGCGTCGTCAGGATGAACATCGCTTCGAACAGGATGGCGAAGTGGTACCAGAAGGCCATGGTCGCGGCCCCGCCCATGAACTGGCTGAGGATGTGCGCCATACCCACCGCGAGAGTCGGAGCACCACCGGTGCGTGACAGGATCGAGCCTTCGCCCACGTCCTTGGCCATCTGCGAGAGGGCCTCAGGTGTCACCACAAAGCCCCATTGCGAGATGACGGCTGCGGCGCTTTCCGGCGTCGTGCCGATCAAGGCCGTCGGGCTGTTCATGGCGAAGTACACGCCGGGATCAAGCGCGCAGGCTGCGATCAGCGCCATGATGGCGACGAAGCTTTCGCACATCATCGAGCCGTAGCCCACCGGGCGGGCCAGCACTTCGTTCTCGATCATCTTCGGCGTCGTGCCCGACGACACCAGCGCATGGAAGCCCGAGATGGCCCCGCAGGCGATGGTGATGAACAGGAACGGGAACAACGAGCCCGCAAACACAGGGCCCGTACCGTCGATGAACTTGGTCATCGCCGGCATCTGCAGATCCGGCGTCACCACAAGGATGCCGACGGCGAGCAGAACGATCGTGCCGATCTTCAGGAAGGTGGAGAGATAGTCGCGTGGCGCCAGCATCAGCCATACCGGCAGAACCGACGAGACGAAGGCGTAGACCACGAGCCACCAGGTGATAGCCGTGCCCGAGAGCGTGAAGAATTCGCCCCAATACGGATGCTCGGCGACATCGGCGCCGAACCACAATGCGCCCATCAGCATCAAGAACCCGCCGACGGAGACCTCGAGCACTTTGCCCGGGCGGACATAGCGCATGTAAAGACCCATCACGACGGCGATCGGAATGCTCATCGCCACCGTGAATACGCCCCACGGACTCTCGGCCAGCGCTTTGACGATCACGAGGCTCAAGACTGCGAGCAGGATGATCATGATGGAAAGAATGCCCACGATCGCAACGATCCCGGCGTCTTTGCCCAGGTTGTCGCGGATCATCTGGCCCAGCGTGTTGCCGTTCCGGCGCGTCGAGAAGAACAGGATCACATAGTCCTGCACGCAGCCTGCGAACACCGCGCCCACCAGGATCCACAGCGTTCCGGGCAGGTATCCCATCTGCGCCGCGAGCGTCGGACCCACAAGCGGACCCGCGCCCGCGATCGCGGCGAAGTGGTGGCCGAACAGCACGTACTTATTGGTGGGGACGTAATCGAGGCCGTCGTTCTTCAAGGTCGCCGGCGTCGGACGGGTTCCGTCAACCCGCAGAACCGTGTTCGCCACAAAGGCGCTGTAGAACCGGTACCCAATCGCGTAGGTGCACGTCGCCGCGACCACGAGCCAGGCCGCGTTGATCGTCTCGCCTTCGTTCAGCGCCAGAACCCCGAAACAGGCCGCGCCTAACAGCGCCACCCCTACCCAAAGTACTTGCTGCCCAAGCTTGCCCATGAAACGACCCCTCCCCTTTGATTTCAGAAGAACTGAAACCCATGCGACACCAAATAGCAAGCCGTGAAGCCCATCTCAGGTTCACACCTGCATGATTTTACTCACAAAAACTTCTCGCCGAGGCCGCAGCCAGCCTTGAGAAGAAATTTCAGCTCCCGCCCGCGAAAGTCGCGTATATCTCGAGAAGCGACCAACACCATAACTTGCGTTGAATCACAACTAATACACTCATAAATTGTAGACCTTAGCCTCAAGGCGCTGGGGCCGAACGCAGGGCGTTGAGAAAAGGACTGTTTCCTTGGGAAGTGCCGCGAAGACATTGCACGACATCCGGTCGGAAGCCTGCAATGCCATCCTGCTTACACTCACGCTCTTGGCCATTCCCGCCGTCGGCTTCAGCCTACTTCGCGGGGTCGAACAGGGGTGGCGGCCCGTCATGGGCTTGCATATCGCCGTCCTCCTCGCGCTGGCCTGGACGACGCTTCGCCGCAATCATTTGAGCCTAACCGTCCGCGCCACCCTGGTGACGGCCGTTCCTTATATTGTCGCAACGTCCGGCATCATTGCCTACGGCCGCGGCAACGGCGTGATGATGTTCTACATCTCCGCGATCGTCGTCGCGGGGTGCTTCTTCGACCGCCGCATTGCGCTCGGTGTCGTCGGCCTCTGCGTGGTCACCATCGCCGCCATCTACGGCGGCTACCAACTCAACCTTTTGCCCGTCCCTATAACGCCGTCGGCGTTCGACATGACGCCCTTGAGCTGGGTCGCTTTCAGCGCCGGCTTTCTTGCCGCCGGAATCGCGCCGCTCATCGGTCTTTCAGCCGTGTTGCGCTTGCTGGATATCGAACGCAAGCGGGCGGACGACGCGGCGAAAGTGCGCTCGGACTTCCTCGCCAACATGAGTCACGAACTGCGCACGCCCATGGCCGGCGTGCTCGGTATGGCGGACGTGCTAAAGACCACGCCGCTTTCCGATCAGCAGCAGAGTCTGATCTCAAACCTCACACTGTCGGCCCGCAACCTTCTGGCCGTCCTCAACGACGTGCTCGACTTTGCAAAATTCGAGACCGGCCATGTCCCGATCGAAAAAGCGACCTTCCGAATCTCCGAGACAGTTCAGAACGCCTGCGCCGTTCTCGACAACAAGGCCGCCCAAAAAGGTCTCGCCCTCAAAATCGAGCCGCCACGCCTGATTTCCGACTACGTGGTCGGCGACAGCTTGCGGATCGGACAGATCCTGACCAACTTCATCGACAACGCCATCAAATTCACACCGAGCGGGACGATTCTGGTCCGCATCGAACAAGTGGTCCGCGGTAACGGAGAAATCGATCTCATCGGGTCCGTCGCCGATACCGGCATCGGCATAGCGCCCGAGCACATGGAGCGCATTTTCGAGCCGTTCATCCAGGCCGACATGTCCACATCTCGCATGCAGAGCGGCACGGGGCTCGGCCTTTCCATCTGCCGTCACCTCGCAACCGCCATGGGTGGCGAGATTTCCGTGAGCTCGCAGCCCGGCGCCGGATCGACCTTCACATTCAAAGTACCGGTCGAGCGCGGAATTCCTACGCCTGCCCTCAATGTCCGCCCGCTCGAGCGGCCGATGCCGCAGAGCACGACGCGCGGCACCAAGGCCTCTCTGCGCATCCTGGTCGCCGACGATGACAAAAATATGCGCACCCTCGCCGACATCATGCTTGTGCGGCGCGGTCATGAAGTGACGATTGTCGAAGACGGCGCGGCCGCGGTCGACGCCGCTCTCGCCGCGTCTTACGACTGCATGATCGTCGACATGCACATGCCGGCCATCAATGGGCCGGACGTGATGCGCACCATTCAGAAGGCCGAGATGGACGCCGGCGGGCGGCGCACGCCGATGATCGCCCTGACCGCCGACGTCCTGCCCGAGCACATCAGAACTTTCGTCGATGCCGGCGCCGACGCTGTTGTCGCGAAGCCGGTAGAGTGGAATCAACTGGAAGCGAAAATTCAGGAACTCACGGGTGCACGCATCTCGGCCGCCAAGGCGTCCTAACTTACAAGGCGCTAAACGTGTCGCATTGCCCTGGATCGCGGCTTTCAAATCCGCGCCGAAGCCAGCGCATGCGCTGTTCCGAGCTCCCATGGGTGAAATTTTCCGGCACCACGTGACCTTGTGACTTGCGCTGAAGCGCATCGTCGCCAATCGCGCGTGCGGTCTTCAGGCCTTCTTCCAAATCGCCCGGCTCGAGAGTCACTTTCCCGTTCGAGGCCGCCGACGCATTCGCCGCCCAAACTCCCGCGTAGCAGTCCGCCTGCAGCTCCAGCGCGACGGAATATTGATTGGCCTCGCTCCGACCACCCGCACGACGCTGGGCTTCTTCCACCTTATTGGTCGCGCCGGTCAGTCGCTGAACGTGATGGCCGAATTCATGAGCGATGACATAGGCGCGCGCGAATTCAGCGCCCGACGCTCCGAGCCGCGTTTCCATTTCGCGCCAAAAACTGAGATCGAGATAAATGGTGGCGTCCGGCGGGCAGTAGAACGGCCCCATGGCCGCTTGGCCGTAGCCGCAGCCTGTGGATGTGCCTTGCTCATACAGGACGACGCGCGGTGGTCGGTACCCGTCCAGCCGGGTCGACCACACGTCGTTGATGTTCGCGCTGATGACATCGACGAATTGGCCCGCCTGATCGGCGGGCGTACCCGCCTTTCCCTGTTCGGCCGGGCCATACTGATTGACCACCTGGGTTGTAAGCTGGGGATCGATTCCGAAGACGAAATAGCCGATCAAAGCCAGAGCAAGGGTTCCGATGCCGCCGCCGGCGATCTTGGCGCCGCCGAGGCCGCGGCGATCCTCGACGCCACCGCCGCGCCGTCCACCCATCCACTGCATAACTGCCGCTCCGCGCTCAATTCAATGTTCAAGGTGAACGCGGCCGCGCAACCTAGGTTCCGGATTACTAAGTCGGCTTGCCAAAAGTCTTGCGGAACCAGTCGGCGAGCATTTGGCGCTCATAGCGCAAGCGGTCGCCGTACGGCTGGGTGTTAAACCCGTTGAGATAGTCGCTGTCACGAACGTCCGCTTGGCCGGTCGCCACGACCGCGCCGTTTTCCATCACCGTGTATGTGAATTTCAGCCGCGGCCAGGTCACGCCCTGCATGATGCGGATATCGCCGCTGGAGAAGGTCGGCTCGAGGCGGCCGGCAAGGTCGATATCGCTTACTTCCACCGTCAGGGATTGGCCGGCCGGGAGATACTTGTCGGCGAGGTTGGAGAACGCTTTGCGCAGGCCCTCCTGCACTTCACGCAGATTCCTCTCCGACTTTGGCCGCTCAAAGGTCGCATCGATATAGCCGTCAACATTCTTGAAAGTGACGTCCGCGGCTGCATGAGCCGCGCCGTTCAATAAAACTGAAACAATCGCAACGCGGAGGAAACGCATCGCCTGCTCCTAATTTTCGATATCACCCTTGCCGGCGATCGTTAGATCGAGAACGCGGCAAAATTGAGGTGACGCTAACGTCGGACGGCGGCTTCACGCACCGTATCGGACGCTGGGCTACCTTCATTCAACGCCACCGGTCGTTCGGGATGTGTGATGTAGACGCGCACGAAATTCATCTCGAGCGCCGACGAGATGGCCGTATTGCGCCCACTCTCATCAGGATGAGCGTCCGCGAGGTGGTTGAGCGCGCGGTAAAGAGGCGGCGCATACTCTTCGCCGTAGCTGAGATGGTGCGTCGACAAAGAGCGGATGATCTGCCGATACCAATTCTCGACATCGGTATATCCGGCCAAAAGCCCCGTAGCGCGATCCGGCGTCAGGTTCAGGCGGAAACGCGCGTCGCGGAAATGGCGCGTGGTGACGTCCTGGAAGGTGTACTTCGCCGGCATATACCAGTGTGGAACGGGGTCCGTCGTCAGTACGCCGTCCTTGATGCGGCCTTTGAATGACGTGATGAACTTCTTGCCCCACTTGTGGTCGGCGCGGTTCGAGCCGCCCGGCAGGAACTTGCCCGCGGCATCGATCATGAGACCGTCTTGGCCGCGATACGTCGTCAGCGTGACATCGTCGTCGTTGACGAGACTGTCGACGTCGGTGATCTCGAGCAGCACGCGGTTGTAATTGTAGCGCTGCATGAAGATGGTGACGAAGTTGGTTAGCGACCCGTTCGGCGCGCGGCGATTGACGACGCAACCAAGGGCGCGGAAGAGCTGGTTGTCGATACCCTTCTCGCCCTCGGGGCTGACGAAATCGTTCGGGCCGGCCTTACCGTCGAGATTGAGGCCGATGGCGACCTTACCTTGCACAAATTTGAAGGCGAAAGGCTCGTCTTCCATCGTCGGGCCCCAGATCGCGCCTTCGCGCGCGATCTGCGCGTTCACAAGCGGCCCCTTAGCGCCATCCTTCGGGAAAAACCGTTCGAAGCGTTCGCGCGGGCCATCGTTGTAGCCGTCGGGACATTCGGCCTTGCCGTCCGGCGTCTGGTAGGTGGCAAAGTCGTAATCAGTGAGCACATAGCCGATGGTGCGGTTGGTCACGCCATCAGGTTCGGCCGCGAAAGCCGCTCCAACACCGAACGCCGCGACCGCGGCCGCATAGACGACGCGCTTCATCACTTTTTCCTTCAGCATATCACTCACCGTTCCGATCGAAGTCGTCGCGCAGCCAATACGCCTTGAAACCGTTCTTGCGTCCATTGAACTCACCCCACGCGTCGCCTTCAACGTCGCCCGGTTGCTTGTCGCCCGCGAAATTGTAGACGGGTCGATTGCGGAAGGTCCAAACGCGCAGCGCGCCGGTGTCTCCGGCTTTCGCTTCTTTTCCCGTAGTCGGATTGATCAACATGATGCCCCAGGCGCGGGATGTGGACTTCGCGCTCGCTTCCGCGAGGATATAGGGGAACGTGCGCACGCAGCGCGCAGGATCGCCGCCGCCGCAAATGGCAAAGCGATAAGCCTGCGGCGCGCCGGGATGATCGCAGAGCATCTGATCGTACGCGTCGTCGG
>CAMDOZ010000127.1 GCA_945903705.1 Fidelibacterota bacterium | reverse complement strand
CGTCGGTCAGATCGCAGATGATCGTTGCACCTTGGCGAAGCGTGCGGAGGCCTGCGCGTTGAACGACGGACACATGCAGAAACGCATCTGCCGATCCGTCATTCGGTGCAACAAAACCGAAACCCTTCGCCGGATTGAACCACTTAACTTTCGCGGTCACGCCCGATTTGGCAGATACCGCCTGTACAGAAGACGTCTGCATTGGAAATTACTAACCCCCACCCCAAGGCCCAAAAACCTTACACCAAGTCCAGGTTGCGCACCAAAAGGAGTCGTGTGTACCGATGCTTGCAGGTCTTTAGGGGGAAGATGAAGTCCGCGCGCGCGATCCCTCCGCGGTGGCGCGGCGGATGACGGTGGCCCCATATATGGTGGTGGCGCGCGGCGGGCGACCGTTCCCGCGGAGCCCTGTTTCGGTCAGCCGCGCGGTGGCGTCAGCACCCGTCCAACGGCCGCGTTCCAGCCCGAAAGCAGTTCCGCGCGCCGGGCGGCGGGAAGGCGTGGGGCGGCCGAAAAATCCAGCTTCCACGCGGCTTTTATCTCGTCGAGCGACGCAAAAAGACCCGCCCCGAGGCCCGCGAGAAAGGCCGCACCCAGAACCGTCGTCTCGCCATAGACCGGCCGTTCGACGGGCAGGCCCGTGAAATCCGCCAGCGTTTGCACCAGCCAATTGTTGGCCACCATGCCGCCGTCCACCCGCAAGACCGGCGGGGGCGCGATACCGTCCTGCTGCAATGCAGAAAGGAGGTCATTGGTTTGGTAGCAGACCGATTCCAGCGCGGCGCGGACAATGTGCGCGGTCCCCGAGTCGCGCGTCAGGCCCAAGATCGCGCCGCGTGCATTGGGATCCCAGTGAGGCGCGCCAAGGCCGGTAAATGCCGGCACGAAATAGACGTGAGAGTCGGCGGCGCCGTCGAGGCTCGCGGCAAGTTTCTCGCTCTCCGCCGAACTCTCGATCATGTGCACGCCGTCGCGCAGCCACTGAATGACGGTGCCGGCGTTGAAGATGCTTCCTTCGAGCGCGTAAGTGGTCACACCGTTCAGGCGGTAGGCGATGGTCGTGAGCAGGCGGTGCTTTGACACCAGCGCCTTCTCACCCGTGTTCACCAGTACGAAGCATCCTGTGCCGTAGGTGCTTTTCACGCAGCCCGGCGCGAAACAAGCTTGGCCGACGAGCGCACCCTGCTGATCGCCCACGACGGCGGTGATCGGAATCGCGCGGCCGAAAAGCGTCTTGTCCGTCTCGCCGAATTGCGCCGCCGTGTCGCGCACCTCGGGCATCATCGCCTTCGGAACATTGAACAACGCCAAGAGCTCGTCGTCCCACACGCCGCGATGAATGTCGTAAAGCATCGTGCGCGAGGCGTTGGTCGCGTCGGTCGCGTGGACCTTGCCGCCCGTCAGGCGCCACAGAAGAAAGGTGTCGATGGTCCCGAAGGCGAGATGGCCGTCGTGCGCGGCCGTGCGCACCTCGGCGCTTTGCGCGAGAATCCACTCCACCTTGGTGGCCGAGAAATAGGAATCGATCAGAAGGCCGGTCTTCTTCTGGATCAGCGGCGCTTTGCCTTGCCCGCGCAACTCATCGCAGCGCGCAGCGCCCCGCCGGTCCTGCCACACAATGGCGTTGCCGAGGGGCTTGTGCGTGCGCTTGTCCCACACAACCGTCGTCTCACGCTGGTTGGTGATGCCGATGGTCGCGATGGCGGCGATTCCGCCTGCGGCCTCAATGGCCGTGCGGCACACCTCGAGCGTCGTGTTCCAGATGTCTTCGGGATCGTGTTCGACCCATCCGTCCTTGGGGAAGATCTGCCGGAAGGATTTTTGCGCGGTCGCAACCGCAGCACCCTTGGCGTCGAACACCACAGCGCGGGTCGACGTCGTGCCTTGATCGATGGCGAGGATATGTGTCGCGCCCATCCCCGGAGATTAGAGCATTTTCCGCCGAAGTGGACACCGGTTCGGCGCAGAAAATGCGACCAACAAAGAATCAAAGCGCGTAGCGCTTTACCGGAGTGGCCGGTCTTAGGCGACCTCGTTGATGCCGCCGCTAGCGTCGTCGTTCCCGCCCAGGATCGCGCTCCAATCATAGGGCTCGTCGTCGGCGACGTTGAAATTCTGCGCCCACACCGGATCCGCCGCGCGGCGGTCGCTGGTGTTCTGAAGCTGCTTTTCCGAGCGCTGAAGGTTGCGTTCTGTGACGACGGCCATGCGGCCGGCGCCGTGTTCCTTGTAAACCGCTAACGCCAGGCGGAACGCCTCGCCCGAGGCGCGCATGTATTCCCATTCGCCGGTGTGCTTGGCCAGCAAGAAAAGGGCCGAGCCGAGCGTGTTCTGGATCGAGGCCCATTGCAGCGGCGCAGTATCGGGCGTGCGCACCTGAAGCGCCGAAACGCAGGATTTCACGGCGTATTCCAGGATCGGAACGCTCCGCGCATTGTCGCCGTAAACCTGCAGGATCTGCGCCAGCGCATTGGAGATTTCCGAGAAACGGATCGGATGGGTGTACTTATTGAACACGCCGCGCGCCGCTTGGCAGGCATGGATCGCTTCGCGTAGGGCGTTGTCGTCGCCGACAGCCATGTCCAGCTTATAAAGCACGCAGCCGAGGCGGTATTTCACCAGGCCCCAGTCGATGATCTGGCGGCGGCGCGAGATGTGCATCAGCGAGCGGCGGTAGGCGTCGGCCGCCTGTTCCAGGGAATCGGTGTCGTTGGTGCGCTCGGCGATGATCTGCAGCGCGAGGCCGAGCTGCTGATAGAGCTGGCCCAGGATCGGCGATTGTTCGCTGCCTAGAAGTTCGATGGCGGCGCGCCAGGCTTCCACGGCGCCGTGGTACCAGCTGCGGTCGCCCTCAAGCTGCGCGCAGACGGCGCAGACGTTGCCGTAGCAGGCAAGAATCGCGGCGCGTTCGGCCGGCTCCATCGCCGCCGACGGTTCGGCGCCCATGGCGCGCGCGGCGACCGCGATCGCGGGCAGGGCCGAGCGCAAGATGCGTCCTTGCGAGAAGCTTCTTGGATCGATGGCTGCCAGTGTCACCGCGCGAATCAGCGGGACCCAGTCGGTATAGAAATCCACGGGCACATTCAGCACATTGAGCGCCGTGAAGCGGCCGGGGCGTTCGCCCGGGCTCGACGCGGTGGCGGTGAAGTGGAGTTCGAGATTGCGCCCCGTCGGATCGACATTGCCCCAGATGAGCAGGTCCGCGTTCTGATCCGACATCCACGCCCGCGCATCGCGCGTCGCGCGCTTCATCAACTCGTCGTTCGTATTGGCGCCGGGTTCGGTGATGCCGGGCACGAACCGGGTGAGGTCGCGGTCGATGGCGACCGCGCGGACCCCTGGGATTCCATCGAGCGCGCCCAGAATCAACTTGTGCTGCATGTCTTCGAAGTCGTCGCGCAGCTTGCCGACCATGACCAGGATATCGCCCGGCGTCGGCGCCTTCGCGCGCTTGCCGAGGCGGCGCGTAGGATCTTTCACCACCGCGTCGAAAATCTTTTCAATGAACGTCGACTTGCGGTCGCCGATCAGGTTCTGCGGCAGCGGACGGCCGACTCTGAGGGGGGGCGGCGCTTGCAGCGATGTGGGCTCGGCCACCGGCACGGGCAGATTGGAGGCCGCCGCGCGGTAAGCCGCGGCGCGAATCGGATCGTTGTGATCCGGCCCCTTCATGCGCTTGGCCAGCTTGGTCATGACCTTGAGCGCGGTATCGGGATCGGATTCCATCTGGCGCAGGAATTCGTCGCGCGGGATGGCTTTCACGGTGACGGCGCCGCGCGCGCGCGCGGTGGCCGCCCGCGGCGCGTTGTCGATGATTCCGAGTTCGCCGAAAAGTTCGCCCGCCTTCAGGCGCGCCATCACGGTCAGCCCTTCGGGGCCGTCCTTGACCAATTCGACCGAGCCCTCGAGGACCTCAAAGGCCCACAGGCTCTCGTCGCCCTGGTGATAGATGGATTCGCCGTCGCGAAAGACTTTGGTGATGGTTCTCAAAGCGCTGTCCCACTGTCCTGGGAACGTCCCTTCTGGACCGTTCTCCGGGACGCACTTTGACGGGGGGTCGTTTAATAACCGTTAAGGTGCGGGCCGATGCGGAAAGTTGGCTACGGCCTACTAATAATGACGTATATACGTCATTATTGATCGAATAGCCCCGTCGCGACGTCCAAACCTGCGATGAGCTGGCCGATCCGCGCGGTCCCAAGCCGCTCGGCCGCGTCCGATTGAGCGGCGCGCCAGAGGGGGCCCGCTTCACGGAAGGCCTGGAGGCCCTCCGGCGTTATTTCCACCTGGCTGGCCCGCCGGCCCGCCCCCGGCACGATGGCAACAAGTCCATTAACTTCCATAGGTTTAAGTGTGCGGTTGAGACTGGTCCGGTCCATTGCCAGCACGCCTCGCAAGACCGGGACCGGCATAGATTGGAGCGCGGCGACCGCCGCCAGGATTCCGAATTGCCCCGAGGTCAGTCCGCTGGGGGCGAGCGCGGCGTCGAAAGTGCGGGTGATCGCCCGCGAAGCGCGACGGACGCCGTGACACAAACACACCTCCAACACCGCCTTTGGGTCGACCGAATCGACCGGAGGGCTACTATAGGAGGGTTTTCGAGTCATAATGATGCATATACATCATTATTTGGGGAGGGTCCACGGGAGAGGCCCGAATTTCAGCCTTTTCCGGGCTCTTGTTTGATGGCGCCTTGGTAGACCCGCGTCGTCTTGCCGGAAAGTGTCGCGAGCACGAATCGGTTGCCGTTCTCGTCGTGGCCGAATTCGAGGCCGATCGCGTTCTTTTCCAGGGCCGAAATGACCTCGCTTTCCGCGAGGCTAAACGCCTTGCCGAGCGCCGCCACGAGGGCGGCGATCTCCTGGTACATCTCGCGATTCTCTGGGGCGCCGGACATGGGCGGCCTTTTACGCGTCCTCTAAGCGCTATGGAAGATGTGACGCCTTCGCTTTTTATCCCCGGTTGTTTGCAGAAGCGCTGACCCGCATGGCAATGTTGCGGCTTACTCGTGGTGGGGTCCTTGATGATTCGCAGGCTGGTTTTCGTCCTCGCACTTCTTTGCGCGCCTTTTGCCCCCGCAAGCGCTCAATCGCGCGACATCCTCGGCACGGCCCTCGACGCCGGCACCTTCACCATCTTCCTCGCCGGGGTCAAAGCCGCCGGTCTCAACGAGTTTCTGGGCGGCGAGGGGCCCATCACCATCTTCGCGCCCACCGACGACGCCTTCGCCAAGTTTCCACCGGGCACCGTGCAGGTCCTCCTGCGGCCCGAGAACCGCGACAAGTTACGGGCGGTCCTAATGCATCACATCATTCTCGGCAGAGTCGTCGCCCGCGATTTCCTCGGCAAACGCATGGAAGCGGCGACGGCGGACGGCGCCTTGTTGCTCATCGACGCCACCAAGGCCGTCATGATCGACACCGCGCGGCTGATCAAAGCCGACATCGGCGCCAACAACGGCATCCTTCACGTTATCGATACTGTCCTGGTTCCCGCAGGCGTCACTCTCCCGGCGGTGAATGCCCGGGGCTAACCCTCCTCCAAGGTTCATGTGAGTCCGTTGCCCACTTCACCCATTAGATTCGTCTCTTACGAATACGACCACGGCCCGAGTTTCGGCGCGGTCGTCGGCAACGACATCGTCGATCTCTCCGACGCAGGGCCATCTTTGCGGGCCGTGCTCGCCGGCGGTCCCGTCGGCAACCTCGAGGCCGTCGTCGCGCGCCGCAAGCCGACGGTCGCTCTCGATCACGTCGTGCTTCTGCAGGTCGTGCCCGACGCGGGCCGCATCATCTGCGTGGGCCGCAACTATGTCGATCATGTCAAGGAACTGGGCAATGAGGTCGCCCCTCGGCCCGTTCTTTTCATGCGCACCGCGCAATCGCTTGTCGGTCACCGGCAATCCATCGTTTGCCCAAGCGCCTCACGGGAATACGACTATGAGGGCGAGCTTGCGGTGATCATCGGCAAGGGCGGACGGCGTATTCCGCCCGAACGGTCGTTGAGCCATGTGGCCGGCTACACCTGTTTCCTCGACGGCAGCGTGCGCGACTATCAGAAGGATAGCTTCACTGCCGGCAAGAATTTCGACTCGTCCGGCGCATGTGGGCCATGGCTTGTGCCGGCCGCCAGCGTGCCCGATCCCCAAAATTTGATGCTGACCACGCGGTTGAACGGCGACGTCATGCAGCAGGCAAGCACCGCCGACATGATTCACAGTGTTGCGTCGTTGATCTCCTACATTTCGGTCTTCACGCACCTTGAGACGGGCGACGTCATCGCGACCGGCACGCCGGCCGGCGTCGGCGCCGGCCGTACGCCGCCCCGCTGGCTGCGCCCCGGCGACCGCATCGAAGTCGAGATCGAGAATATCGGCGTGCTCGCCAATACCGTCATCTCCGAACCTTCGGTCTAGAGGCGCCCCATGTGGTCCTACTTTGCACGGCGGCTTCTCATCGGGGTGCCGACCCTATTCGCAATCGTTCTCTTCTGCTTCTTCCTTATGCGTCTCGCGCCCGGCGGGCCGTTCGACGGCGAGGCGCCGGTACCGCCCGAGGTGCTCGCGAATTTACGCGCCCGCTATCACCTCGACGATCCGCTCTGGCAGCAATTCTTCAGTTACCTCGGCAATCTGTTGCGCGGGGATTTCGGCCCGTCGTTCAAGTACAAGGACTTCACCGTCACCGAGCTGATCGCGCAAGGCTTGCCGGTCAGCATCGAGAACGGTCTTTCGGCCCTCGTCATCGCGATCCTTGTGGGCCTTCCGCTCGGCATCATCGCGGCCCTCTCCCAGAACAGCGCCCGCGACTATTTCGTCTCCGGTTTTGCCATGATCGGCATTGTCATTCCCACCTTCGTCATGGGCCAGCTTCTGATCTTAGCGTTCGGCGTCGGGCTCCGGGGTACGCCCTTCCAGCTTCCCGCCGGAGGATGGAACGACGGCGCGTTCGCCAACCGCATTCTTCCGGTCACGGTGCTGGCGTTGCCGTTCATCGCCTATATCGCGCGCATCGCGCGGGCCAGCATGATCGAAACCCTGCGCGCCAACTATGTGCGCACGGCCCGCGCGAAAGGTTTGCCGTATCGCACCGTCGTGCTCCGTCATGCGATGAAAGCCGCGTTGACGCCGGTGGTGACCTACCTGGGTCCCGCCACCGCCTATCTGCTCACCGGCTCCATGGTGGTCGAGACGATCTTCCAAATTCCCGGCATCGGGCGCTACTTCGTGCAAGGCGCCCTCAACCGTGACTATACGCTTGTCATGGGCGTCACCATTGTCGCCGCGGCCTTCGTGATCGTCGCCAATCTCATCGTCGATATGGTCTACGGCTTCCTCGATCCGAAGGTGCGCTATGAGTAGCTTCAATCTCGCATCACTCCACGGCGAAGCCCTGAATGCCGCCGGTGAGGTCGAGGGCCGCAGTCTTTGGCAAGACGCCTGGCGCCGTCTCATCAAGAACCGCGCTGCTGTCGCCAGTATGATCATCCTTGGCGTCATAGCGCTCGCCTGCATCGTCGTGCCCTATGCCCTGCCGTGGTCCTATGACGCTATTGATTGGGACCACGTCGAAGCCATGCCGCCCAACATGGAGCTCGGCCACTATCTCGGCACGGACTCCGTCGGCCGCGACCTGCTCGCCCGCACCCTTGTCGGCGGCCGCGTCTCTCTGCTGGTCGGTCTGCTTGCCACTCTCGTGGCCCTCTTCATCGGCGTGACCGTCGGCGCTATCGCCGGCTTCATGGGCGGGCGCGTCGATCAACTTCTCATGCGGCTCGTCGATCTTCTCTATTCCGTGCCGCTCACCTTCTTCGTCATCATCCTCATGGTCATGTTCGGCCGCAATTTCATCCTCATGTTCCTTGCCATCGGCGCGGTGGAGTGGCTCACCATGGCCCGCATTGTGCGCGGCCAGACCCTCTCGCTAAAGAACAAGGAATTCATCGAGGCGGCGCGCGCTTCGGGCGGCTCGACCGCAAGCATCATCGCGCGCCACATCGTGCCCAACGTCTTGGGCGTCGTGATCGTCTACGTCACGCTCACCATTCCGCACGTCATTCTGCTCGAAAGTTTCCTCTCCTTCCTCGGCCTCGGTGTTCAGGAGCCGCTCACCAGCTGGGGCGTTCTCCTGAACGAAGGCGCCGCGGAGCTTCAAGCGAATCCCCGCACCCTGATCGTGCCTGCGGTCTTCATGACCACGACGCTTTTCTGTTTCAATTTCCTTGGCGACGGCCTGCGCGACGCCCTCGATCCGAAGGACCGGTGATGACGCGCATCCTCGACGTCGCCGGCCTCAATGTGCGCTTTGCCACCCCCGACGGCGAGGTGGCCGCGGTCAGCGACGTCTCGCTCCATGTGAATAAAGGCGAATGCCTCGGCATCGTCGGCGAGTCGGGCTCGGGCAAAAGCCAGACCTTCATGGCGGTGATGGGCCTTCTCGCCGCCAACGGCCGCGCGACGGGATCGGCGCATTTCGGCGGCATCGACCTTATCAAGGCGAACGAGCGCACGCTCAACACCGTGCGTGGCAACCGCCTGGCCATGGTGTTCCAGGATCCCATGACATCGCTCACGCCTCACATGCGTGTTGGCCGTCAACTGACGGAGGTCTTGCAGCGCCACCGCGGTTACGACGCCAAGGCCGCCCGCGCGCAGGCCGTCACCATGCTCGGCCGCGTGCAGGTGACCGAGCCCGAGCGGCGTCTTGCGATGTATCCGCATGAACTCTCGGGCGGGCTCCGCCAACGCGTCGTACTCGCCATGGCGCTTCTGTGCGGGCCCGAACTCGTCATTGCCGACGAGCCGACGACGGCGCTCGATGTCACGGTGCAGGCGCTCATCCTCGATCTCATTCGCGAACTAAAAGAGTCCCACGGCACGTCCTTCGTGCTCATCACCCACGATCTCGGCGTCGTCGCCGGTCTCGCGGACCGTGTCGCGGTCATGTACGCGGGTCGCATCATTGAAAACGGCACGGTGCATGAGATCTTTGCCGCGCCCAAGCATCCCTACACAAAAGGGTTGCTTGCCTGCACGCCGCGCCTTGACGATCCGCCAACGGCGTTGCTCACCACCATCGCCGG